>PBKC01000043.1 GCA_002721365.1 Rhodospirillaceae bacterium | reverse complement strand
GGGACGCCATCGGCCGCGACTGGCAGTGCGGGACGCTCCAGGTCGACTTCGTGCTGCCCGAGCGGCTGGACGCGATCTATGTCGGCGAGGACGGCCAGCGTCACCGGCCCGTCATGCTGCACCGGGCGATCCTGGGATCGTTCGAGCGCTTCATCGGCATCCTGATCGAGCACTATGCCGGGCGCATGCCGCTCTGGCTGGCGCCGACCCAGGTGGCGGTGGCGACCATCACCAACGACGCCGACTCCTATGCGGCCGAAGTCCGTGACGCGCTGGAGGCGGCGGGCCTGCGAGTCGCCCTTGACGTTCGTGCCGACAAGATCACCTACAAGGTCCGCGAGCATTCGATGGCGAAAGTTCCGGTGCTGCTCGTTGTCGGCAAGCGCGAGGCCGAGGAACGCAAGGTCTCGGTCCGGCGTTTGGGAAGCAAGGACCAAGAAGTCCTTGCGCTGCAGGAGGTGGTCGATAAACTTCAGTCTGAGGCGGTTCCTGCCGCCGCTTGATTACTGATCGGCCGGCACCCGAAGGACGGGCCGGCCGGTGACGTTTCGATAGATAGACAAAAGGAGAGCGTTCATCGCTAGACCAGTCGTTCCCGTTGCCCCCAATCGCGACGGACCTCGCGTCAACAGGGAGATAACGATACCGCGCGTCCGACTCGTCGACGCGCAGGGAGAAATGGTCGGTGTGGTAACCACCGACGAGGCGCTGCTCAAGGCCGAAGAAGCCGGTCTCGACTTGGTCGAGGTCGCGCCCAATGCGGACCCGCCCGTCTGCAAGATCCTCGACTATGGCAAGTTCAAGTACGAGGAGCAGAAGAAGGCCGCCGAGGCCCGCAAGAAGCAGAAGCACTTCGAGGTCAAGGAAATCAAGATGCGCCCCGGCATCGACGACAATGACTACAACGTCAAGATGCGGAGCATTCACAGATTCCTCGAGGACGGAGACAAGGTCAAAGTGACCATGCGCTTCCGCGGGCGTGAAATGGTGCATCAGGATCTGGGCATGAAGGTGCTGCTGCGGGTGCGCGACGAGCTGGAGGAGCTCGCCAAGGTCGACCAGCTACCGAAGATGGAAGGCCGGCAGATGACCATGGTGATCTCGCCGCGCTGAGCCGGTTCCCGCGTTTTCCGATCAGCCGTTAGAGCACGACCGCCTCATGTCGGAACGACGAGGAGCGACGAAGCAATCCAGCCGTCCGATCTGCTGGATTGCTTCGCCTGCGGCCGGCAATGACGGCTATAGGGTGGATGGTCGGCAACCCGGAAACAGCACCTTGCATTGGCGGAACGGCATCGCTATAAACCCCGCTTCCGAGCACGCCGGCCGTCGGAGCGTGACGCTTGTGCGTCGCCCGCGTCCGAATGCAATCGAAGGACCGATATGCCCAAGTTGAAGAATAAGAGCGGCGCCAAGAAGCGCTTCTCCTTCACCGGAACCGGTAAGCTTCGCCGGCAGTATGCCGGAAAGCGTCACGGCATGATCAAGCGGACGCAGAAGTTCATCCGTAACGCCCGCGGAACGACCGAGGTCGCGGCGGGCGATTCCAAGCTGATCAAGAAGTATTTCCTACCCAACGCCTAGAGGGACGAACCGATGGCGCGCGTCAAACGGGGCGTAACCACCCACGCCCGGCACAAGAAAGTCATCAGCCAGGCCAAGGGCTTTCGGGGACGGTCGAAGAACACCTTCCGGGCCGCGGTCCAGCGGGTCGAGAAGTCCCTGCAGTATGCCTATCGCGACCGGCGGGCGCGGAAGCGCGACTTCCGGCGGCTGTGGATCACTCGTATCAACGCCGGTGTGCGCGAGCACGGCATGACCTATTCCGAGTTCATGCACGGCATGGCGACGGCGGGTATCGAGGTCGACCGCAAGGTGCTGGCCGATATCGCGGTACGCGAGCCGGAGGCCTTTGGCGCGCTGGTGGAAGCGGCGCGCGGAGCCCTCGCCAGCCGCTGATCCGCGCCGTGATCTAGATCCAGCGCGGCGGAAGCCGAAAAGACCAAGGGGGCCGTGCGAACGGCCCCCTTTTTGTTGACGTAGGGACGGTGCGGGGCCATTCCGGTCGCGCCTCAATGCACTCGGTGACGGAAAGCGATGAATATCGATCACCTGCGCTCTGAATTCCTCGAAGCGATCGCCGATGCGGGCGATCTCGACACGCTGGATCAGGTCCGCGTCGCCGCCCTGGGCAAGAAGGGCCGGTTGACCGAGCAGATGCGGGCTCTGGCGGGCATGGACCCCGAGCAGCGCAAGGCCGCCGGCCAGGCCTTCAACGCCCTGAAGGACGAACTCGCCGCCGCGATCGAAAGCCGCAAGGCCGTCCTCGCCGCCGCCCGCCTGGAAGCGCGCCTGCGCGAGGAACGGATCGACGTCACCGCCCCGGCGCGATTCGAGGCGGAAGGCCGCATCCATCCCATCAGCCAGGTGATCGACGAGTTGACCGAAATCTTCGGCGACATGGGCTTCACGGTCGCCGAAGGGCCGGAGATCGAGACCGACTTCAACAACTTCACCGCCCTCAACATTCCGGAAGAGCATCCGGCGCGGCAGATGCACGACACCTTCTACTTCCCGGAGAAGGAAGACGGGTCGCGCCTCCTGCTCCGCACCCACACTTCGCCGGTGCAGATCCGGGCAATGATGGCGGCGCCGCCCCCCTATCGTCTGATCGTCCCGGGACGGACCTATCGCTACGACTACGACATCACCCATACGCCGATGTTCCACCAGGTCGAGGGGCTGGTTATCGACCGGACCACGCATATGGGACATCTGAAGGGCTGCCTGATCGATTTCGCGCGCGCCTTCTTCGAAGTGGACGACCTGCCCGCCCGCTTCCGGCCGAGCTACTTCCCGTTCACCGAGCCTTCGGCCGAACTCGACATCGGCTGCTCGCGCGAAGGCGGCGAGCTCCGCATCGGCGCCGGCAGCGACTGGCTGGAGATCCTGGGCTGCGGCATGGTCCATCCGCGCGTTCTGGAGAACGTCGGCGTGGACCCGACCGAGTATCAGGGCTTCGCCTTCGGCATGGGAATCGAACGGATCGCGATGCTGAAATACGGGATTCCCGATCTCCGTACCTTTTTCGAAAGCGACCTGCGCTGGCTTCGCCATTACGGCTTCGCCGCGCTCGACATTCCGACCCTGGCGCGGGGGATGACGCGATGAAATTCACCCTGGGCTGGCTCCGCGACCATCTCGACACGGACGCCGATCTCGCCACCATCACCGAGCGGCTGACGGCGCTGGGCCTGGAAGTCGAGTCGGTCACCGATCGCGCATCCGAGCTCGCGTCCTTCACGGTCGCCCATGTCGTCGAGGCGGTCCCGCATCCCAACGCCGACCGCCTGCGCCTTTGCAAGGTCGACACCGGCAGCGAGGTGCTGGACGTCATCTGCGGCGCGCCCAATGCCCGCACCGGCATCAAGGCCGTGTTCGCGCCGATCGGCAGCATCATCCCCGGCAGCGGCATGAAGCTGGAGAAGAAGCCGATCCGCGGCATCACCGGCTACGGCATGCTGTGCTCCGAGCGCGAGATGGGCCTGGGCGACAATCACGACGGCATCATCGAGCTGCCGGAGGACGCGCCGCTCGGCCGGCCCTTCGCCGAGGTCATGGGTCTCGACGATCCGGTCATCGACATCGCGATCACCCCGAACCGGGGCGACTGCCTCGGCGTGCTCGGTATCGCCCGCGACCTCGCCGCCGCCGGGCTCGGCCGGCTGAAGGATGCCGCTCCACCCGCCGTACCGGGCACCTTCGCGAGCCCCATCTCCGTCCGCCTCGCTTTCGACCAAGACGCCGCCAACGCCTGCCCGCATTTCGTCGGACGGACCATCCGCGGCGTTCGCAACGGGCCGAGCCCGGCCTGGATGCAGCAGCGGCTTATGGCCGTGGGGCTGCGGCCGATCTCCGCCCTCGTCGACATCACCAACTACGTGATGCTGGACCGCGCGCGACCGCTCCACGTCTTCGATGCCGACGCCATCGCCGGCAGCATCCATGTCCGGCTGTCCCGCCCGGGCGAATCGCTGGCGGCGCTCAACGACCGGACCTACACCCTGGATGACGCCGTCACCGTGGTCGCCGACGACGACGGTCCCGTCGCGCTGGGCGGCGTGATCGGCGGCGAGGGCACCGGCTGCTCGCCGGAGACGACGACCGTGTTCCTGGAATCGGCGCTGTTCGATCCCATCCGGACAGCGGCCACCGGCCGGAAACTGTCGGTCGACAGTGATGCCCGCCACCGCTTCGAACGCGGCATCGACCGCGAAGGCTGCCTACCCGGCGCCGAGTTCGCGACTCGCCTGATTCTGGATATCTGCGGCGGTGAAGCGAGCGAGCTGGCGATTGCCGGCGAAGCGCCGGCGGGCCGTGGACCGGTCCACTTCCGCCCGTCGCGCGTCCATGCCCTGGGCGGCCTCGACATGGCCAAGGCCGAATCCGAAGCGGTCCTCGACCGCCTCGGCTTCGCCTCGGAAGACCAAGGCGAGGTGCTTTCGGTGTCGGTGCCGTCGTGGCGCAATGACATCGACGGCGAAGCCGACCTCGTCGAGGAGGTTCTGCGCGTTCACGGCTATGACGCCATTCCGGCCGTATCGCTGCAGCGCGCGGCCGCCGTCGCCGGCGCCCTGCTCACCACGCCGCAACGCCGCCGCCGGGAAGTCCGGCGAGTCCTCGCCGCCCGCGGCATGGTCGAGGCGGTGACATGGTCGTTCCTGCCGTCGGCACACGCCACGCTGTTCGGCGGCGGCGCGCCCGAGCTCGCTCTCGCCAATCCGATCAGCGCCGACCTGGACATGATGCGGCCGAGCCCGCTTCCCAATCTCGTCGCCGCCGCCCAGCGCAATCAGGACCGCGGCTTCGACCAGATCGCCCTGTTCGAGGTCGGGCCGCAATACGCCGGGGATTCGCCCGACGACCAGTCGGTGGTCGCCGCCGGCATCCGCGCCGGCGCCACGGGACCGCGCCACTGGCTGGCGGCCGGCCGGCCGGTCGATGCCTTCGACGCCAAGGCCGACGCGCTGGCCGTCCTCAATGAATGCGGTGTCCCCGTCGACAGGCTGCAGGTCGTCACCGAGACGCCCAGCTGGTACCACCCCGGCCGTTCGGGCGAACTGCGCTTGGGCCCCAAGGCGGTATTGGCACGCTTCGGCGAACTGCATCCGGGATTGTTGGCGGAGATGGACGTCGACGGACCCGTCGTCGCCTTCGAGGTGCTGATGGATGCTCTGCCGATTCCGAAGGCCAAGCCGACCAAGGCGCGTCCGCTGCTCGCCGCTTCCGACTATCCGGCCGTCGACCGCGACTTCGCGTTCGTCGTCGACGAAGCGGTGCCGGTCGCGACCTTCATGCAGGCGATCCGCAGTCTGAGCGGCAAGACCCCGCAGAAGGTCGAAATGACCGACGTCGGCGTGTTCGACATCTACACGGGCGCCAACGTCGCCGAGGGCAAGAAGTCGGTGGCGCTCAGCGTCCGCTTCCAGCCCCAGGACCGGACGCTCACCGATGCGGATATCCAGGCCCTGGTCGAGGCAATCGTCGACAAGGTGAGCAAGGCCACCGGAGGCGCTCTCCGGTCATAGAGGCCGCCCGCGCCCGGCCCCGAGGGCAACCCGATCGTTCCGCCGGCTGTTACCGCCGCCGACTTGGTTTGCCAGGACGGCGGGATGTAATGGGGGTTCGGATGGGAGGTTTCACGCGTGTGACTGCGGGTTTTGCGATCGTGGCAGCTCTCGGCGGTTGCGCCGCCGGTCCCAGCACCATCGCCTGGCAGCCCTGGCCCGAGGCCGACAGCATGATCGTGGCGACCGACAGCGGACCGGCCGAAGTCCGGGCCCGTTACGCCGGGCTGATGGCGGTGGAGATCCAGGCGGCACCCGAACCCCGACAAGACCCGCTTAGCCTTCTCGGCATCGACACGCCGGCGGATGTCGCCCACGCCGTCGATGTCATCGCCATCGTCTATTGCGGCCGGGATGGCGTGCGCCCCGAACGGTCGAGCGTCCAGGGAACGATCATGCTAGCCCGGTACGACTGCCGGGTGAACCAGCCGGCACGTCCGCCGCGGCGGCCGGAACGGTGATCCATGGTCGTGCCGGCGCCTTCGTTGCGAGAAGGCGCACGGCCTGAAAGGGCACCGTTGCAGAGATGCAACTGTCGCCCAAACGTTGCCCTCTCCCTGACACCAATCGGGAACGGAAAGCGTTTTCCGGATTGTCATGGAGACCAAAAGGACCGGAAACGCGCATATAGGTGAGGCTCGACCGAGCCGTTGGCAGACCGTGGCGTTCACCGACGACCAGCCGCGGTCCTCGAACTCTCGGCGGCGACGCGAGAGGGCGCTGCGCGACAAGCCTAGAAGTTCGGCGAACCTGGGCAGCCTCTCCGGAAGGCGGGTGCTGGTGGTCGAGGACGAGATGCTGATCGCGATGATGATCGAAGACATGCTGAAGGAGCTCGACTGCGTGGTGGTCGGGCCGGCCTCCCGCGTGTCGACGGCTCTCGCGCTCGTCGAAGCCGAAAAAATCGACGGTGCGATCCTGGACATAAACCTGGGCGACGAACGGGGGTTCCCGGTGGCTGAAGCTTTGCAGAGCCTCAATATCCCCCTGGTCTTCGCCACCGGATACAATGTCGACAGCTTGGGCCCTGAATTCGCGAACTACCCGGCGATCCGGAAGCCCTTTCGTTCGGACCAATTCCGCAGAATTCTCGCCGACACCCTGTTGAAGGTGAACTGACGCGGCTCAATCCCCTCGACGGAGCCGCCCCCCGAGCATCCGTCGCAGAACGTTGTCCCGCATCATGAACTCGTGGCGTAGCGCCGCTGCGATGTGAAGGATGATCAGCAGCGACAGGAGGGTCGCCCCGGCGCCATGGGCCGCCTCGGCCGCGCCGCTCAACCCCTCGTTCTCTCCGGTCGCCGGCGGCAATTCGGCTCCGTAGAAGGGGATGTTGTTCCCTCCCGCGCCCACCATCAGGTAACCGCCGACCGGCAGGCCGATGAGAAGTGCGTAGAATGCCCAATGCGTTCCCCGCGCGATACACCGCTCGACGGGTTGCAGAGTGGTCGGAAGGCCGGGGACCGGGTGGGTGACCCGCCAGTAGAGTCGAAACAGCATCGCCAGCAGAATGCTGAGCCCCAGGCTGGCGTGGATCGCAAACAGATCCGCGCGCCGGGGTTCCTCCTCGGCCATGTCGCCGAAAGTGAAACCGATCCAGAGCTGCCCGACCACCGCCACGGCGATCAGCCAGTGAAGGCCCCGCTGAACGCCGCTCCACCCCATCGAATCCGTCGCCATCGTCCCCCTCTTCCTGCCGCCCGTCACTTGCCGGGTGGGTCACCATTCGAAAACCCGAACCTGTCGAAGGCCTTGTCGCGCCAGACCGGGTCGACCCGCAAAGGCGCTCTGTCGCGACGTCCGGACAGCGGCGCGTCGAGCAGGCCGCGGCGAGCCAGTTCGGCACGCTTCAGCGCTCCCTCCACGTCGTCGTTCCGCCAACCGCTCCGATCGTACTGGTAACGATACAGCCGATCGTCGGGCCCGCCTCGTTCATAGCCGAGGCCGAAGCGATCCTGAACGACCTGCCCGAACCGGTCCCGCAGCTCCCAGAAGTCGGGTTCCAGCTGACGACGACCATAGTCGTACTGGCGTTCGTAGCTGCGCTCATAGGGCGAGCCTCGGATCGGCGACTGGGCGAGCGCCGGCGACACCGACAGCAGGATAGCGAGCGCCGCACCAGCCAATCGTTGAGAATTCGGCATGACATCAAAATGGGGCGCCGACCGGCCCGTTTCCAAGCCGGGACGGATTTGCCAAGGTCGCACGGTAGAACTTGTGGAGGAGAGGGCGGTGAAGACGAGCGAGGATCGGATCCTGACGACGCATATGGGGAGCCTGCCGCGCCTCGGCCGGCTCGCCGATCTTCTGGTGGCGCGCGAGAACGGCGAAACGGTGGACGAGGCTGCACTCGACACCGCCGTCCGCCAGGCGCTCGACATCATCGTCGCCAGACAGCAGGACTGCGGTGTCGACATCGCCAATGACGGCGAGATGCCGCGCGGCACCTTCGTCTCCTACATCGCCGAGCGCATGACGGGCTTCGCCCGGACCGGCCGTGGGGAGAGACCGCTTCCGCTCGACGCGCAACGCTTCCCACAATGGTTTTCCCTGGTCGAGCGCAGCGCCCGCCGGCGGGTCGGCGTCTACGGTTTTCCGCAAGCGGTGGCCGAGGTCGCCTATGGCGACGGAGCGGCGGTGAGAAAGGAATGTACCGATTTCCGGGCGGCGCTCGCCGGACATGAGGGTGTCTTCGCCGAGACCTTCATGACCGCCGTCTCCCCGGGCTTCGCCGCCACCGCCTTGGTGAACCGGCATTACGACAGCCACGAAGCCTACGTCTTCGCTTTGGCCCGCGCTCTGAAGTCGGAATACCGCGCGATCCACGACGCCGGGTTCGTGCTGCAGATCGACGCGCCGGATCTGGGGCTGGAGCGGGCGGGCTTCTTCCAGAACGAAACGCTGTCCGGCTTTCTCGACATCGTCGAGATGCACATGGCGGCACTGAACGAGGCTCTGGACGGCATCCCCGCCGATCGCGTCCGCCTCCACGCCTGCTGGGGCAACCGCGACAGCCCGCATGTCCACGACGTCCCCTGCCCCGACATCCTGCCCATCGCTTATCAGGCCGCGGTCGGCGCGATCTGTGTGCCGTTCGCCAATCCCCGCCATGCCCATGAAATCGATGCGCTGGAAACGACCCCCCTCCCCGACGGCATGATCCTGATCCCCGGAGTGATCGAAACGACGAACAATTACGTAGAACATCCAGAGGTCGTCGCCCGTCGTATCGTCCGCGCGGCCGAGGTGGTGGGGGACCGCAGCCGGATTGTTGCAGGCACCGATTGCGGTTTCAGTACCTTGGCCGGCGACAGCTTCGTCGCCGAGGATGTCGTCTGGGCCAAGCTTGACACGCTCCGTGCGGGCGCAAGGCTGGCCAGCGAACGATTGTGGTGCGTAGAACCCGCTCCATGACCGTCCGAAGGGGTGTTCCTTCGCGGGGAATATCGCGCTGCACGCAATGGGGGCTTTCCCCTCATGCAACGCTTCTGGATCACGGAACCAGCGTCGGGTAGACTTTGTGCGCGCGCCGGAGGGGGAAAAGTATGGCCGGAACAATCGGCAAAGGGCGTTCGAAGCAGTCACTGAGCGAGGTACCGCGCGTCCTCGACGATATCGCCCTGCTCGCCGACCTGACATCCGAGGAACGACGTGAGCTGTCTCGCCAGTGCATCTGGCGAAAATTCTACGCCGACGAGGAGATCCTCGATCGGGAGAGTGACAGCCGGGATGTCTTCTTCGTCGTCTACGGCGCGGTCCAGGTGGTTAACTACGCCTTGTCGGGACGCGCGATCTCTCTGGCGACGGTCGACGTCGGCGGCCATTTCGGCGAACTGTCGGCGATCGACGGCGAGCCGCGCTCGGCATCGGTGGTCGCCGTGACCGACAGCCTGATCGCCGCTCTGTCGCCGAAGGCGTTTACCGAGATGATGATCAGCCACCCCACGGTGGCGATCCGCGTGGCCCGCCGGCTCGCCCACATCATCCGCATCTGCGACGACCGCATCCTCGATCTCAGCACCCTCGGCGCTGTGCAGCGCGTCTACATGGAGCTGATACGGATGTCGCGGCCGGACCCGGCCGTTTCGGGGTCGTGGATCATCTATCCGATGCCGACGCAGAGCAATATCGCCGGTCGCGCCAGCACCACGCGCGAGACCGTCGGCCGTGTGCTCAGCACCCTGGCTCAGGCCGAGATCGTGTCGCGGAAGGGTAAAAGCCTCTACATCCGCGACCGCGAGACCCTCCAGAAGATGGTCGATCGCCTGGGCCCGGAGCAAAGCGAGCCGCGCTAGACACCGACAGATCGCATTCACGCCCTTCCAACGCGCGACGGAACCATGTCCCAGTTGATCGTCATCGAGCGGCGCGGGCCGGTCGAAATCATCACCTTGAACCGCCCGGATCAGCGCAACGCTCTCAACGCGTCGATGCGGGCCGAATTGGGCGACGCACTTCTGCGCTTCAACGGTGACGCCGCGACGTACGCGGCGATCCTCACCGGGGCAGGCGACAAGGCGTTCTGCGCCGGCCAGGATCTCGCCGAAGCGCGCGACCTCACCAGCGACTCCGCGCGTGAATGGGTCGCCGGGCTGCGGCAGCTCTACACCCATTTCCGCAATCTCGACAAACCGCTGATCGCGGCCCTGAACGGCGTCGCCGCCGGCGCCGGCATCCAGCTCGCACTGCTGTCGGACATCCGCGTCGGCCATCCCGGCACCCGCATGGGCCAGCCGGAGATCAATGCCGGGCTGGCGAGCGTCATCGGCGTCCATCTGCTGGAAGAGGCGCTGGGCCACGCCCGCACCGTCGAACTCGCGCTTACCGGCCGCCTGGTCGGCTCCGAGGAGTGCCTGGCGACCGGCCTGCTGCACCATGTCGTCCCGGAGGGCGAGTTGATGGAGAAGGCGATGGAGATCGCCGAAAGCCTCGCCGCCAAACCGGCGAACGCCATGCGCCTTACCAAGAAGCGCTTCCGGGAGATGACCGGGGCGGGCTTCGAGGAAGCCATGGCCGCCGCCGCCCGCCTGCAGGCCGAAGCCTACGCTTCGGGCGAACCACAGCGCATCATGGCCGAGTTCACGGAAAGACGCGGCAAGAAGGGCTGAACACGGCTTCGTCCGTCCCCGCCCCCTCACGGGAGAGGGAATGCCGCTTGAGCGGGCGGCAGGAGGCGGGGCGCATACCCCCTCCTCCCGCGAGAGGGGAGGTCCGCCGAGACCCAGCAAGTCGCGAGATAATGCCCCCTCTCCCTTCAGGGGGGGGCGGGGAGGGGGAGAAGCCGCGCCGCGGCCTTGATCTTCTCCCGTCGTTCCCGCGCAGGCGGGAACCCAGGAGCCACGCGAGAGCATCGCCGGCTGGCCACCAGCGCGGGCATGATGGTTTGGTGGATTGCGGGACCTACCCCAGCCCGATCACGCCGTCGGCGGCACGGACCCCGCGGCCTTCGGGAAGGACCATCAGCGGGTTGATGTCGAGTTCCTCGATCTCCGGGCAGGCGGCGGCAAGCGCGGAGACCTTCACCAGCGCGTCGACCAGCGCGTCGACGTCCGCCGGCGGCTTGCCGCGGGCGCCGGCGAGCAGCGAATAGCCCGCCAGTTCCTTCACCATCGCCTCGGCCTGGGCGTGATCGAACGGCGCGACGCGCAGGGCGCTGTCGGCCAGGATTTCGACCAGGATACCACCGCTTCCGACCAGCACCGTCGGACCGAAGGTGGGATCGCGCTTGATGCCGACGATCATCTCGACCGCGTCGGTGACCATCTCCTGAACCGTGAACCCGTCGATGCGGGCGTCGGGCCGCGCGGCGAGCACACGCTCGGTCATCGCCGCCACCGCCTTCCGCACCGCGTCGGCATCGCCGAGCCCGAGCGCCACGCCCCCGACTTCCGTCTTGTGGGTGATGTCGGCGGATTCGATCTTGAGGACGACGGGAAAGCCGATCTCCTCGGCCGCCGCGGCGGTTTCCTCTTCCGTCCGGACCAGCACCTCTCGGGTGGTTGCGATCCCCGCGGCTTCGAGCACCGCTTTCGAGGCATGCTCGCCCAGCGTCTTCCGTCCGGCGGTGACATGATCCGCGACCAGCGCCTTCGCCGCGCCGCACGCCCCCTCTGCGGCCGGCGCGCCGAAGCTCGGCTGCCGCCGGCTGAACTCGATCAGCTTCCGCACCGCCTTCAGCGCCCTTAACGGGTCGGTGAAAGTGGGGATGCCGGCCGCCTTCAGCTTCTCCGGCCCCTTCGGGTCGCCCCCCATCCAGGCAACGACGATCGGCTTGTCGGTTCCTTCCTGGGCGGCGCGGAATTCCTCGACCATCTCGTCGACGCAGAGCCTTTGTATACCGAATACAGCGACCGCCACGTCGACGTTCTCGTCGGCGAGGATGTGACGGAGATGGCTGCCCACCGACACCGGGTCGCTGAACGCCTGCAGCGCCACGTCGACCGGATTGCGGGCTGAGCCCATGCCCGGCAGCTTGGCCTCGATCGCCGCGACCGTGTCGGGCGCGAGCTGCGCCATCCTGAGGCCGAGGCCGACCACCTTGTCGGCGCAGAACACGCCGACGCCGCCCGAGTTCCCCAGCACGCAGATGCGGTCGCCGCGCGGCATCCGCCTGATGCGGTCGAAAGTCTCGGCGGTGTCGACCAGTTCGTCGATGTCGTCGACTTCGAGGACACCCCATTGGCGGAAGGCCGCCCGATAGACGGCATAGCTCCCGGCCATCGACGCCGTGTGGGAGGCGGCGGCAGCGGCGGCCTCGGCGGTGCGCCCGACCTTCAGCATCACCACGGGCTTGCCCGCGTCCGACGCGACCTGCGCCGCAACCCGGAACTTCTCGCCGTCGCGGATGCCCTCGATATAGCCGGCGATGACGCTGGTCCGCGGGTCGTTGGCGCAATAGGCGATGACGTCGGAGACGTCGACCACCGCTTCGTTGCCGGTGCTGACGAGATAGCCGAGCCCGAGCCCGCGGCGTCGGCATTCGTCGGTGAGAATGCCGCCGAACAGACCGCTCTGGCTGGCGAAGCCGATGCCGCCGCCGGGGATGACGTCCTCCGCCACCGCCGAGGTGAAATTGGCCACCATGCGGTCGTTGAAGTTGGCGACCCCCTGGCAGTTCGGGCCGCACATGATGCTGCCGGCGGCGCGAGCATCGACCTTGATCCGATCTTCGAGCGCCCGGCCCTTCGCCCCCATCTCCGAGAAGCCGGAGGTGAAGACGGTCATCGCCGGAATGCCCTTCTTCTGGCATGCGGCCATGGCCTCATGCACCGCGGCCGCCGGCAGGACGATCACCGCCATGTCGGGGACCTCAGGTAGAGAGGCGACGTCCGGATAGCAGGTGACCCCGGCGATCTCGGTCCGCTTCGGATTCACCGGATAGATGCGGCCCGGATAGCCGAAGCGCTGGAGGTAGTCGAGCGGGCGCCCGCCCGGCCGCCGCACGTCGGCGGTGGCCCCGATAATGGCGACGGAGCGAGGATTCAAGAGCGGCGTCAGGTCCAGGAGTTCGGTCATCGCGGCCTTCCGGGCAGTGGCGACGAAGGGTCCGCCGCATGGCGCGGCCGAACCGGGCCCGCTAGTATGACGCCCCGTCGTCCATGCTCAAGAGAGCGCTCATGACCCGCCCCGACACCCCGGCCGCAACAGCCCCGTGACCATGGAGATCGCCGTTCTCGGCGGCGGCAACGGCGCCTATGCCGCGGCAGCCGACCTCGCGGAGGCGGGCCACGCGGTGCGCTTCTGGCGACGCGACGAAGGCGCCTTCGCCCCTGTCATCGAAAGCGGCAGCGTCGGTCTTCGGGACGTCAAGGGAACACGGCGGGTCCCCCTGTCCCTGGTCACCACCGACATCGCCGCGGCGCTGCTCGGTGCCGAGTTGGTCGTAGTGCCGCTTCCAGCCACCGCGCAGGCCGGGATGGCCGATCTGATGGCCCCGCACCTCGAAGACGGGCAGGTCGTGTTCCTGCCGCCGGGCACCTTCGGCAGCTACTGGATGGCGCGGCGGATTCGCGACCGCGGCAACACGCGCCGCTTGATCTTCGCCGAAACGGGGACCCTGCCCTGGCTCGCCCGCATGAGCGCGCACGACACGGTGACCATCACCGTCCGCGCGACGCGGCTCCCGACCGGCGTCTTTCCGGCGTCGGCCGGCGAGTCGGCCTTCCCGGTGCTGGAGCGGGCCTTTCCCGCCGTCGAGCGGCTGTCGGACGCGCTGGACGGGGCGCTGATGAACGCCGGCCCCATCATCCATCCGCCGCTGATCCTGATGAACGCGGGTCCCCTGGAAGCCGCGAAAGGCGATTTCGACATCCACAACGAGGGCACCCAGCCGGCGATCCGCGCCGTGACCACGGCTCTCGACGCCGAGCGCATGGCCGTCCGCACCGCCTTCGGTTACGGCCCGCCGCATTTTCCCCTCGCGGACCATTACGACCCGGCGGGGGAGGAATGGATGTACGGCCGCGCCGCCCACGAACGACTGGTCGAAAGCCAGGGCTGGCGCGAGCCCGTCGACCTGCGCCGCCACCGCTACATGCGCGAGGACGTGGTGATCGGCCTTGCCTTCCTGATCTCGGCCGGCGCCTGGGCGGGGGTGTTCTGTCCGGTGGCCTCCAGCCTGCTGACGCTCGCCGGCGTCATCCTGGACGAAGACCTCCGCCGCGGCCTGCGGACGATGGAGGCGATGGCCCTCTCGGACCTCACGCGCGGCGAACTCACGAGGCTCCTGCGGGACGGGCTTTCGTGATCGTGGCGACGCCCTCTCCACCGTCATGGCCTGGCTCGACCGGGCCATCCACGAATTGCGACGCCTCCGCCAAGCCTTCTCGCCGGAAAGTCGTGGATCACCCGATCAAGTCGGGTGATGACGGCGAGGAGACGGCATGACCCCTCCCCGCATCGCCATCGTCGGCGCGGGGCGGATGGGGCGCGGCCTCGCCCATGTCTTCGCCTATGCCGGCCATCCGGTGGCGCTGATCGACGCCAAGCCGCGTGCCGCGGGCGCGGACATCGCAGCGGACGCCCGAGCCGAGATCGCCGGGACGTTGAACCTGATGGCGTCGCTCGGCACCTTCGACCCGGCGGAGACGGAGGGCATTCTCGACAACGTCTCGTTCCATGGACTCGACGCTCTCGACCGCGAGGTCGAGACCGCCGCCTTCGTCTTCGAAGCAGTGCCGGAAGTGATGGAGGTGAAAGAACCGATCCTCGCCGCCATCGGCGCGGCAGCGGGGCCGGAGACCATCATCACCTCGACCACCTCGACCTTCCTGGTCGAGAGCCTCGCCGAACACCTACCGGCGCCGGAACGGTTCCTCAACGGTCACTGGCTCAACCCGGCCTTTCTGGTGCCGCTGGTGGAGGTGAGCCCCGCCATCGCGACGGCGCCCGAGACCACGGAGAAATTCCGCGCCCTGCTCGAATCGGTCGGAAAGGTGCCCGTCCTCTGCAAGCCATCCCCCGGCTTCATCGTCCCACGCCTGCAGGCCCTGCTGATGAACGAGGCGGCGCGGATGGTGGAAGAGGGCGTCGCCACCGCCGAGGAGATCGACAAGGCGACCCGCTGGGGGCTCGGCTTCCGCTTCGCCAGCATCGGCGTCGTCGAGTTCATCGACTGGGGCGGCGGCGACATCCTCCACTATGCCTCCAACTACCTACGCGAGGCGCTGGGCGACGACCGCTTCGCCGCGCCCCCGGTGATCGGCCGCAATATGGCGACCGGCGCCACGGGCCTCCGCGCCGGCAAAGGCTTTTACGACTATGCCGGCCGCGACCGCGACGCCTACCGCCGCGAGATCCTCACCCGCTTCGTCGACCTGCTGCGCCACTACGACCTGCTGAAGCCGCCGGGCGTATAGGTGCCCAGCAATTCCCGTCGCCCCCACGAAGGCGGGGGCCCAGACTAGCGGCACGGCCTCTGGGTTCCCGCCTTCGCGGGAACGACGAACGTGTTCTTCGCCCTTTTACTCTGCTGAAGCGACCAGCGTTTCGGCGTCGTGCCGCACCGGGAAGTTGACCGAGTTGGCGATGAAGCAGAGACGATTCGCCGCCCCGTGCAGCGCTTCGGCCGCCTCTAAGTCGGTGCCTGCAGCGACGGTGACCTTCGGGTGCAGCACGGCTTCGGTGAAGCGCCCGCCCCCGCCCTCCAGCACCATCGTCGCCTCCGCCTCGTCCTCATAGGCGAGGACCTGGATGCCGGACCGGGCAGCCTCCGCCAGATAGGTCAGCATGTGACAGGCCGAGAGCGCCGCGATCAGCATGTCCTCCGGATTGTGGCGTGCGGCATCGCCCCGGAACGCCTTGTCGGCCGAGCCTTCGAGCCGCGGCTTGCCGTCGATGTCGACGACATAGGCCCGCGAATAGGCGGCGTAGTCCGTGGTCGGGCCGCGCTCGGCGCCGGTCCAGCGGATATGGGCGGTGAAACGGTGGCGAAGCACCATCGGTCAGGGAATGACTTTCATGTCCCGGAACTGTCGGAACATGCGGAGGAACATTTCCTCGCTGTCGACGCAGTCGTGGAAGCCGTGGCGGCGGATCTTCAGGGTGTCGGTCATGACGTCCCAGTCGGTCTTGAAGACGTAGTCGCCGAACGGCCATGCCGCCATGTCGGCATATTTGTAGGGCCTGAGCCCGTGTTTCTGAACCATCGAGTCCCACAGCGGCCCCTTGTCGGCCATGAACTCGGTCAGGTTGATGGTCTGGATGCCCGCATACTCCATGCCGAAGGCCTCGGCGAATTTGGGCCACAGGTTGCACCAGCGGAAGAAGTCGGTGTTGGTGATGTTGTAGACCTGATTGGCGGCGGCGGGAGTCACGCCGCACCAGGTCATCGCCTTCGCCAGCAGGTCGGCGTCGGTCACCTGATAGACGGCGTTGTAGGCGCCGGGCGTGCCGGGGAAGCGGAGCGGCAGGCCGAGCTCCTTCGAGATCGCCGCATAGACGCCGATCACGGTGGTGATGTTCATCGGATTGCCGACCGCGAAGCCGCAGACCGTGTGCGGACGCAGCGCCGACCACGCCCACGCCTTCCCCTCCTGGTGGCGCCGCAGCCACATCTCCTGGTCGTAGTAGAAGTTGGGCAGCATGTGCGGCGGGTCGTCTTCCTTGGCCGGCGTCTTGAACGGCCCGAGATGGCTGCCGTAGATCTTGTTGCCCTCGACGAGATGGACGTGGCGAAGGCCGGGCGAGGCGGCCTCGATCGGCTCGACCGCGTTCACCAGCATGGCGAGGTTGGGGGCATTGTGCTCGGCCCAGGTCGGCCGCGCCTGGAACGCGCAGTAGAAGATGTGCGTCGCATCGGTGATCCCGCCGAGCTTCGCCTCGGCGTCGACCCGGTCGAGCAGGTCGACCTGGATGAACTCGGCCTCCGAGTCGAAATCCGGTGCCCGCCGCGACAGGGCGACGACGTCCCAGTCGCCGAGGCCGACGAGATGCTGGAGGAGATTGCGCCCGATGACGCCGAGTCCTCCGACGATGACGGCTTTGTTCCTGGCCACGCTTCATCTCCCCTTTTCGTCGATCGACGTTTTATGGATCGCACCACAGCCCCGGCGGCCCCGCAACAGGACGGACCGGGAAATCACCTGTGCGCCCCCGAACGTCCGACGATCCGACCGCGCGCTCAGACGTTGTTACGACAGACGCGGAGCACGGCATGGCCGCGCCCGCAGGAGCCAAAAGGACGAGCATGAGCACGAAACGCGCCGTCCGCCTGGCGGCCGTCGCCCTTCTTGCGATCGTCGCGGGCGCGCCCTACCAGGCATCGGCACAAGGAGGAGTCAGTTCGTTGCCGCACAGCATCGGCGTCGGCGATGAGGACCTGGTCCTGACGAGCTGCGGCGTCAGCGACACGCTGCTGTCGGACATCTACATCGTATCGCTTTACCTGCCCTGGGCGCCGCCGGAACAGCGTCCCATCCTCGACCGTGAAGGGCCCCGCGCGGTGCGGATCGACATCGTCTATGACGGCGACCTGCCGGAAGACGTCCCTTCCGACTGGGCCGAGCGACTGACTTCGGTTCCTGCCGTTCACCGTAAGGCCATCACCCGCACTTACGACCATCTGCGAGCACACGACGTCGCCGTGATCGGCTATGCCCCCGATACCGGAACGACCATTACCGTCGGCGACGAGATCGTCGCGAGAGAAGCCGGTTCCGGCCTGTTCGAGACCGTGCTCCATTTATGGATGAGCAACGACCCGGTCTCCGAGAACGTCGCCCAGGGGCTAGTCAGCGGCACCTGCGACGGTTGAGCCGGGAATCGAAACGTGAGCGTCCCAGGTCGGTTCGGCCTGAGACGGTCTCGACCTAGTCTTCCGGCACTGCCGGGGCCGCGCCAGCCCCTGGAAGGCCGGTCAGCGTCCAGAACGCCATGCCGATCATGCTGACCAGCACCGCCGTCCCGGCGAGCCAGGACACCGTCATCAGCAGGGTATTGACGACGGTTCCGACGGTTCCGGCGAACAACGCGGCCGTGACGGCATCGATCACCAGATTGACCACATAGAACGGGACCACCTGCAACATCATCAGCAGGAACAGGGGAAGAGCCTTGCCGCTGGTCTGCTCCCACACGGTGCGCCATGTGGTCGCGACTCCGGCCGCCGTGGACGGCAGGACGAAAATGAGCCGGATCATGACGTAGACGGTCCCGGCCATCAGCGCGATCAGGAACAGGGCGGGTATCGACCCGCCCCCTTGTCCGGCCGAGGCCGAACCACCGGCGGACAGAGCCAGCAAGGCGCCCAACACCGATGCCGCCACCGGCACCAGCATGTAGACGGCATAGCGTCCCCAATACCGCATGCGAACGGCGGTATCGCCGGGTCCGGCGCCCGGCCCCAGCAGAACGACACGGTACCAATAGTACGAGAATCCCGCCGTCAGGACGAGCTGTCCCACGCTCGCCACAGAGACCGCAAGCAGCCAAGCATCACCAAAACCGAAGGCGGTGACGATCAGAAGGGCCCAAAGCGCCAGCGCAAACGGCCAGCCGATGCGCATCACCCCCTGCCATGCGCGCCACACGAAGCCGTAGGCTTCACCGGCGATATCCATCACGGGAAGGCTGTTCATGGAATACCGATTCGTTCGACCGGAAACTGCCGGGGTCCCAGGTTGCGACCGCCTCTCCGTTCCCCCCACGCGATGCGTGCCCGCATCGTCATCGTCTCCCGAGAGGTCGGACCTGGAGTCGATCGGCTCCAGGCAATACCATCGTCGGTCGCGAATGTGAATCATGATCGGACCGTTTCGGCATTCGCGCCCCTCATGGATAATGCCCGCGACCCGTCATTGTCGCGTCGGCCGGAAATGACATCATGGAACGCTCGTTCAAGAAGGAAGTTGCCTCGCTCCGCCTCGGCGAAGGGGATGTCTTCCACGGCGAGGGCATTCTCGCCGTCACCAAGGCGCTGCTGCAGTCCGGCGTGAGCTATGTCGGCGGCTATCAGGGCTCGCCGATCTCGCACCTCCTCGACGTGCTGGTCGATGCCCAGGACATCCTCGACGAGCTCGGCATCCATCTCGAGACCTGCACCACCGAGGCCGCGGCGGCGGCGATGCTGGGAGCCTCGATCAACTATCCGCTGCGCGGCGCCGCGACGTGGAAGTCGGTGGTCGGCACCAACGTCGCCTCCGACGCGCTGTCGAACCTTTCCTCGGCCGGGGTGAAGGGCGGGGCGATGATCGTCATCGGCGAGGATTACGCGGAGGGCGCCAGCATCATCCAGGAGCGGAGCCACGCCTTCGCGATGAAGTCGCAGATGTGGCTGCTCGATCCGCGCCCCGACCTCGCCCACATCGTCGACACGGTGGAGAAGGGCTTCCAGCTTTCCGAGGCCAGCAATACGCCGGTGATGCTGGAGCTCCGCATCCGCGCCTGCCACCTGCACGGCCGCTTCGTCTGCAAGGACAATCGGCAGCCGCTGTTCTCCCGCAACCACGTGCTGGAGCGGCCCGACTTCGACTATTCCCGCATCTGCCTGCCGCCCGCGACCTATGCGCAGGAGAAGCACAAGATCGAGCACCGCCTGCCGGCGGCGCTGAAGTTCATCGCCGAACAGGGCTTGAACGAGGTCTTCGACGGCGAGCGGGAGGACGTCGGCATCATCGTCCAGGGCGGCCTCTACAACACCGCCGTGCGGGCGCTGGCCGAGCTGGGCTTCGCCGACTTCTACGGCCGCTCCCAGATCCCGATCTACGTGATGAACGTCGCCTATCCGATCCTGCCGGACGAAGTGAGCGCCTTCTGCGCCGGCAAGAAGGCAGTGCTGGTCGTCGAGGAGGGCAATCCCGACTACATCGAGCAGGCGGTCAACGTGGCGCTGCGCCGCGCCGACCTTCAGACCGCGGTGATCGGCAAGGCGGTCCTACCGATGGCGGGCGAGTACACGGGCGCGGTCATGCTGGACGGCATCGCCCGTTTCCTCGACACCACCGGCACCGACCGGGCGGCGCCGTCGCGCTCAGCCGAGACGCTCTCCGGCAAGGCCAAGGCCGCGGCCATCCTGGGGACGGAGCTTCCCACCCGGCCGCCCAGCTTCTGCACCGGTTGCCCGGAACGGCCGGTGTTCAGCGCCATCAAGATCCTGGAGAAGGAGATGGGGCCGAGCCACATCGCCGCCGACATCGGCTGCCATACCTTCTCGACCCTGCCGCCGTTCAACCTCGGCAATACCGTGCTGGGCTACGGCTTGGGCCTCGCCAGCGCCGCGGGCGTCGCGCCGGCAATGGGGAAACGCGTGATCAGCGTCATGGGCGACGGCGGCTTCTGGCATAACGGCCTCACCTCGGGCGTCGCCGGCAACCTGTTCAACAAGGACGATTCGATCCTGCTGGTGATGAACAACGGCTACGCCTCGGCGACCGGCTGGCAGTTCCTGCCCTCGAGCCGCGCTCATCGCCGCGGGCCGGCCACCGGCATGTCGATCGAGCGAGCGGTGCGCGGTCTCGGCGCCCCCTGGCTCCGCAAGGTCCGGACCTACAACGTCGCGACCATGGTGAAGACACTGCGCGCGGCGATGACGACGCCGGTCAAGGGCCTCAAGGTCATCGTCGCCGACGGCGAATGCCAGCTCGCCCGCCAGCGCCGCATCCGCCCGCAGATCGCCGCCAAGGTGAAGGCGGGGGAGCGCGTGGTGCGCCAGCGCTTCGGGGTCGACGAGGACGTCTGCACCGGCGACCACTCCTGCATCCGCCTGTCGGGCTGCCCGTCCCTTACCGTCAAGCCGACCACCGACCCGCTGCGCCGCGATCCCGTCGCCCACGTCAACAACGACTGCGTCGGCTGCGGCCTGTGCGGCGAGGTCTCCCACGCCGCGGCGCTGTGCCCGTCCTTCTTCCGTGCCGACATCGTCCAGAACCCGACCTGGCTGGACAAGCGGCTGCATGCGGTCAGGAAAGCGGTCATCGGCAAACTGCTGGGACAAGTATCCGCCTGATCAGCTCGCCCTTGGTCCTATTGCCGTAGCCCGGATGGAGCGGAGCGTAATCCGGGAGCAAGGAGCAGTTTTCCCCGGATTACGCTCCGTTCCATCCGGGCTACTTCACAGTAAAACGGCGGTCGCGTTCTTCTCGCACAGCTTGCTCCGGGGTAACGCTTGGGTTCATCGGTGCACGGGCTTTTAAGCGTTCTCGAATTTGAGCCAGAGTTGGGCGCTCTTCAAACGCCGGTGCCCCTCTCGCCAGATAGACGGAAAGCGACATCCCAGCCACCGCCGCACGCCGTCTTAAACGCCTGCGCAACAACTCGGACTTGTTCAGTTTCTCGTTCATGGCCGTGCGACAAGCCTAAGTACATGCGCCGCGCGCGCAAGCGGGAGGTTGCAGCACCCATGTTGCAGCCCCCGTGCGGCTCTGCGATGGTTCGTCGACTGATTAGGTAGGGCAACACGATCAAGACGATGGACCAGCCGGGACGGCCGATAACTGTGCTGATCGCCGCCATGGGCGGCGAGGGCGGCGGCGTACTGACGGCGTGGCTGGTCGAGGCGGCAACGGCGGCCGGGCTGGTCGTGCAGAGCACATCGATCCCCGGCGTCGCCCAGCGGACCGGCGCCACGACCTACTATGTCGAGATCGTGCCGGAGCCCGTCGCCGCCGGCGCCCCGCAACCCGTGCTCGCCCTCTACCCCACCCCCGGCCAGGTCGACCTGATGGTGGCGAGCGAGCTTCTGGAGGCGGGACGCGCCATCCGTAACGGCTATGTGACGCCGGACCGCACGACGCTGGTCGCCGCCACCCACCGCATCTATTCGATCGCCGAGAAGAGCGCGATGGGCGACGGCCGACTGGACGACGGCCGCATACGCGAGGCCGCCGGGACCATGGCCCGTCAGGCGGTGATGGCGGACTTCGCCGCGGCGGCGCGGGAGAGCGGCAGTGCGCTGAACGCCGTCCTGCTGGGCGCCATGGCGGGATCAGGACGCCTGCCGATCCCCGAGGACGCTTTCGCCGGTGCGATCCGCGCCGCCGGCAAGGCGGTCGACGCCAACCTGGCCGGCTTTGCCCGCGGCGCAGCGGTCGCACGCGGTGAATGGGCCGGGCAGCAGGCCGAGGAAATGCCGGCGGGACCGCACCCGGTCCCGATTTTCGAGGATAACCTCACGGCCTTGCTGGAAGCGGTGAGAGACGTCGCGCGCGAAGCTCTGCCACGACTCGTCGCCTATCAGGACCGCGCCTATGCCAAGCTCTATCTCGACCGCGTCGAATCGCTGAGGGCTGTCGACGCCGCCACTGCCGCGGAGACGGCGCGGCATCTGGCGCTGTGGATGTGCTACGAGGACGTGATCCGGGTCGCCTACCTGAAGATCCATCCCGACCGCGCGGCGCGCATCCGCCGCGAGGTCCGGGCCAAGGATCACGAACCGGTCCATGTCTCGGAATTCCTGAAGCCGGGGCTGGAGGAAGTCGCGGCAATCCTTCCTCCCGCCCTGGCCCGACCGCTGCTCGGATGGGCGGAGAAGAACGGCCGTCTCGACCGCTGGCGTTTCGGGATGGAGGTTCGCACCGACAGGGTCTCGGGCTTCCTGAAGCTGTGGTTGCTGGCCCGCCTGAAGCCGCTCAGACGGAAGAGCCATCGCTATGCGCTGGAGCAAAGCGCGATCGAGGTCTGGCTGGATGCGGTCCGCCAAGGCGCAGCCGTCGACCGCCGCCTGGCCGAGGAGATCGTCGCCTGCGCGCGACTGCTCAAAGGCTACGGCGAGACCCATCGCCGCGGACATGACAACTTCGGCCGCATCCAGGACGCGCTGATCGCCCCTGCCATCGCCGGAATCATCCCGCCGGCCGAGGCCGCCGATCGCATCGCCGGCGCACGCAACGCGGCGCTTGCCGACCCCAGCGCCGACGCCCTCGCCCGCGAACTGGAGAAGGCGCCACCGCCTGCCCTCGCCGCGCAGTAAACGTCGCGGTCACTTCACCGTGAAGGAAGAAGCGAGAGTGGTGGTGACAGTGCTAAAATACAGCCAGTCGACCGGACTATCGGCCGTCGCATGAACATTAAGAGGGGAAACAGCCATGTCGATCCGTCTCGGAGGTGCCTGTCTCGCGGTGATCGTCGGCCTGATGGCGGCGGTGTCGTCCGCATCCGCCGGCGACAAGATCAACGCCGAGGTTCTGAACTTCTCCGATCAGGACCGCTGGGTCCAGGTCACCGACATGATCTGCAACGAGGTTCTCTACAAGGACAAGCTCGGCGCCCAGACCAAGCTGCCGGTCTCGCTCTGCACCGACGACACCGGTCACGCGAAGCTGCAGTTCTACATCCGCATCGGCTGCACCAAGAACCAGACGATCATCAAGAAGGACATCGTCGAGGGACAGACGGTCAGCTTCTGATCGTCGGCCGGTGGCATGAGGGCCGACGGCAGTCGGATGACACGAAGGCAGTCCATCGGGGCCGTCGGAACGGCAGTTGTCATGATGCTGATGGCGGCCCTTTCGCCTTGGGGCGACGCCGCCGCGACCGGTCGTCTGACCGACATCCGCATCGAACACCGAACGGCGGAGCCCGACCTCGTCCGCGTCTACCAGGGTGACATCGTCACCCTGCGGTGGCTGACCGACGAGCCGGTGACGCTTCACCTCCATGGCTACGACATCGAGCTCGCCGTGACTCCGTCGAAGGCCGAGGAAATGACGTTCGAGGCATTTGCGACCGGGCGCTTCCCGGTCGAGGCCCATCAGTTCGGCGGATCCGAGGAGCACCACGACCATGGCGGGGAGGAGAAAACCCTCCTCTATCTCGAAGTCCTGCCGGAGTGAGCGGCGGCACTAGCCCTTTTCACCGGCTCGTCTTAGGCGGCGCGGCTGCGGCCTCCGCAGCCGGGTGGGCGGCGCCGGCAGCCGCTCATGGTTTCGGCGGCCGTTACGATCTGCCGGTCCCGCTTGGCCTCTACCTCGGCGGCGCGGCGGCGGCGGTGGCACTGTCCTTCGTGATGATGGCGCTGTTCTACCGGCAGACCCCCGCCGCCACCCGACAGAGACCGGAACCGGTCTTCGCCGTTCCCGGTATCCTGTGCGGGCTGCTGGGCGTGTTCGGCGTCGCCGTCCTGGTACTGGTCGTCATCGCCGGGTTCTTCGGGAACCAAAGTCCGGTGAAGAACATCGCCCCGGTGACCGTCTGGGTCCTTTGGTGGGTGGGGATCGCCTATGTCGCGGCGGTGATCGGCAATGTCTGGCGATGCCTCAATCCGTGGAATGCCGTCGCCCGCTGGATCGGAAACCTGAGCACGGGGGGCCTGCCGCCGATCCGTTACCCGGCGGGGCTGGGCTGTTGGCCTGCGGTCGTTCTGTTCGTCGCCTTCGCCTGGATGGAACTGGCCTGGCCGGGATCCGAAGCGCCGCTGTCGATCGCCGGAGCCGTCGCCGCTTACAGCGCCGTGACCTGGATCGGCATGACGCTGTTCGGCCGCCGGACCTGGCTGGAAGCCGGCGAAGCGTTCTGGGTGATTTTCGGCATCATGAGCCGCTTTGCCCCTTTGCAGCCGGCGGATTCTTACGAAGCCTCCCGCCCGAGGCTCCGGCTTCGCGGCTACGGCACCGCCCTGGTGGCCGAACGGCCGGTCAGCGTTTCGTTGACGGCAATGGTGCTCGCCATGCTGGCGACGGTCACCTTCGACGGTTTCAAGGAGACGTCACTGTGGCTCGCGATCCGGGACGGCATCCTCGCGACCGAGGCGCTGCGTCCCGTCCTGCTGCTGCTTCGCGACCTGACCGGCGATCTCAAGATGGTGATCGAAACGATCGGCCTGCTCGCCTTTCCGCTGCTGTTCACCGCCGTCTATCTGGTGTTCTCGGCCCTTACGCGGCTCGCGGCGGGGACCGGCGACCGCACGCCCACGACCGGCGAGACCGCCCGCTGGTTCGTCCTGTCGCTGGTGCCGATCGCCATCGGCTACCACCTTGCGCACTACCTCTCCTACCTGATGATCGCCGGGCAGATGGCGATCCCGCTGGCGTCCGACCCGCTGGGGCAGGGCTGGGATCTGTTCGGTACCGCCCGCTACCGGATCGACATCGGCGTCATCAACGCCCGCACCGTCTGGTCGGTGTCGGTCGCGGCGATCGTCGTCGGCCACATCGCCGCGGTCGCCATCGCCCACCGCACCGCCTTCCTGGCATTAGGGGACGCAAAGCGCGCCATCCGAAGCCAGATTCCGATGCTGGTCCTGATGGTGGGCTATACGACCGTCAGTCTGTGGATCCTCGCCCAGCCGATCGTAGAGTAGCCGCCGCGATCGGAGCGTGATGCCGGCGACAGCTCGACCGTCTTCGCCTTTCCCCTTCACCGTCGCCCTCCGGTCAAGCCGCAGGGCGACGAGGTTTGGCAGCTAGGTGTCGGTCAGTTGGCCCTCAGGAACTCGGCCCATTGTTGAAATGGCCGGCCGGGTGGTACCAGCGCGGCAGCATGGTGAGCGAGTTCGGCGTGAGTCCGCGGTCCTTAAAGACATCGATGCTGTCGACCACTTCCTGCTTCTCGAGATCGATGACGGTGATCGACCCGTCGCTGAGCCCTGGGATGTTGAGCAGCGAGTTCTGAACATAGGCCCGCGTCTCGTCGGTGGTGAAGGCGACGTGGTGCGCCCCGCCGGCCGCCGGAAGCTGCTTCAGAAGCTTGGGCGCCATCGGCCCGTCCGAGATATCGAAGATATGGAAGTTCCCCGGATCGGCGGTCGTGACGTAAAGCCGGTCAAGGGCGCGGTTGAAGTAGATTTCGAGCGGCCAATGGGCGTCATGGGCGCCGAAGTCGAAGACCTTCCGCGAATCGAATGTCTCGGTCTCGGCGTTCCACACCACGGCCCACAGCGAGTCCTCCATCATGTTGGTGACGTAGGCCGTGGGCGGCTCGCTTTCGGGAATGAACACTACCTCGACCGGGGCGGCGCCTTTCTTCTCGGACACCTGGAGGCTGTCGAGATGCTCATGCGTGCTCGCCTTGATGACCTCGACCGTATGGCCGACGCCGCTCATGTCCGGGGCGACACAGCTCGCTACCAGGATGCGGTCGATGCGCTCGTCCAGCGTGATGCCGTGCGGGAAGCTTCCGGGCATCGCGATGGTGTCGGTCATCTCGTCCTTCACCGCATCGCCGACGACCACGTTGGCCGAGCCCATGCAGGTCACGAACCAAGTCTTGTCGTCGTCGGAGAGAATGATGTTCTCCTGGGTCTTGCAGCCCGGCGTCGGGATCGGCTTCATGCGGTAGGGAAAGCTGGTGAGGTCGATGACGTGCAGGACCTCCTTCTCCAGGGCGGTCACATACGCCTTGGTGAGGGCGCGGTTGTAAAAGATGTGATGGAGGACGAGATCCGGCGAGACGGGGATCTCCATCAGCACCTTGCCGTAGTCGGGCGAGTCGGGATCGAGCTCGATGATGGCGATCCCCTCGCGGCGCCCCTCGCCGCTGTCGTTGATCTGCAAGCTTTTGAGGGAGTCGTCGGCCTTGGTTTCGTAATTGGCGAGCGCCGGCATGTCGGCGAACGCCGCTCCCTCACCGATGAAGAAAACCGCCACCGCCATTGCGGCAACAGACGAGAGTCGACTGCGCATCCTCCGTCCCCTTTTCGGTTTTTCTGGCGTTAGTCTACGCGCGAACCGTTTGCCGCCTGTAGCCCCGGCTGTTCACAAATTCCGGCGCGTGAGCGTTGCACCGGCACCGCCGATTGGTCTATGTGCGGTCGGCAATCAGGCCGTGCAGGAGCCCTAGGTGATCCCGGAAATATCGCTCGTCGTCCCCGTCATGAACGAAGCGGACAATGTCGAGCCTCTGGTCGAGGAGATCGCCCGAGCCCTCGACGGCCGATCCTTCGAGGTCCTGTATGTGGATGACGGCAGCACCGACGACACGGTGTCGGTGCTGGCGGCGCTTCAGAAGACGCGGCCATGGCTCAGGGTGCTGCGCCATGCCGAGAACTGCGGGCAGAGCGCTTCGATCCGGACGGGGATCGACGCGGCGCGGGCGCAGATCGTCGCGACCATCGACGGCGACGGCCAGAACGACCCGGCCGATCTGCCGCGACTCATCGACCATCTGGCGGCGACCGCCCCGACGGTGGGCATGGTCTCCGGCAAGCGTATGAAGCGCCAGGACACCTACATGAAGCGCCTGGGCTCGCGCTTCGCCAACGGCGTCCGCAGCAGGCTGCTTAACGACGGCACCACGGATACCGGATGCGGATTGAAGGCATTCAGGCGATCGGCGTTCATACGATTGCCATATTTCGACCATATGCACCGTTTTCTTCCGGCCTTGATGCAGCGCGACGGCTATCAGGTAGAATTCGTGGACGTGAACCATCGGCCCCGCCTGCACGGCGCATCGCATTACGGCAATTTGGATCGCTTGCTGGTGGGGATCACCGATCTGGCGGGCGTCATGTGGCTGAGGCGCCGGGGCAGGCGGCCGTCGGCGGTCTTCGAGGATTGATGGATGAGCACTGAAACCATTTGGATCGCCATCGGCTTTACCGGACAGATCCTGTTCGGAGCGCGGTTCCTGATTCAGTGGATCGCGAGCGAGCGGCAGCGGCGCAGCCATATCCCCGTCGCGTTCTGGTACCTGAGCATCGGTGGCGGCATGGTCCTGTTGAGCTATGCGATATGGCGCGCCGATCCCGTGTTCATCATGGGCCAGTCGATGGGCCTCGGTATCTACCTGCGCAACCTCTACTTCATCCATCGCGAGCGGGCGGAGAAGGCGGCGGAGAAAGCTGCCGCCGACTTGCAGAACGTGTAGCCGCCACGCCGGACCGACAACCGGCGGCCAATGAAAGCGCTGCTTCGCCGACCTCAGCTTGCCTTGCTGCTGCTGTGTCTGGCGCTCTACCTGCCCGGCCTGGTGACGATGCCGCCGCTCGACCGCGACGAGCCACGCTTCGCCCAGGCATCTCGGCAGATGCTGGAGAGCGGCGACTTCGTCGCCATTCGCTTCCAGGACGAAGCCCGTAACAAGAAGCCGGTAGGCATCTACTGGCTGCAGGCGGCCTCGGCCGGCCTGCTGACCGACGGGGCTCGCAACGCGATCTGGGCCTATCGCCTGCCGTCGCTGTTGGCGGCGATCGCGCTGGTGCTGATGACTTTCCGGGTGGGACGGTTACTGTTCGACGACCCGGCCGCGCTTACCGGCGCTGCCCTCCTCGCTGCCTCGTTGCTGCTGGTGGGCGAGGCGCATATCGCCAAGACCGATGCCGTCCTTTCCGCCTGTATCGTAGGGTTTACCTGGGGACTGGCATCCCTTTACAGAGGCAGTGGCGAACCGGCCGCCTGCCGGCGAACAGCCATCGGAATGTGGTTCGCGCTCGGCGTCGGCGTGCTGGTAAAGGGACCCATCGCACCGCTGTTCGTCGGGTTGACCGTGGCAGGACTTGCCCTGCTCGACCCCGACCGTCGGCGATGGCTCCGCGAGCTTCGCCCCCTGACGGGCCTTGCCATCGTCGCGGTGATCGTCCTGCCTTGGGTGGTGGCCGTCCAGATCGCCACGGATGGACGCTTCTTCGCCGAGGCCGTCGGCGGAGACCTGCTGCCCAAGATGGCGTCGGCCCAGGAATCGCACGGAGCGCCGCCCGGCACCTATCTTGGCCTTCTCCTGCTCACTTTCTGGCCGGGGACCCTGCTTCTGCCGCTGGCCGCCGTCCATGCATGGCGGCGGCGCGGCGAGCCAGCCATCCGTTTCTGCCTCGCCTGGCTGATCCCGGCATGGATCACCTACGAGCTTATCCCTACCAAGCTGCCGCACTATGTGCTGCCGCTCTACCCGGCTCTCGCCCTGCTGGCGGGCGCGGCGCTGGCCGCATCGCGCGAACAGCTCTCTCCCAGCAAATGGCCGCTCCGCCTCGGCCTCGTGCCGTGGACGATCGTCGGCCTTGCCCTCGCGACGGCCGTGGCTTACCTGCCCACGCTCTATGGACGCGGCCTCACTATGGCCGATGGAATTGCCGCGGCGGTGATCGGGGCGCTCGTCGTGGCGACCACGGTCTGGGGATGGCGCACGGAGATCGGGAAAACGGCGACGGGCGCGCTCGCGACAGCGGTCGTCGCCGTTGCCCTCGTGCTCGGCTGGACCGGCCCCCGGCTCGATGCCTTGTGGGTCAGCCGCAGCGTTGCCGCCGCGATCCCCGAACGCACGACATCGGTGGCCGCCAGCGGCTTTGCGGAGCCCAGTCTCGTCTTCCTTCTGGGAACGGACACCCGCCTCGTGCCCCCCGGCGAGGCCGCCGACTTGATCGCTTCCGGCGACGTCTCTGTCGCGGTGGTCAGCGCCGATACCCTCGACGCCTTCACGACTCGTCTGGCGACATTGGCGGTCGAGGTGGAGACGGTCGCCACCGTCACCGGATTCAACTATTCGAAAGGCGACCCGGTCGTTCTGCACATCGTCCGCCGAGCATCATGAACTTGCCATATATCTTCTGTAGGACTGCCTTCTGGTTCTGAAGGAAGGTCCCGGAACGTATGCGGTCAGGAAATTCGGTGGCGGGTTTTTGCCTCTTCTGGCTGCTTCCAGATATTCCCGCGATCTTTCGCCGTCTTTCCACCCGGCCCCTTCTCAGCAGCGGCCTCGGGACCATGGCGGCGGCGGTCATGGCCGTGCTGTGGGTGGACCGGCCGCTTGCGATCTACTTCAAGTACCAAGCCGACCCAGCTTTGGTAGCCGCGTTCGAGTCCGTTACCGAGATCGGCCGCGGCGACTGGTACTTCGCCATCGCCGGCGTGGCTCTCGTCATCGGCCTTCTGTTCGCCCGCCGAGGCATCGACCGGAAAGCCCAGGTCTATGGTCTCTATGTCGCCGCCAAGGCCAGCTACATGCTGTCCGCGCTCGCTGCGGCGGGCCTGACCGTCATCACGGTCAAGCTGGTTCTGGGCCGTGTGCGCCCGCGCTATCTCTTCGAAAGCGATCTCTACGGCCTGATACCGGGCAACTTCGATTTCGGGATGAACTCGTTCCCCTCCGGCCATTCCCAGGTGATCTGGACCGTGGTCACCGCTCTCTGCCTGATGGCGCCGCCATGGCGCAAGATCCTGATCCCGATAGCCGTCGTCGTTTCATTGAGCCGTGTCGTGGTGACGGCCCACTACGCAAGCGACGTCATCGTCGGCGCTTATGTCGGTATTGCGACTGCAATCCTGTTGCGCCATCACGTCTTTCCCGATCTTCCATGCACGGCAAAGCGTGATCTCGCGCCGCAGTCTGGTATAAAGCGGCGGTGGCGCCGGGTCCTGATCCGGTCACATCGGCGCCCGACAGGGGGCATGGCCCCCGCCGTCACCAAAGCCAGTGCCTGACGGACAAACCATTTCTTCGAGCCGAGACGATCGCCGTTCGACCTTTCCTTCGTAGCGTTCCGCTCGCAGTCGCCGTCGTCGTAGCCCTGCTGATCGCGCGCTGGTCGGTCCTGCTGCTGGCCGATCTGGAACTCTATGGGGACGAAGCCCAGTACTGGGCGTGGTCAAGGGATCTCGCCTTCGGCTACTACTCCAAACCGCCCCTGCTCGCCTGGATCATCCGCCTGTTCACGGAACTCTGCGGTGACGGCGAGGCGTGTATCCGTGGGGCGTCGCCGGCCCTGCACGCGGCGACGGCGATGGTGGTCCTGCTGCTTGGTACCCGTCTGTACGACGCCCGGACCGGAACCTGGGCGGCAATCGTTTTCGCGACGCTGCCGGCCGTCTGGTACTCCTCGCTGCTGATTTCGACCGACGTGCCGCTTCTGCTGCTGTGGGCCGTGGCCCTGCTCACCTTCTGGAACGCCTTCCGCGAGCGCTCCTGGACCTGGAGCATCGTGGCGGGGGTCGCGATCGGGGTGGGCCTGCTCGCCAAATACGCGATGATATACGTCTTCCTCGGCGTAGCCGTGTTCGCCTGGGTCGAACCGACGGTCCGCGCGTTTCTGGCAAGCCGGCAGTTCATGACGATCGTCGCCCTGGCCGTACTCCTGTTCCTGCCGAACCTCCTATGGAACCTCGACCACGGCCTCGTGACCTTCAGCCATACCGCCGACAACGCCCATTGGGGCAGCGGTCCCCTGCTCCATCCCGACAAGGCTCTCGAGTTCCTGGGTTCCCAGTTCGGCGTCTTCGGGCCTCTGCTCTTCGCGACATTGCTATGGCTGCTCGTAACCTCGTTTCGCCTCCGGCAACGGACCGAGCCGGACGAGGCCGGGACGCGCGTGGCCGACCGCTATCTCCTCAGCCTTTCCGTTCCGGTGATCCTGCTGGTGCTGGTGCAGGCGCTGCTGTCACGGGCGCACGCCAACTGGGCCGCCGTCGCCTATGTGGGTGCGACGGTGCTGGTGGTCGCTTGGCTGCTGCGCCGTGGCGCGCGGAACGTGCTCGGCCTCTCCATCGCCCTGCACACCGCCGCAGGCGTCTATCTTTATGCCGGCGCGCTGGGCACGCCGCTTCCGGGAATGGAGTCTCTGCGGGCACGCCTCGAAGGCTGGCGCGACATCGGCGCCCAGGTCGCCGACCGGGCCGCCGGTGCACCCTACACGGCAATCGCCGCCTTCGACCGCATGGCTACCGCCGAGCTTCTCTACTACGCGCGCCCGCGGCTGCAGCCGGTCCTCCGCTGGCCCACCGAAGGGGTGCCGGGCGATCACTTCCAGCTTGAAACGCCCCTGACCCCGAAGGACGGCGGCTACGTTCTCCTGGTGAGCCAATGGCCGCTCACCGACGATATCATCAGCCGTTTCGAGACTGTGGAGACGCGGGAGATCCTGCGGATACGCGGCCCGAGCGGCAGTGCCCGGACTGTCTACCTGTACGACGCCGAAGGATTCCAAGGGCTATGACCGGCACTTCGTTCTATGGCAGCACCATCGGCAGGCTGCGAGCCGTGACGGCCGCGACCGTGATCGCCACCGCTGTCTTCGTCGTCTTCCCGGGGATCGATCTCGCGGTCGCCCGGATGCTGGTCGGTTCGGACGGCCACTTCATCCTCGCCTTCGATCCGTTCGCCCATTTCATCAACAGTGTGGTCCCCGCCCTCGCGACACTGATCGGCGTGTTCGCCCTGACCGGACTGGTGGTCGTCGCGGTCAAGCGGGTACCGTTCTATTTCCTGAAAGGGCGGGACCTCGTCTTCCTGGTGCTCGTCCTGTCGATCGGGCCGGGGCTGATCGCGAACTCCCTGTTCAAGGAGAACTGGGAACGGGCCCGCCCGAGCCAGATCGAAGCGTTCGGGGGCGACAAGGTCTTCTCGAAGGCTTTCGTGATCAGCGACCAATGCCCCGGCAATTGCTCGTTCATTTCAGGCGACGCCTCGCTGGCTTTCGCCCTGCTGGCGCTGGTGGTGGTATGGCCCGGCAACCGCCGGCGGGCAGCCGTTGCCATCGGCGCTTTCGGCGTCCTGGTGGGCTTCGTCCGTATGGCCCAGGGCGCCCATTTCCTGAGCGACGTCGTTCTCGCCGCGCTGATCATGATGATCACCATCCTGCTGCTGCAGGCCGTGGTGCTCGAACGACGCTGGGGGGTATCCGCCTTCTTCGAGAAGATCGCGGGAAAGCCCTCTTCGTCGCGTCCCCTCGACCGCTAGTCGAGATCGGCCCGGGTCGATCTCTCCGGGTGATCCCGGGCTGAAGCACTCGACGAAAAAAATGCCCGGCACAGGGCCGGGCATCGATAGGAGCGCGTTTTTGCGACTGGATCAGGACGCCGGCTTGCGGAACTTGAGCGTCATACGGTCGCTCTCGCCGACGTCGAGGTACTTGTCGCGATCCTGATCGCCCATCCGAAGCACCGGCGGGAGAGTCCACACCCCCTCGGGATGGTCCTTGGTGTCCTTCGGGTTGGCGTTGATCTCGGACTTGTCGACCAGCTCGAACCCGGCCTTCTCGGCGAGCTGCACGGCGTAGTCCTCGTTCACATAGCCCGACGCGGCCGACGGATCCTGCGGAACCGAAGAATCGCCACGATGTTCGACGAGGCCCAGAATGCCGCCGGGCTTCAAGGCCTTGAACATTGCCGCGAACACCTGGTCGGCATAACCGCCCTTCATCCAGTTGTGGACGTTCCGGAAGGTGAGGACCATGTCCGCCGACCCCGGAGGAGCAATCTCGGTCTTGCTGGTGCTGAGTTCGGTGACCTTCACCTTATCGTAGACCTCGGGGTGCGCCGCGACTTTCGCCTCGAACTTCTTGATCGCGCCCTGAAGATACTCGCTGCTGGTGTCGCGATCGAAGCTCGCGGCGTAGTAGGTGCCGTCGTCACGCAGATAGGGTGCGAGGATCTCCATGTACCAGCCGCCGCCGCCCGGCCAGATCTCGACCACCGTCATATCCGGTTCGATCCCCAAGAACTGCAGCGTCTCGGCCGGATGGCGATAGACGTTCCGCGACACGTTCGACGGATCGCGGTGAGCCGCCGTCGTTAGCTCCTCCAGCGTCGGACCGGCCCAGGCCGTCCCGCCGGCAATCAGCACACTGCCGATTGCCGCCGCCCTCATCATCGTCTTCAAAGCAGACACGTTCGCCGTCTCCTCCTCTGTGTTCCGGCTTCGGCCGCGCACAACGCATTGGTCGATACGCCTACGCGATCGACCAAGACATTGGCTCTCGGCACGCCGAAAACGAGTCGCAACGTCCCCTTTTTGGCGACCGGCCCGGCCGAGCGCCGGGTCGGCTACAGCACGGACAGCATGCTCGCGACCAGCGGATGACGGACGACGTCATGGTCGTCCAGCCAGACGGACGCGACGCCGGGCACCCGCTCCACGCGCTGTGCGATATCGGCGAGCCCTGAGACGCCGGGCAGCAGATCGGTCTGATCGGGGTCGCCGGTCACCACCATCGTCGAATGCCAGCCGAGACGGGTAAGCAGCATCTTGATCTGCCCATAGGTGCAGTTCTGCGCCTCGTCGATGACGATGAAGGCATTGTTGAAGGTCCGGCCACGCATATAGGCGATCGGCGCGATCTCGATCGATCCATTGCCGATCAGCGTCTTCAGCCGTTTGCCGCCGAGGCGGTCGCTGAGCGCGTCGTAAAGCGGGCGAAGATAGGGGAGGAGCTTGTCCTCCATCGTCCCGGGAAGGTAGCCGAGGTTCTCGCCGGCCTCCACCGCCGGGCGCGACAGGATGATGCGGGCGACACGGTCTTCTTCGAGGGCGGTGACGGCCGCGGCGATGGCCAGATAGGTCTTGCCGGTCCCTGCCGGCCCAAGGGCGAATGTCAGATTGTGTTCTCGCATCGCGTCCATCAGTTCCTTCTGATGAGCGCTCATCGGTTTTACGCGGCGGACGAACCGCTGTTCGCGTTGACGGTCGATGTTGTCCCAGCCGATGCCGAGAGGGTGCGGGGGGTCGACCGGTATCTCTTCCTTGGGAACTGCTGCAAGGCGGGCGGAACGCTTGGCCATCCTGATCTCCCTGGATCGATGTCACGACCTGTCCGCTCAAAAGCCTAACCGTCCCGTCTGGGAAATTCATCAAATATTTGTGGGTGTTAGCTGTAACAAATACGAAATGTTGAATCGGAGACGGAAAGCGGTTGCTCCGTACCGGCCGAACGCCCGCCGATGAACCAACCGCCGTACCGCAGTGTTCGTCCCCATGTAACCGCGTTACGCAACCGCAGAGACATGGAGACGATGATGACAAGCACACAGCGTGTTCTTCTGGCGATCACTTTCCTGGCCGGGACGTTGCCTGCGATTTCCGCCTGCAATACCATCCAGGGCGCAGGCGAGGACGTGGAGTCGGCTGGCGAGGGCGTCCAGCACATGTCGGAGGAAGTCCAGGAAGACATGTAAACCCGCATGGGTAACGACGACACGATATCGGACGCATCAAGACGGGCGGAGGCCGGCATGGCGGAGGCGAAAGCAAAGACGGACATGGACAAGCTGCGCGAGGACATGGACGCGCTGCGCAGCGATCTCGCGCAGCTCGCCCAGCACGTCCGGTCACTGTCGGCCAACTCCGCGGATGCCGCCAAGTCCGAGGCGCGGGCCCGGCTCGACGAGTTGGGCGGGCGCCTGGAAGGGACGATGGCCGATCTGCAGCGCCAAGGCGCCGAGGGCGTCGACACGTTGAAGGACAGTATCCGTGAACGGCCGTTCGGCGCTGTGCTCGCCGCGCTGGGGATCGGTTTGCTGGTAGGTCGCCTGCTGAAGCGTCTCGACTGACCGCCGTGTTCGGCCAGATCGTAGGAGCCCTGGATCTACTGCTCGGGCTGCGTCTGAGGGCGCGGCGCATCGGGCGGACCATAGGGATTGCGCTGGTGGTGGCGGTCCTGGGAGCGACGATCCTGGCGACCGCCGTGGTTTTCTTGGCTATGGGCTTGTTCTTTGCGCTGAAGAACGCCTACGACCCGACCTGGGCGGCACTCATCACGGCGGCGATCTTTCTGGGTGTCGTGCTGATCTTCGCGCTGGCGGCCCTGGTCGTGAGCGCATTGAGCAGGACGCAGCCGCGGCCGCCGCGGGGCGGCGGCGGTTATGGCTATGGCGGGCCGCCGCCGGCGGGGAGGACCTACGGTCCGTCCGACCCGTCCGCAGGTTCGCCGCCCCCCTCTTCTTCACCGCGGAACGGCCTGCGAAGGGGCTCCGCCATCGGCCTCGTCGTCGGTGCGCTCGGGGTCGGCATCGCAGCCGGGCTGCTGTCCGGCGACAGGCGCGATCGCTGAAGGATCCGGACCACGCCCGAAGATAAATCGGGCCGATAAGCCTTGCCGGGACTTGCCCGTCGAAGCATAAGGGCGTCGACGACAGCCTTCTCCCTTTGGCGGCGCCATGACCACTTTCGCCTCGATCACAGCCCTTCTGCTCGGTCTCGCGATTCTGGTCCTCGGCAATGGGCTGCAGAACATTCTGCTACCCACCCGAGCGGCGATCGAGGCATTCCCGGTCACGGTGATCGGCCTGGTGCTGTCCGGCTACTATCTCGGCTTCGTGCTGGGATGCATCTATGGCCCGCGGGTGGTGCGGCGGGTCGGCCATATCCGTTCCTATACGGCCTTCGCCGCGGTGGCGGCGGCAGCGGCTCTCGGCTACACCCTGGTCGTCGACCCCTATGTGTGGGGCGCGCTGCGGTGCGCTACCGGCTTCTGCCTGGCGGGCCTCTATATGATCACGGAGAGCTGGCTCAATGAACGCGCCAGCAACGTCAACCGTGGTCGCATCCTTTCGACCTATCGGATCGTCGATCTGGGCGGCACCACCCTCGGGATGATGCTGCTGAACCTCGCCGATCCGGCGCAATTCCAACTGTTCTGCATCGTCTCGATCCTTATCAGCCTGTCGCTGGTGCCGGTCGCGCTGACCACTGCTGTCGCCCCGACCCCGATCGAAAGCGTCCAGCTGCACCTGAAACAACTGTTCGCGAACTCGTCTCTGAGCGTGGTCGGCTCGTTCACCGTGGGGCTGACGAACGCCGCCTTCTGGGCGATGGGACCGGTTTATGCCCGGAGCGTCGGCCTGCCGCCGAGCGACATCGCCGGTTTCATGGCCGCGGTCGTCGTGGGCGGCGCGATCCTGCAATGGCCGATCGGCGGACTGTCCGACCGTTTCGACCGGCGCACGGTCCTGATGGCGTCAGCCTTCGTGGCGGCAGCGGCCGGCGTCGCTCTCGCCGCCGTCGGCGGCTACTCCGTCATAGCCGTCTACGCCAGCGGGGCGCTGTTCGGGGGGCTTGCCTTCACGCTCTACTCGCTCTGCATCGCGCACGCCAACGATCGAGCGGCGCCGCACGAGTTCGTTCAGATCAGCAGCGGCCTGCTTCTCGTGTTCGGCTTCGGTGCCGTCCTGGGGCCGAGCGCCGGCGCCATCGTCATGGCCGAGTTCGGCGACCGGTCCCTGTTCGCGTTCACCGCCGCAGCACATCTTCTTCTCGGCGCCTACGCGGCCTACCGGATGCGGACCAACCCCGCTGTCCCTGCGGAAGCGCAGAGCGATTTCGTCGCCGCCCCGCGGACCAGCCCGGCCGTGTTCGAACTCGACCCGCGCGCCGAGGAAGACAGCGGAGACATACCTGAGGATGACGACCGTCCGGCCGCAGCCTGACGCAACGTCCGGGCTCGCCATCCCCGGAAACTGATGAATGACAACGGGCGGTGTTTCCCCCTATCGTTGATCTTGCGCCGTAAGTTTCCATGAACGCGGTTTTTTCCCGCGCATGCATTTCTACGATCTCAGCAAGATTTCAGTCATCCTGGTCGACGACAATCACCATGCGCTCGAGCTGGTGAAGACCATTCTGCGTTCGATCGGCGTTCAGCATATCGATGCGTTCGACAATGCCGAGAGTGCGTACGAAGCTCTGACGCGGGCGGAGTACGACGTGATGATCGTCGACTGGGTGATGCGACCGGTCGACGGGCTGCAACTGGTCTCTCGCCTGCGCAAGGTGGACAGCCCGTGTCCCTTCGTCCCGATTCTCATGCTGACCGGCTACACGCAGGAAATAAGGGTGATGCGCGCGCGCGATGCCGGGGTGACGGAAGTCCTGAAGAAGCCGGTTTCGGTTCTGTCCCTGCATAACCGGCTGGTCTCGATCATCGAACACCCTCGCCCGTTTATCCGGAACAAGACTTTTTTCGGCCCGGATCGGCGGCGAAGGGAAGAGGAGCGGCGGGGACCCGACCGGCGATCCTCGGAAACCGTAGAACCGGTAGAGCATACCGCGGACCGCCGCGAATCCGCGGGCGAGTAAGGCAATCCGAAAGGGGAGGGCACCGATGAGCGACGACAAGGACGTACAGGTCATTCGCGTCCCCAATACCCTGAAGAAAAAGGTCGGTAAGGGACGCGGCGTCAAACCGGAAATGCTGGAGGAAGCCCAGCGCAAGGTCGACGCGATGAAGCCGGAATACGAGACCTGGTCCGGCGCCGATCTCACCCGCCTCTACGAGATCTACGAGAAGGCGCTCTCGGATCCGGGACAGCGCGATCACCACATGACCGACCTGTTCGAAAAAGCCCACAACATGCGGGGCGACGGCGGTAGCTACGAATACCCGCTGGTGACACAGATCGCCGGCTCGCTGTCGAGTTTCATCGAGGACACGGAAAAGCCCGACCCCAAGGATTTCGAGGTCATCAAGGCCCATCTGGATGCCTTGGCCGTGGTCATCGGCCAGAAGATGTCCGGCGACGGCGGCGCGATCGGCAAGGTTCTGGTCAAGGAACTGGAGACCGTGGTCAAAACGGTCGAGGAACGGCGGAAACCCCGGTCAGGCGGCTGATCAGTCTGCCGGAACCGGCCCGGCCAGCAGAGCGACCGGAAAATCGCCGAGCAGGTCGGCGACGGGTAGGGCCGACCCCGCCGTCCAGGAATACGAACGACCGGAAAAGACGTCCTCGAACGGGTGGGTCGACGGCAGATCGGGCCCCATGACCGTCGTGTCGCCCCATTTGTCTCCGGGCACCAGCGGTTGCGCCACCCCATCCAGAAACGGAAAGACGAGACGGGGCACCACCGCGATCATCCAGTCCCCCTGCCATTCCCTCGCGAAAGCGACGACCCGCTGCGCCTCGGCACCGTCGGTGGCAAGCGGCATATACGAGCCTTCGGCGAAAAGGACGGGAAACTGCCGCCGAAACTCGAGGGTCTGAGCGACGACACGCTGCTTGATGCGTCCGTCCCGCCAGTCAGCGAGCAAGTCTGGAAGACCAGCGAGATCGGTGAGGGAACGCCGCCGTGCATCGAAGTCGACCGGCCGCCGGTTATCGGGGTCGACCAGGCTCAGGTCCCAGTATTCGGTCCCCTGATAGATATCCGGCACCCCCGGCACGGTCAGCTTCAGCAACGTCTGCGCCAGCCCGTTTGAGGCGCCGGCCATGGCTAGGCGTGCGTCGAAGGCCGCGAGGTCGGACAGGAACCAGGCACCCGCTTCCGGGTCCAGCGTGGTGCGGACGAACGCTTCGACCGCCGCCTCGTAGTCGGCGTTCGGGAACGACCAGCTCGACCGACGCTTTCCCTCTCGGACCGCCTTGAGCATGTACTGAACGATGCGGTCGGCATAGTCGGTACCCGCGTCGCCATCGAGCGGCCAGGTTCCGACCAGCGTCTGGTAGTAGAGATATTCGTCGTTGGCGTCGGGCGCCGGCCCGCCGTCGACCTCCCGCAGCCGCGACCGGTTGGCCCGCGACCAGAGCTGCACCGTCCGTTCCCACGTCTCGGGCATCTCGCTCAGGACATCGATGCGCGCCCGGGTATCCTCACCACGTTTGTGATCGTGGCTCGCCGTCGCCAGCATGGTATCGGGGTGACGCCGCGCCCGCTCCTGGTTCAGGTGATGGAAGGCCGACACGCTGGCGCCGAAGCGGTTCGGCTCGCCGCCGACCTCGTTCAGCGACACCAGCCGGAAGTAGCGGTAGAAGGCCGTGTCCTCGACCGCCTTCGCCATCACCGGTCCGGTAAGCTGCTGAAACTTCATCGCCGCGGCGAGCACGTCGCGCCGGCGAAACCGTCGGCCGCGATCCCTGGCCGCCTCGGTCCCGAGGACGGAAAGGATGAAGTCGTGCACGCCGGTATCGCTGAACCCGGCATCCTTCCGCGCCAGAGCCACCGCCCATTCGAGATGCCGAAGATCTTCCTCGGAGACGTCGGCGGCCGTGATGTAGGTGCGGTAGACGGGAAAGCGGGCGACGATCTCCAGAAGCGCTTCGCGGATCGCATTGGCCGCGAAGTCGCGGGTACTCCAGTTCTGCCGCGCGATGTCATGAAGCTGGGACGCCAGCACGTTGAGCTCACTGGCCATGTTGGTGCGGACGAGCTGCCGCTTGGCGGCGATGACGGTGGCTTCATAATCCGCCGGCACGCCGACGAACCGGTCGTAGGCGTCTATCAGGGCGCCTTCGGAAGATGGGTCGACGAACAGGCCGTTCACCAGATTCATGAAGTCGTAGCCCGTGGTGCCGTCGACGGGCCAGGACTCCGGCAACCGCTCGTGACGGGCGAGGATCTTCTCGACGACGAGGTAGATCGGATTGCTCCGCGGCCGCGCGTCCTCGGCCGGAGCAGCCCCGTCATGCGCCTCCGCCTGCAGCAGCAGATAGGCGGCCCTGTCCTGGAGCTGCCGGCAATAGGTGGCGGGATCGTAGAGACCGTCGATGTGATCCAGCCGGAGGCCCTGCAGCTTTCCCTCGGCGATCAAGCGGAAGACCAACTGATGGGCAAGCTCGAACAGGTCGGCGCGCTCCATCCTGAGGCCGGCCAGATCGTTGATGTCGAAGAATCGCCGGTAGTTGATCTCATGGGCGGCAACGCGCCATGACGCTAGGCGGTAGGCCTGTCGTTCCAAGAGTCGGTGCAGCGCACGAAAGCTCTTGGTGTCGCCGGCCGTCCCGTTCAGCGCGGCAACGGCCGCCTCGATCGATTCGGCGACGACGGGGTCGCCGGCAGCGACCGCCGCCAGATGCTGTTTCGCGGTGACCGCCTGATGGCGAAGCATCGCCTGCGCCCGCACCGACCGTCGCCCCTTGCCGAGGGCGACAAAAGCGCGGATCGCCTCGTCCAGCGCCTCGCCGGCACCGGCTTCCGCCGCTTGACGTAGGATCAGGGGATAGTGGCGCACCGCGATCGGAAAGCGATGCTCGAAATACCAGACATCGAAGCTGCCGGTGGCTTGATCGAACCGGAGTCCGAGCTCGCCGCGCTCCAGAACCTCACCGTAGTGATCGCCCAGGAAGGGGAGCAGGACCTTGCCTTTGAGAGACGGTTCGGCCGGAGCCCAGTCGATGTCGAAGAACGCCGCGAACGGGCTCATCGCGCCCCATTCGAGAACGTCGAGCCACCAGGCGTTGTCCGCCCCGCCGATACCCATGTGGTTGGGCACGAAATCCAGGATCAGCCCCATGCCATGGTGGTGCAGGGCGGCGACCAGACGATCGAACGAGGCCTCGTCGCCGAGCTCGGGATTGAACCGGGTATGGTCGACGATGTCGTAGCCATGGGCCGAACCCGGCCGCGCGGCCAGGAAGGGAGAGGCATAGACATGGCTTATCCCCAGCGCCGCGAAGTAGGGGACGAGCTCGGTCGCGTCGTCGAAACGGAACCCGGCGTGGAACTGGAGACGAACCGTCGCCCGTGGCACGACCGGGGGCGCCATCAGCCGCCGCCCTCGGCGCGCACCGCGTTGAGGAGGCGCGACAGGCGACCGAAGCGGGGCTGATCCGCCAGCGCCTCGACAGGCTGCTCGATCCTGCGGCGCCAATTCGGATGTTCGGCCACGGTGCCCGGTAGATTGGCCTGCTCGACCTCGCCGACGATATCCTCGATCTGCACCTGGAACAGACGGGCGGGACTCTCGGCAAGGAAACCGTGGACCGCCTCCATCAGCCCGTCGGCGAGGCCGCCCCGAACGGCAAGGTCACCGTCGGGTTCCGGCAGGTCGAGGCGGCCGTCGCGGCGCAGGGCGGCGACGAGGGCATGGCGATCGCGGTCGCGGGCGGCATGGGCTTCCGCCAGCGCGTCGGGCGTCGGCCAGTAGCCGAGTTCGGCCCGCCAGTCGATATCGCGATCGCGCCAGTAGCCTTCGAGGGTCGGCAGGTCGTGGGTCGACACCACCGCCAGCGCCCGCTCGGGATACGCCGCGGCCGGCAGGAACCCGCCATCGCCGTCGCGTTCGAAGAACAGCACCCGGTACGAAAGCACGTTGGCCTGTTCGAGGGCTGGACGCAGGCCCTCGGGCAGCGTTCCCAGGTCCTCGCCGACGACGAGGCATCGGTTGCGCTGCGATTCGAGCGCCAGGATGCGCAGCATGTCGTGGAGCGGATACCCGATATACGCTCCCTCGGTCGCCGGTGCCCCGTCCGGGATCCAGAACAACCGCTTCAGCACCATGACATGGTCGATGCGGATCGCCCCGGCATGGCGCATGTTGGCCCGCACCGCGGCGATGAAGGGCTCATAGGCCGCTTCGCGCAGCCCTTCGGGCGATGGGCCGGTCAAACCCCAGTTCTGTCCCAGCAGGTTGAAATCGTCCGGCGGCGCACCGATGCTCGCGCCGCGCAGGAGAACGCCGGGCGACCCCCAGGCCATGCTGCCGCCAGGATGAACGGCGACCGCCATGTCGCGGTAGAGGCCGATCGCCATGCCGCCGTCCCGCGCCGCCGCCGCGGCCGCCTCGAGCTGCTCGTCGGCGATCCATTGCAGATACGCGAAGAAAGTGACGCGATCATGGTGGCTGGCCGCGAAGGCGGCGACCTCGGGGCTCATGCAGTCGCGAAAGGGCGCAGGCCATGTCTGCCATGACCATTGCATCGGGTCGTTGGTGAAAAAATGTTCGTGCAGCGCGTCGAAGACCGCCTGGTGGTCGAGATTCGGCGCCATCGCCGCGCGGAAAGCTTCGAAAGCCGCCTGCCGCTCCGCCCCGCCCGGGCGCTCGGTATCGCGGAAATGACGATAGAGGGCTTCGAGCACCGGCCGCTTCAAGGCGGCGACAGCCGGGTAATCGACCAGCTCGGCATCGCGGGCCTGTTCCAGGCGGGTGCGGAAGTCCGGGTCTTCGGTGAGCCGCCGGGCCTCGGCGCATGACGCGAACTCCGAAACCGCCTCCACGTCCACATAGAGGGTGTTGAGGTAGACGCGGCTCGAAGGCCCATAGGGCCCGAAATGGTTGGGATCGGCCGGGAACAGCGCGTGCAGGGGATTGAGCCCGACGAAGCTCGCGCCGTGGCCCGCCGTCGTCCGCACCAAACCGGCCAAGTCGGTGAAGTCGCCCATGCCCCAGTTGCGCGCGGATTTGAGGCCATAAAGCTGCGCACCGACACCCCATGCCCGGCCGTCCCCCAGCACGTCTTCCGGTCCGCAGCATCGTGCAGGGGTAACGATCAGGCTGCCGACCGCCGCCTGATTCTGGTCGGAAAAGCGAAAGGACATGCGGTGATAGCCGAGCGGCAGCGCCAGCGGCAGGACGACCAGCCGCCGCACATGCGCTTCGCCGTCAACGTCGTCGCTGCCTGCCACGGCTGCATCGCTGAGCAGCATCCGGCCTTCGTGGACGCCCCCGGTTTCCTCGTCGACGCGCCACTCGACGATCTCGTCGCTCAGCCGATGGGGTATGGCGACGGGCACTGTGATGACCGCTCCGGCGTCGCACACCACCACCGGCGGAACGCGCCGCCGCCAGTGCCGCTCCGTGACCTCGGTCAGGCTGGCTTCGATCTCGGCCTCATCGGCGCATGGCACGCCCATCGCCGCGAGAAGACCGCGCTTGGTTTCTTCCGAGGCGACGCGCTGCCGCCCCATGAGGTCGGTATATTCGGCGATGATGCCGTAGCGCGCCGCAAGACGATCGAGGGAGCCGGACATCGTCATGCATGTGCTCCCGTGGAGGGGTCGAGGAACCAGGCAACGGACCAGGGCGGCATCGCACCGGCGCGGGCGCCGTCGGCAACATCCGGCGCCGATTCGAAGATCGGCTTGCCGGCCGCCGCGAAATCGCCGGCCGCTGTCTCATCGCCAAGGCTGGCGGCAAGGCGAAGGAAGGCGCCATCCCCCATCGACCATGTCACGGCGAGACCACGCGCCCCGACCACGCGGTAACCCGTCCCCCGCGCGCCGGCGAGACGCGGTACGACATGGGCATGACGCTGATCGAGCAGACGGCGGGTGCGGGCCAAGGCCGCTTCGTCGCATCGGCCCCAATCGAGACGGGACGCGGCGAAGGTCTCGGGCGCGATGGGATCGGGGATCGCGGCACGGGCGCTGGCATCCCTGAACTCGGGGAACCGCGCGAATTCCCGTCTGCGGCCATCGCGGACCGCCTGCGCGAGCTCGTCACCGAAATCACAGAAGAACAGGAAGGGTTCCTTCGCCCCCCATTCCTCGCCCATGAACAGCATCGGAACCGAGGGGGCGAGCAGCAGCACGGCCTGGAGCGCGGCCACCGCCTGTTCCTGGGCGAGCATCGTCAGGCGCTCGCCGAATGCCCGGTTCCCGACCTGGTCGTGATTCTGGATGAAATCGACGAAGGCCGTCGTTGGCAGTCCCTTGCTGGGCTCGCCGCGCGGCTCCCCGTCGCGGAACGCCGAAGGCTCGCCCTGATAGATGAAACCTTCCGCGAGCGCCCGGCCGAGACGCGCAATCGGGCTGTCGGCGTAATCGGCGTAGTAGCCCCCGCTCTCGCCCGTAAGAACGCAGTGGGCGGCGTGATGGCAATCGTCGTTCCACTGCGCGTCATAATGGCCCGGACGAAGATAGCGCGCCTGGTTGGCGTCGTTTTCGAGCACCAGATGCGCATGCCGGCCCTTTCCGATCCGGGCGCGCACCGTCTCGGCCAGCTCGGTCAGGATATGCGGAGAATCGTCGTCGAGGATCGCGTGCACGGCGTCGAAGCGGAGGCCGTCGAACCGGTATTCCTCCAGCCAGTAGAGCGCGTTGTGGATGAAGTAGTCGCGGACCGGTCGGCGGGAGAAGTCGATCGCCGCACCCCACGGCGTATGGTGCCGATCGGTGAAGGTCTGCGGCGCGTAGAGGTGAAGGTAGTTCCCCTCCGGCCCGAAGTGATTGTAGACGACGTCCAGAAACACCATCAGCCCGCGGCCATGGGCATCGTCGATCAGACGCTTCAGGTCCTCGGGCGTCCCATACCGGGTGTCCGGCGCATAAGGCAAAACGCCGTCATAGCCCCAATTCCGGGCGCCGGGAAAATCGGCGATCGGCATCAGTTCGATCGCCGTCACCCCCAGATCGGCGAAATGGTCGAGGCGCCGCCGGATGCCCTCGAAGGTGCCCTCGGAACTGAAGGTCCCGACGTGCAGTTCGTATAGCACCGCCTCTTCCCACGGTCGGCCGGTCCAGCCGGGCGTCCGCCAGTCGTAGGCTCCGGGATCGACGACGATACTGTCACCGTGCACGTCTTCCGCCTGAAGGCGCGACGCCGGATCGGGGACTTTGAAACCGTCGGCGAGCCGGAATCCATACCGGCTGCCGGCACCGGCGTCGCGAGTGACCAGCTCGAACCAGCCGTCCTGGCCGGCGGCCATCGGCACCACATCTCCGTCGACGACCACCGAGACAGCCTCCTGGGCAGGCGCCCACAAGGCGAAGCGCACCGTGCCGTCCGATTGGATTTCCGCGCCGAACGGCATTTCATGAGCGAACCGGCCGCTCATGCCTCCTCATCCCGCATCGCGCGGACGAACACCACCACCGACCGGCCGTGCAGCGGAAAGGCCGCGCCGACCGGTCGTTCGTCGTTGGAATCCTCCTCGATATCCGGTTCGCACGTGTCGAGCACCCGCAGCCAGCCACGCATCCCCGGCAGCTCGGGAAGCGTGAAGTCGACCGCTTCGTGGTAGGCATTGAACAGAATCAGCAGGGTTTCGTCCGTCGCCGGCTCGCCGCGCGCATCGTGATAGGTGCCGGCGCTGCCGTTCAGTAAGAGGCCCATGCATCGGGCGTGGCCGTCCTGCCATTGCTCCTGGCTCATGACGGCTCCGCCGGGCGCGTACCAGTCGATGTCCTTCACGCCGTCCTGGGCGGCGTCGCGGCCGTGCAGGAATCGGGGACGCCGCAATACCGGGTGCGCCTTGCGGAACTGGATCAATCGCCGGACGAAATCGAGCAGGGCGGCATCGACACTGGTGATCGTCTCCCAGTTCGTCCAGCCGATCTCGCTGTCCTGACAGTAGGCGTTGTTGTTGCCGCCCTGGCTGCGGCCGAACTCGTCGCCCGCCAGCAACATCGGCGTTCCCTGCGACAGGAACAGGGTCGCCAGCATGTTGCGTTTCTGGGTCTCGCGGATCGCCCGGATCGCCGGATCGCGGGTCCGTCCTTCCACGCCGTAATTGGCGCTGTAGTTGGCGTCGTGCCCGTCGGCGTTGTTCTCGCCGTTGGCCTCGTTGTGCTTGTGCTCGTAGCTCACGAGGTCGTTGAGGGTGAAGCCGTCATGCGCGGTGAGGAAGTTGATCGACGACCACGGCCGGCGACCGTGATGCTCGAACACGTCGCTGGAGCCTGAGACGCGCCGCGCGAGTTCCGCCAGCATGCCCTCGTCGCCCCGCCAGTAGCGGCGGACCGAATCCCGATAGCGGTCGTTCCATTCCGAGAAGATCGGCGGAAAGGTGCCGAGCTGATAACCGCCGGGACCGAGGTCCCAGGGCTCGGAGATCAGCTTCACCCGCGACAGGACCGGGTCCTGGCGCAGGGCATCGAAGAACCCGCTGCCGGGATCGAAGCCGTGCGGTTCGCGCCCCAGCGTCGTCGACAGGTCGAAGCGGAAGCCGTCGACATGCATCTCCTCGACCCAGTAGCGGAGCGAGTCGGTCACCATCTGCAAGACGCGCGGATGGCTCAGATTGACGGTGTTGCCGCACCCCGTCTCGTCGACGTAGTAGCGCTGATTGCCGGGCACCAGCCGGTAGTAGGAGGCATTGTCGATGCCGCGGAAGCTGAAGGTCGGCCCCAGATGGTTGCCTTCGGAGGTGTGGTTGTAGACCACGTCCAGCAGCACCTCGATGCCGTCTTCGTGCAGGCAGCGCACCATGGTCTTGAACTCGTTGATGCTGCCGTTGGCGAGATAGCGCGGTTCGGGCGCGAAGAAGCCGATCGAGTTGTAGCCCCAGTAGTTCCTGAGTCGCTTCTCGACCAGGAACCGGTCGTCGACGAAGGCATGGACCGGCAGGAACTCGATCGCCGTCACGCCCAGCGACTTGAGATGCGCCCGGACCGCCGGCACTTCGACCCCGGCCGATGTGCCGCGCAGCGGCGCCGGCACGGCGGGATGCAGCATGGTGAGACCGCGAAGATGGGCCTCGTAGACCACAGTCTCGCCCCAGGGCGTGCAGGGGCGCCGGTCCCTGCCCCAGGTATAGGCGTCGTCGACCACCACGCATTTCGGCATGCCGCGGGAGTTCTCGCGGCGATCGAAGGACAGGTCCTCGCGCCCGCTGCCGACCCGGTAGCCGTAATGGGCGTCGCTCCACTGCAGCCGTCCGTGCAGGGACTTGGCGTAAGGGTCGAGCAACAGCTTATGCGGGTTGAAGCGGTGGCCTTCCTCCGGTGCGTAGGGACCATGCACCCGGTAGCCGTAGAGCAGTCCCGGCCGAGCGTCGGGCAGGTAGCCGTGCCAGACCTCGTCGGTGTATTCGGGCAAAGCGATGCGCTCGATCTCGCGCCGTCCGGTGCTGTCGAACAGACACAGCTCGACCCGCTCGGCATGGGCAGAGAACAGGGCGAAGTTGACGCCGCAACCATCCCAGGTCGCTCCCAAGGGGTCGGGTCGCCCTGGCCACACGCGGTTCGTGAGGATGTGCATGGAGATCTATGCCGGACGTCGTTCCAGGATCAGGGTCGCAAGTGGCGGGATGGTCAGGCGAATCGAATAGGGTCTCCCGTGCCAGGGCACGGCCTCCGCGACGACACCGCCGGCGTTGCCGACATTACTGCCCCCGTATTCGCCGGCATCGGTATTCAGGAGCTCTGCATAGAAGCCCGGCCCCGGAACACCGACCCGATAGCCGCGACGGATTTCGGGCGTGAAGTTATTGACCGAGACGATCGGCCGCTCGCCGTCACGATCCTTGCGCAGGAAGGCGAGCACACTGTGGTCTGCGTCATTGGCCTCGATCCACTCGAAGCCTTCGGGCTCGCAGTCGAGCGCATGGAGCGCCGGATAGCGGCGGTAGAGGGCGTTCAAATCGCGGATCAGCCGCTGGACACCCTGATGGTGCGGGTCGTCCAGCAGATGCCAGTCGAGGCTGGCATCGTGGTTCCACTCCCGCTCCTGCGCGATCTCGCCGCCCATGAACAGCAGCTTCTTGCCGGGATGGGTCCACATGAAGCCGAAATAGGCGCGGAGATTGGCGAACTTCTGCCAGCGGTCCCCCGGCATCTTGCCGAGAAGCGAGCCCTTGCCATGGACGACCTCGTCATGGCTCAAGGGCAGGACGAAGTTCTCGCTGAAGGCGTAGAGCAGCCCGAAGCTCAAGGCGTGATGGTGATAGCGGCGATGGATGGGATCGTGGGCGATGTACTGCAGCGTGTCGTGCATCCAGCCCATGTTCCACTTGTAGCCGAAGCCCAGCCCGCCGAGATAGGTCGGCCGCGACACCGCCGGCCATGACGTCGATTCCTCGGCGGTGGTGGTGGCGCCGGGATGGCGTTCGTAGACCAATTCGTTCATCCGCTTGAGGAACGAGATCGCCTCCAGGTTCTCGTTGCCGCCATAGATGTTGGGCACCCAGGCGTCGGCCGAGCGGCTGTAGTCGAGATAGAGCATCGAGGCCACGGCATCCACGCGCAGGCCGTCGGCGTGGTACTGGTCGCACCAGAACAGCGCGCTGCCCAGCAGGTAGTTCGTCACCTCGCGCCGGCCGTAGTTGAAGATCAGCGTGTTCCAGTCGAGGTGGAAGCCCTGGCGCGGGTCGGCGTGCTCGTAGAGATGAGTGCCGTCGAAATAGCCGAGCCCATGGGCGTCGGTCGGAAAATGGCCCGGCACCCAGTCGAGGATCAGCCCGATGTCCTCGGCATGGCAGCGGTCGACGAAGGCCGCGAAGTCCTCCGGTCCGCCGTGGCGGCTGGTCGGTGCGAACAGGCCGATCGGCTGGTAGCCCCATGAGCCGTCGAAGGGGAACTCGGTGATCGGCAGCAGCTCGATATGGGTGAACCCCATCTTCTTGACGTAGGGGATCAGCCGGTCCGCCAGCTCGTCATAGGTAAGATAGCGGTGACCTTCCTCCGGGATCCGCATCCACGATCCGAGATGGCATTCGTAGACGGTGATCGGCGCCTCGCGGGCATTGCGCCGCTCCCGCCCCGCCATCCAGGCCTCGTCCTGCCAAGCATGGTGGTTGAGCCCGTGAACGATCGTCGCGGTCGACGGCGGATGCTCGTAGCGCGCCCCGTAGGGATCGGCTTTTAGGGGCTGAATGGCCCCATCAGGCCCCTTGATCTCGTACTTGTAGATCGTGCCGGGACCGAGCCCAGGGATGAACAGCTCCCACACCCCGGCTTCGCGCCGCAGCCGCATCGGATGGCGTCTGCCGTCCCAGGCGTTGAAGCCGCCGACGACGCTGACCCGGCGGGCGTTCGGGGCCCAGACGGCGAACGACACGCCTTCGACCCCGTCCACGGTCATCGGATGGGCGCCCAGCTTCTCGTAGATGCGAAAGTGGTTTCCCGTGGCGATCAGGTGCAGGTCGAGTTCACCCAGGATAAGCGGGAAGCGGTACGGGTCCTCGATCTCGTGAACCTCACCGGCCGCCTCCATGCGGAACCGGTAAGGAAAAGGCTGCTTGCGTCGCGAAATCGTCGCCTGGAACACGCCGTTAGGGTGGACGCGCTCCATCTCAGCGGCCTTGCGGCCCGTTCCGGCATCGACGACGGACACGGCCTCGGCCTCGGGAAGAAAGGCCCGCACCACCAGCCCCGTTTCGTTCTGGTGCATGCCGAGCACGGCGAAGGGATCGCCATGATCGCCAACGGCGATCGCGGTGATCGCCGTGTCTTCGGCGCCACTGGCGACCGGGCGCTTCCGCCGCGTGCGGGCCGCCGTGGGCGATTTGCGTTCGTCAGCCATCGGCAGCACCTCCGCTTGTCTGACGGGATTCGAGGATCGCCAGCACGCCGCGAACCGGAATGCTCAGCCATTGCGGCCTGTTGGCGGCTTCGTAACAGATCTCGTAGAGCGCCTTTTCGAGTGTGAAGAGCGCGATCAGCTCGTCCGCCCGCGCTTCGTCTTCCGGCCAGACCGGTGAGCCGGCGATGGTTTCCCGGTAGGCGTCGAGGAAGGCTGCAGAGGCCGAGTCGCGCCAAGCGACAGCGAGCGCGCCGAGGGATTCCGCCGCCTGGGGCTGATGCTCGGCCAGCTGCATCTGGGTCGCTGACGCCGCATAGTCGAACGAGCGCAGCATGCCGCCGACATCCTTCAGGACAGAGGTCTTCATCCGGCGTTCGGCAAGGGTCCGCGCCGGCTCTCCCTCGAAATCCAGAAGGAAGACGTCGCTCTCGGCGACCACCACCTGTCCCAGGTGATAGTCACCATGCAGGCGGGTTTTCACCGCCTTCACCGGCTTGGCGGTGAGATCGCGGATCGCCGCCATGCACGCACGCCGATGCGCCAAAAGCGCCTCGGCGGCCGACTGCCCCGCGGCCGGCATGTCACCCCGTGCGGCGGCCACGGCATCGAAGGCGCGCTCCGCCTGGTCGATCACCGCCTTCCGCCACCCGTCGAGGTCGCCCTTGCCGATCGGCTCAGCCGCGAACGCCGGATCGTCGGTCGGCGTGGCGAAGGCCCGGTGCAGCTCCGCCGTCCGGCGGCCCAGAGCCGCCGCAAGGTCGCGATACGAGTCGTGCGGCCCGTCGGCTTCTTCGCCGGGTTCGGAGCCGTCGACCAGGAGCGCTTCGTCGAGATAGCGCTGGAGATAGTCCAGCGTGTATCCCCAGCCGTCACCCTGATTCCGGACGAAGCCCTGCAGCACGGCGAGCGCGGTGGGCGTCCCATCCTCGGCGACATGCTCGACGGCCCCGAGCAAGGACGGCGTGTTCTCGAAGCCGGCGACTTCCGTCAGGAACCGGCCGATCTCTATCTCGGGATGGATACCCTTGGAGAGCCGGCGGTAGACCTTGAGAATCGCCTGGTCGCCGATCATCGAGGACGTGTTGCTCTGCTCGACGCCGAGTCTGCGGGTCTCGGTTTCCTCCGTCACTGCGATATCGCCGATCCGTGCGGTCGCCCAGAATCGGACGGTGCCGTCGCGGACGGGGATCTCCCGGCCTTCCCGTATGGCGGACACCATGGTGCGGGGGAAGGCCTCAGCCGCCGTCGCGTCATAGAGGACACCGACCCTGGGGCCACGCCGCGCCTTGGCGAGCACGAAAGGCAGAAGGGGCGACCCGAGCGTTGCGGCACTCTCCTGCCAGGAAACGGCGAGCGGCAGATGGTAGCGCTGCGTTTCGCTCGCGCCCGCCAGGGAGACGTCGATCTCGGCGAGCAGGAAGCTCTCGCCGCCGGCCTTCACCTCGGCGGCTTCGACCAGCCCCGCAGCCGTAATGCGGTCATCCTTCGCCGCGAACCAGCGTTGCTTCGGCAGATAGGACGGCAGCACCGACACCTCGAGATGCCGATCCCCTTCACCCAGACTCTGCCAGCCATGGCGCAGGACGATGGTGACGAACTCCGGCAGCGGTTCCGGCACATGCTGGTGCCAGCTCGGCACCTCCGCCTCCTCGGCGAGAACGAACCAGTAGAAGCCGTAGCCGGTGAGGGTCAGGAGATAGGTGAGGTCGCCGATCGGCGGAAAGGTCGTCCGCCCCAGAAGCTCGACCGGTACCCGCCCCTTGAAGCGCGACAGGTCGAGCTCCACCGCCTGAGCCGAGCGTGACAGATTGGCGACGCACAGGATGACTTCGTCACCATGCTCCACGAGGTAGGCGAGGATCTTGCGGTTGCCGGGATAGAGAAGCGAGAACTCGCCGCGGCCGAACGCCTTGCGCGCCTGACGGACCGCGACCATGCGCTTGGTCCAGTTGAGCAGCGAGGAGACGTCGCGCTGCTGCGCCTCGACGTTCACCGCGCCGAAGCCGTAGATCGGGTCCATGATCGGCGGCAGGAACAGCCGCGCCGGATCGGCCTTCGAAAACCCGGCATTGCGGTCGGGCGACCACTGCATCGGCGTCCTGACGCCGTCGCGGTCGCCGAGGAAGATGTTGTCGCCCATGCCAAGCTCGTCGCCGTAATAGATCACCGGCGTCCCCGGCATCGACAGCAGCAGAGCGTTCATCAGCTCGATCTTCCGGCGATCGCGCTCGAGCAGCGGCGCGAGGCGGCGGCGAATGCCCAGGTTGAGGCGCGCCCGCCGGTCGGAGGCATAGGTCTCCCACAGATAGTCGCGTTCCTGGTCGGTCACCATTTCGAGGGTCAGTTCGTCATGGTTCCTGAGGAAGATCGCCCATTGGCAGTTGTCCGGGATCTCCGGCATCTGGCGGATGATGTCGGTGATCGGATAGCGGTCTTCCTGGGCGATCGCCATGTACATGCGCGGCATCAGCGGGAAGTGGAACGCCATGTGGCATTCGTCGCCGCTGCCGAAATATTCCTGCGTGTCCTCCGGCCACTGGTTGGCCTCGGCGAGCAGCATGCGGTCGGGGAAGTGCGCGTCGACCTCGGCCCTGATCTTCTTCAGGATCGCGTGGGTCTCCGGCAGGTTCTCGTTGTTGGTGCCCTCGCGCTCGACCAGATAGGGCACGGCGTCCAGGCGCAGCCCGTCGACACCCATGTCGAACCAGTAGTGGAGAACGTTCAGCACCTCGCGGAGCACGCGGGGATTGTCGAAATTGAGATCGGGCTGGTGCGAATAGAACCGATGCCAGTAATAGGCCTTGGCTTCGGCATCCCACGCCCAGTTGGAGTTCTCGGTGTCGAGGAAAATGATCCGCGTTTCCTCGAACTTATGGTCCGTGTCGCTCCAGACGTAGAAGTCGCGGTAGGCGGAACCGGGCTTCGCCTTGCGAGCGCGCTGAAACCAGGGATGCTGGTCGGACGTGTGGTTGATCACCAGTTCGGTGATGACGCGGATATTGCGCTCGTGGGCCGCGCGGATGAAGCGGCGGAAGTCACGCATCGTCCCGTAGGACGGATTGATATTCCGGTAGTCGGCGATGTCGTAGCCGTCGTCGCGAAGCGGCGACGGATAGAACGGCAGCAGCCAGATGACCGTGACGCCGAGGTCCTGGATGTAGTCCAGCTTCTCGATCAGCCCTGGGAAGTCACCGATCCCGTCATTGTTGGAATCGAAGAACGACTTCACGTGCACCTGATAGATGACGGCGTCCTTGTACCACTGCGGGTCGTCACGCTGGATCATGCCGGTTCGCTTTCCTGCCGACGGTCTCGCCCCGGCGGTATCGAGGTGCCGAGGCAGTGATGGATTGGTTATAGGCCGGGCGGAGTCATGCGCCAGATGGCGCACGGACTGACAGCCGGGTCGAGCCACACATGCTGCACCTTTCCGGTCCAGGAGAGGTTCTCTCCGGTCAACAACTCCTCGGCCGCAACGGTGGCATCATCGGGCAATCCGAATTCCCACAAAGGCACTTCGAAGTTCGCGCCTTGCGGATTGTGCGGGTCGAGATTGACCGCCACCACGATGACGTTGTCGCGGGCGGGGGACATTTTGAAATAGACCAGAACCTGGTCGTTCCAGGCGTTGAGGAACCTGAGGTTCAAGTGATCGTGGAGGGCTGGGTTGTCCCGCCGGATGCGGTTCAGCCGGGTGATGTAGTCGCGGATGTGGCCCGGCCTGTCCCAATCCCACGCCTTGATCTCGTACTTTTCGGAATCGAGGTATTCTTCCTTGCCCGGATAGGGGGTTCCCTCGCATAGCTCGAAGCCGTTGTAGACGCCGTAGACACCGGAAAGCGTTGCCGCCAGCGCGGCCCGCATCTGATAGGCCGGCCGGTGGCTGGTCTGCAGAATCTCCGGATTGATGTCCGGCGTGTTCACGAAGAAGTTCGGCCGGTAGTAGTCCTTGGCTTCGGTGGTGAGCTCGGTGAGGTACTCGATCAGCTCCTGCTTCTCGTTCCGCCAGGTGAAGTAGGTATAGGACTGCGTGTAGCCGATCTTCCCCAGCCGCTTCATCATCTTCGGCCGGGTGAAGGCTTCGGCGAGGAAGATGGTGTCCGGATGCCGGTCCTGGACCTCGCGGATCATCCATTCCCAGAACGGCAGCGGCTTGGTGTGCGGGTTGTCGACCCGGAACGTCTTCACCCCATGTCCGACCCAGAACAGGACGATGTCACGGAGCGCGTACCAGAGGTCGGGCAGCGCATCGCGATAGAAATGGACGTTGACGATGTCCTCGTACTTCTTGGGCGGGTTCTCGGCGTATTTGATCGTCCCGTCGGGCCGCCAGTCGAACCATTCCGGATGCTCCTTTAGCCAGGGATGGTCGGGTGAGCACTGGATGGCGAAATCGATCGCGATTTCGAGACCGTGGCGATGGGCTTCCTGGACCAGTCGCCGGAAGTCGTCGAAGGAGCCGAGCTCCGGATGCAGGGCGTCGTGGCCGCCCTCGGCGGCACCGATCGCGTAAGGGCTGCCGGGATCGTCCGGCCCCGGCGTCAGGGTATTGTTCCGCCCTTTGCGGTTGATCCGGCCGATGGGATGGATCGGCGTGAAGTAGAGCACGTCGAATCCCATGTCGCGGACATAGGGGAGTCGCCGTATCACGTCCTCGAAGGTGCCGTGGCGGTCCGGGTCGCCGCTCTGTGAGCGCGGAAACATCTCGTACCACGCGGCGAAACGCGCCGCCGGCCGGTCGACCACCACTTCGAGATCCCGCCAATAGCGGGAAAGGTTACTGCGCTCGGCATTTCGCGCCATCAGCGCGCGGAGCTCCTCCGACAGCATCGTCGACAAACGCTCGCCATCCCCGGCAGCGGACTCGTCTCCGGCCAGCGCGGCGAGGATGCCGTCCATCGCCTTGCGGTCCTCACCCTTGGCGCCGGCCGCCGCCTTCTCGACCAAATGGCGGCCTTCGATCAGTTCCAGCGCCACGTTCTGGCCGGCATCGACTTTCTTCATCAGGTCGCCACGCCAGGTTTCGAACAGGTCGCGCCACGCAACCACCGTGTAGAGATACCGGGCGTTGCGGGTCAGCGGCACCCGGCCCACCCAGCGATCGTTGTCGAAGAACGCCATCGGGACTTCCCGCCAACTGCGTTCGCCGAACTCCTTGTATTGCACGGCAGCGGCGATCTTCTCGTGGCCATCGCCGAAGACGTCGGCCCAGACTTCCAGCACGTCGCCCACCACCCGCTTCACCGCATGGCGTCCGCCATCGAGCTCCGGATAGACGTCCTCGATGGCGATACGGTCCCGCGCGAGCGACTCGAGCCGTCGTTTCGATTCGGCCTTCGACGGCGCCTTGGCCGCAGCCTTTCCCGCCCGGCCGCGAAAGAGGCGTGCTTCGAGCGGACCCAGGGTGACCGGATGGCCGGGCGTGAAGGGCATCGGTTCCGCATCCGGGGTCACGTCGTCGAACCGGTCGAGGCGACCGCCGGTTTCGGCCAGCAGCGGACCGGGGTCGACCCCTTCGCTGCCGCCGCCATGGCGATGGATCAGGAGGATCGCCGCTTCGTCACTGGTGCGCGGCTCGGCGCCGGCGACACGCAGCAGACCGACAACAGGATTGTCGGGCGCGGTGATCCGGGCCGCGGGCCCTTCGACATTCAATGCCGGCGTCGTCGCCTTCATGGCGTTGACCGCCGCGATATAACCGGTGAGGTCGAAGCGCGGCGATTCCGCTTCCCACGCCCAATCGCCCGGTCGGGTCGTGACCACGTCGAGACGCTTTCCGAAGCCGTACTCGTAGCCCATGGGCATCATCACGCCCGTCGCGAATCCGGCGGCGAACAGGTAGCGCTGGCGGTAATGGCGTTTGAGGTCGGCCGCATCACCGATGCCGAGCTCGGTCGCCAGCCGTTCGGTATCGTGACTTTCGGGAAAGGAGATCGTAGGGGCGATCCGCCGGAACCGCTCGTACTGGTCGAGCAGCCAGTCGTCGCGGAAGTCCCACCATTTGGCGCTGTTGAACATCAGATCGAAGCCCGCGGCTTCCAGCGCCTCGGCCTGGGCCATGGTGCAGCCTAAAGTCTCGGCGCAGAACAGGACGTCGGGGTCTGCGTCACGCGCCGCGGCGATCAGCGGCGCCCACAGATCGGACGGCACCTGGTAGGCGGCATCGCACCGGAAGCCACGGAAGCCGAGATCGAGGTAGCGGCGGACACGGCCGCGCCAATAGTCCACCTGCGCCCGGCGGTGCTCCGGTCGGTCGTAGTCGATCTCGGCCAGGTCTCCCCAGACCGTCTCGATTCGCGGATCAACGGGATCGACCGCGCGCGGCGAGCGGAGGCCGCCGTCGGAATCACGTCGGAACCAGTCGGGATGCGCCTCGACCAGCAGGGCGTCCTTGGCGGTGTGATTGACCACCAGATCGGCCATCACCTTGATGCCGTGCTTATGCGCCGCCGCGAGAAAACGGCCGATCAGAACGTCCGGCGCCTCGTCGGAATCCCCCTGCACGACGGGATGCAGGCGGTCCGGATCCTTGATGGCGTAGAGGCTGCCCGAGAAGCCCGGATAGTGGAAAGGATTGACGAAGATCCAGTCGAACCCCATCCCGGCGATGCGCGGCAGATGCGCGGGCCAATCGGCCGCCGCGCCGGCGAGAAGCGGGAACAGGTTATAGATCCGAGGACCGGCCACGGAGGATACGCTGGTCATGGCTCTCCTGTCCGAACAGACAGACGACAAAACGAGGCGCGGCTGGAACCGCGCCAATCATCGCTGAAACGGCACGCCGGCACGGCCCCACCCGGTATGCAGGTACAACAATAGAACCCCTTCGGTCGTTTTCGAGCCCGTGAAACTTTGCGCGCCGAAGTCCGGAAGGACTCCAGCAGCGGAAAGGCCGGTAAGCGCGACCTGCCGACCTGGCGGCTCGATGGAAGGCTGGGGCCGGCCCGGTACCTCGCGCCCCGATCAGAGGCCTGCGAAGCGCCCGCCGCACTCAGCGAGCGGCGACCAGCGACTCGTGAAGCGCGGCGAGGCCATCGCTGAGCGGCGTTTCGGCACGGATACCGAGCGCGGCTTCAGCCGCCGCCGAGGAGCCTGCGGAATGGCGAATATCGTCCTCCCGCGGCGGCATATGCTCGATCGGGACATCGGCGCCGCAGGTTTCGAGAATCTGGTGGGCGAGGTCGAGAACGGTGGTCGTCCGTCCCGTGCACACGTTGTGGACCGAGAAGCCCGGAGCGTCGCTGTCCATTGCGGCGAGGATGAAGCGGCACACGTCCTTGACGAAAACGAAGTCCCGCGTCTGCAGGCCGTCGCCGAAGATGCGGAGGGGTTCCTCCTTCATGGCCCGGTCGAAGAACAGGGATATGACCCCGGCATATTGCGAGTCGGGAAGCTGGCCGGGACCGAACACGTTGAAGAACCTGAGCGCCCGGATGCGCGCCCCGGACGTCGCGCACAAAGCTCGCGCATGCCATTCGCCGCTGAGCTTGTCGGCCCCGTAGCCGGAAATTGGACGCGGTGGTGTGTCCTCCGTCACAACAACGCCGTCGTAATTGCCGTAGGCTGCCGCAGATGACGCGTAGACGACCGGCACGCCTCGGGCCGCCGCCTCCGCCATAATGGTGAGCGTCCCCACATGGTTCACGCGCGTGCAGTGCAGGAGATCGTCATGATACTTCGCCACCGACGCCACGGCCGCCAAATGAAAACATCCGTCGACTCCGTCCATGGCGGCCCGGACGGTCGCCGCGTCGGCGACATCGCCCAGGATCAGCGAAGCCCCCGGCACCAGCTTCTCGCGCTTGCCCGTGGACAGGTCGTCGAGCACCCGTACCGCATCGCCCCGGTCCATAAGCATCTGCACGACGTGAGTGCCGATGAACCCGCAACCTCCCGTGACCAGAAATGTTTTCATACTACCCGCGTATGGCGACTTCGTTTCCGAACTGCGCTAGGCTACCTTTCCGGATCAGAGGCGACAATCGCTGTCGCTCCCCCCTCGCGCTGCTTGTCGCAGGTTAACGCTCTAGTAACAGCCTTCGTGCTTATCTAGCAGCGTCACATCGGCAATTGGCCTTGCTGCTTGTTGCCGACGGCTCTCAGTCAGGATAATTGACCGAACGATCCCATGATTCGCGTCTTCAAGCATCATATCTCCGGTCTTTCGATCGCCTTTGGCCTGATTGAGGCCCTCCTCTTCTTGACAGTAGTCGGTCTTCTCTGGGAATACCGGATCGACGAAGTCCTCAAGAACACCGAAGGCCCGCTTGTATTCATATATGCGGGCATATTTTTGTTTGTCATATTTATTTCTATATTTGCCTCGCTGGGACTGTACAACAAAGACGTCATCACCAATCGACGGGTGATGTTCTTCCGTCTGGCGGTAGGTCTGTCTGCCGTCACGATCACCCTGTTCGCGATCGGCTACCTTTACGTCACGACCGCACCCCTGACGCAGTACCCGCGGCCCCTGGATGTGGCCCTGGGTTTCAGCGTGCTGGTCGGCGTTCTGCTGATCACCCGCTGGACGTTCGCCCTGGTTTCGGATGGCCGTTTCTTCCGCGAGAAGGTCGTCATCCTCGGCGCCGGCAGCCGCGCGGCGAAGCTCCGCCGGATGATCGCGGCCGATGCCGCGCCGCGTTACGACATCGTCCGCTGCATCGCGCTGGACGATGAGCCTTCGGAGGTCGAACACACCGCCCGTATCAGCCGGTCGTCATCCGATGCGGATGGGCTCATGGGACTGCTGTTCCAGGGCGATGTCGACGAGGTGGTGGTATGCCCCGACAATCGTCGTGGCCTGCCGGTCGACGCCCTGCTGCGCTGCAAGATGTCCGGAATTCGCGTCTCGGAGCCCTTGGCTTTCATGGAAAGGGAGCTCGGCCGGGTCAACCCGGACGATCTTCAGGCGAGTTGGCTGGTTTTCTCGGACGGCTTCAACTTCAGCGCGTTCGGCGACGCGACCAAGCGCGCTTTCGACCTGCTGCTCAGCGTGATCTTCCTTTTGTTCACCTTGCCGCTCACGGTGACGGCAGCGATCGTCGTCAAGCTCGACAGCCCCGGACCGATCTTCTATCGCCAGGAGCGGACGGGACTGCACGGCAAGCCGTTCATGCTGTTCAAGTTCCGCAGCATGCGGACCGATGCGGAGGCCGACGGTCCGCGCTGGGCAGCGCAGAACGACTCGCGCATCACCCGCTCCGGCTCCTTCCTTCGCAAGACTCGGATCGACGAGATTCCGCAGATCCTCAATGTCCTGCGCGGTGAGATGAGCTTCGTCGGACCGCGCCCCGAACGCCCCGTCTTCGTCACCAGCCTGGCGGAGCAGATCCCCTACTATCACGAGCGCCACTGCGCCAAGCCGGGGATCACCGGATGGGCGCAGATCAACTACCCCTACGGCGCGTCGGTTGAGGACGCCAAGGAGAAACTCTCCTACGATCTCTACTACGTGAAGAATCGCAGCCTGTTTCTCGATATAATCATCATCCTTCAGACCGTCCGGGTGATCTTCTGGCCGGCCGGCGTCCGGTAAACTGAACGACACGGCCCATGGTCGTCAGCCTCGCGAGTCACGGCGCTGCATTTGTTGCTTTCCTGCTGCTGACCGGCCTGATCCTGGTCACGGAACGCGAAGGCGTTCTCGGTCACCTGCTGCTCGCCGCCGTCGCCTGTTCCGCCCTATGGGCCGGTGTGGTGGCGCTGGCGACGGTCTTCCCCGAGATCGGGCTGATCCATCTCGCTGCCATCACCGAGATGGCGCGAACCAGCCTTTGGCTGGTGTTCATCGGCAGCCTCGTCGCCCGCCGAATGCCCTGGTTCGGACCGCGCGTGCGGGTTCTGTGCCTGGTTGCGCTCGCCGTGATCGCCATTCCGGGAACTGCGGCGGAATTCGTGCGCGGCACCGACATCTTCGCGGAAGGCCCCAACCTCCCCGCCTCGATCGGCATCATTTCCCGCCTCGCGCTCGCCGTCATCGGGCTGCTGCTGCTCGAAAACATCTTCCGTAACGCACCCGGCGAATCCCTCTGGTCGCTGAAGCATCTCATTCTCGGCGCCGGGCTGATGTTCGGTTACGATTTCTACCTCTTCTCCGACGCCCTGCTGTTCAACCGACTCGATCCCAGCCTGTTCGCGGCGCGCGGCGCGGTGAATGTCGTCACCGTGCCGTTGATCGCGATCGCCGCGAGCCGGAATCACGACTGGTCGGTCGAGGTTCACATATCCCGCCAGGCGGTATTCCACACCGCGACCGTGGTGGGCAGCGGCATCTATCTGATCGTGATGGCGGCGGCCGGCTACTACCTGCGGGAGATCGGCGGCGAATGGGGCACGCTCGCGCAGATGGTGTTCTTCGCCACCGCCGTCGCCGTGATCCTGGTCGCCCTGTTCTCCGAGACCCTGCGCGCCTGGCTGCGTCTGGCGATCAGCCGGAACTTCTTCTCGCACCGCTACGACTATCGCGCCGAATGGCTACGCTTTATCGACACGCTGTCTTCGGCGAGCGGGCCGCTGCACGACCGTGCCATACGCGCCGTCGCCAACATCGTCGAAAGCCCGGCCGGCGCGATCTGGGTGCGCCGTATCGACGAAGACCAGTTCCAGCCCGCGGCGACATGGAACTTCCCGAAGGACTTGCCGCATGTCGCCGGCGATTCTCCCCTCGTCACCTATCTGGCGGAAACGCGCGCGGTCATCGATCTCACCCGGGTCGGCGAAGAGGCGGATGATCCTGCGGCGAACGTCGTACCGGAATGGCTCCATACCCTCAAACGCGCATGGCTGGTGGTCCCCTGCGCCCACAGGGACCGGGTTCAGGGCTTTATCCTGCTCGGCAAGCCGCGGGCACCGCAGACGCTTCAGTGGGAAGACCTGCTGCTGCTGAAGACGGTGGGCTTGCAGATCGCCAGCTACCTCGCCGAGGAAGAGGCGCTGAAGAGCCTGGTCGACGCCCAGAACCTCAAGGAGTTCAATCGCCGTTTCGCCTTCGTCGTGCACGACATCAAGAACATCGTCAGCCAGCTTTCGCTGATGATGCGGAACGCCGAGAAACACCGCCACAACCCCGAATTCCAGGAAGACCTGATGACCACTGTCCAGCACACGGTGGAAAAGATGCATGAGCTTCTGGGGCAACTGCAGCTGGAGCGGGCTCGCATCGGCGGCCCGGATGTCGGCCCCCAGACCGCTTCGGACCCGGAACCTCCCGCCGCCGAGGACGTGCAGACCGAGGTCGTCGCACTGGGCAACCTGCTGCCGCCGCTGGTCGATTCCTGGGCCGAGAGCGGTCGCGAGATCACCTACGAACCATCGGCCGCGGACCTGTCGGTCTTGGCCAATATCGGGCATCTGGAGACGGTGCTGCGGCACTTGTTGCAGAATGCCTTCGAAGCGGCGGGCGAGAACGGTAATGTGGCGATCGAGACCAGCCGGGAGGGCGACATGGTGTATCTGGACATCATCGACGACGGCCCGGGAATGGACGCGGACTTCATCCGCGACCACCTGTTCAAACCGCTCCACACGACGAAGTCGGGTGGTTCGGGTCTTGGGACCTACCAGGCGCGACATCTGGTCAACGAGATGGGAGGCAAGCTGGAGGTCATGAGCGCACCGCAGGTCGGAACGACGATGCGGATCGGCCTCGCGGCCGCGGAACATCCGGCGATGCCCCTGCGAAAGGTTGGAAGCTGACGTGACCGAAGACGCACTCAAACTGTTGCTCGTCGAGGACGACCCCGGCCTTCAGAAGCAGATGCGCTGGGCGATATCGGATTACGAAGTCTTCGTGGCCGGCGATCGCGAATCGGCGCTGACTCTGTTCCGGTCGGAGGAGCCGCCCGTCGTGGTGCTGGATCTTGGCCTGCCGCCGGATCCCAACGGCGCAAGCGAAGGTCTGGCGACCCTGGAAGCGATCCTGCGCCACAATCCCGGCGCCAAGGTCATCATCGCCAGCGGCAACGAGGAACGCGGCAACGCCGTCCGTGCCATCGGCATGGGCGCCTACGACTTCTATTCGAAGCCCGTCGACATCGAGAAGCTGTCGATGATCATCGAGCGGGCGTGGCGCCTCTACAAGCTGGAGGAAGAGAACCGGCGTCTTACCCGCAGCTCCAGCGCGCCCTTTGCGGGAATCGTCACCGGCGACCCGGAGATGCAGCGCATCTGCCATACCGTCGAGAAGGTCGCCGGCGCCGACGTGACCGTCCTGATTACGGGGGAAAGCGGCACCGGCAAGGAGTTGCTGGCGCGCGCCCTACACGATGCCAGCCCGAGATCGAGCGGCAACTTCGTCGCCGTGAACTGCGCGGCAATTCCGGAAAACCTGCTCGAAAGCGAGATGTTCGGCTACGAGAAGGGCGCTTTCACCGGTGCCACCAAGCAGACGATCGGCAAGGTCGAGGTGGCCGACGGCGGAACGCTGTTCCTCGATGAAATCGGCGACATGCCCTTGAGCCTTCAGGCCAAGCTGCTCCGATTCCTGCAGGACCGGGTGATCGAACGTCTGGGCGGGCGCAAACCGATCCCGGTCGATGTCCGCATCGTCTGCGCGACCAACCAGGATCTCCAGGCGATGATGCAGTCGGGAGAGTTCCGCGAGGACCTCTATTACCGCCTGAACGAGATCCATCTCTCGGTTCCGCCGCTCCGCGACCGGCAGGGCGATGCGGTGCTGCTGGCGCGCTTCTTCCTCGACAAGATGAACAAGCAGTTCAACAAGTCGATTCGCGGCTTTTCGGACTCGGCTCTGGCGGCGTTGAACGGCTACAACTGGCCAGGCAACATCCGTGAGCTCGAAAACCGGGTGAAGAAGTCGATCATCATGACGGAAGCCAAGGTGATCAGCGCCGAGGACCTGGAACTCCCGGAAGTCGAGGGACTGGAACGGGTTCCCACGCTCCGCGAAATGCGCGAGAAGACGGAGCGGGAATCGGTGCAGCGCGCCCTGGCTCTGGCGCAGGGGAACGTCTCCAAGGCGACCAAGCTGCTCGGTATCAGCCGCCCGACCCTTTACGATCTGATGAAGAATCTACAGATCACGCTCAAGGACTGATCACGCCGCGCGGGGGCGTGGCTGACGGATCTGCCGCCGGTGCGGCACACCTACTCACGGAGTTCGGAATGAGGGACAAGAAGGACAAAAAGTCCTCCAAGTTGCCGGTCTGGGTGTTCGTCCTGGGCGGTCTGGCCGTCGTCGGCGTCGGGATCGCCGTTCCGGTGGTTGCGCGGCTGACCGGCGGGAACACGGAGACTTACATCGCGGATGCCGAGACCTACATGCAGTCGGGCGACATCCGCGCGGCCCTGATTCAGCTTCGCAACGCCGTGAAGGAAGAGCCGGACGACGGGGAAGCGCGATTCGCCCTTGGGACCGCCTATCTCAAAGCCGGTGACCCGCGCGCTGCCGAAGCCGAGCTCAAGAAAGCCGAACGGCTGGGCGTCGGGCCCGAACGCATTTCGGTCCCCATGGCCGAAGCCCTGCTGCGCCAAGGGCGCTACGACGAGGTTCTGAGCACCGTCGAGCCCGGCGCCGGCGACCGCGAACCCGAGCTGGAAGCGCGCGTCTTGACCGCACGGGGATTTGCGCTCACCGGCCTCAAGCGCTTCGATGAAGCGGAGAACGCTCTCGTCAAGGCGTTGGAGACGAAGCCGACCAGCGAGATTCTGATCGGGCTCGCCCAGGTGAACGCCGAACAAGGCGACTTCGAGACCGCGGAGAACTACGCCGACCAGGCATTGGAGATCGACCCGGAGGCCGTCGCCGCGATCGCCCTCAAGGGCGATCTGGCGCGCCGCAGCGGCGACGAGGAAAAGGCCCGGACCCTGTTCGCCAAGGCGATCGAACTCGACCCCAACAACGTTCCCGCGAGACTCGCCCGCGCAGCCATGCTGCTGGCGGACGGCGAGGCCGAACAGGCGAACGCGGATATCGACGCCGTGCTGTCGCGCGTTCCCAATCATCCCCTCGGGAACTATCTCCGCGGCCTTTCGCTGGCGCGGTCCGGTCAGGACCTGCAGGCACTGACGGCGTTGCAGAAGGTCGAGGCCTTCGTCCGGTCCTATCCGCCCGGCCTCTACCTTATGTCGGTCCTTCACCTGCGCCAGGGTCAGCTCGAACAAGCGGAAACCTCCCTGAAGCGCTTGCTGGAGCTGGAGCCCGACAGCGTCGCCACCAAGAAGCTTCTCGGTCTCACCTTTCTTCGGAAATCGCAGCCGGAGCGCGCGATCGAGCTTCTGACGCCGGTCGCAGAGGCAGAGCCCAACGATTCCGAGGTCGTGTCGATTCTCGCCAACGCCCAGCTCAACAGCGGCAACAGCGCCGAAGCGACTCGGCTTGCGGAGAAGCTGATCTCGGACAACCCCGGGAACGATGCTCTGCAAACCAAGCTCGGCACCCAGATCGCCGTGAGCGAGCTGAAGAGCGGACGGGTCGACGAGGCGCTGGCGAAGCTCGAGAACATCCTCGAGCTCGACCCATCCTCGGAACAGGCGAACATGCTGCTCGTCCTGACATACCTGCGTCAGGACCGGACCGACGATGCCATCGCCGTCGTGCAGAAGATGAAGGAGCAGATGCCGGACAATCCGCTCCCCTACCATCTGATGGGACGGATCGATATTCGAAACGGGGACTTCGCCGCCGCCAGGACGGAGTTCGAGCAGGCATTGACGCAGGATGCGACCTTCGTTCCCACGCTGCTGAACCTCGCGCTCTTGGATGTCGCCGACGACAACCTGGAGACGGCCAAGCAGCGTTTCGAGGCCGTGCTTCAGGCCGCCCCGGACAATGTTCCCGCCATGATGGCGATGAGCGGACTGGCGTTCCGGGACGACGACTCGGCCGCGGGCGTCGACTGGCTGCAGAGGGCCGTCGCCGAGCAGCCGTCCTCGCTGGAACCGCGCCTCAGGTTGGTGAACTACTACCTGCAGACCGGCGATACGGCCAACGCCGTCGCCCAGGCGCGCGAAGCGAGCGATCTGGTCGAGGGGCCACGGAAAGCCCAGGCCCTCGAACTGCTGGGCCGTGCCGAGATGCAGGCCCAGCAATACACCAACGCCGCCAACACCTTCCGTCGCATCATCGGTCTATTGCCGAATTCGATTCCGGCTCACCGCCTTCTCGCCCAGGCGCAGCTTTCGGCCGACAATCCGACAGCCGCGCGCCGGACGCTGGAGGACGCCATCACCATGGCTCCGGACAACGCCGATCCGCGTGTCGACCTGATCCGGCTGGAAGTCGGCCAGGGCGATCTCGAAGCGGCGATGCGGGTCGCCGCTGCCCTGCGGGATGATCTCCCGCAGTCGCCGGTGGGCAACACCATGGTCGGCGACGTCTTGATGGAAGCGAAGCTGCCTGCGGATGCGATAGATGCCTACAACAAGGCGATCGCCAAGGAGCCGACCCCGGCACTCGCCATCCGCCGCTTTCGCGCCCAAGCCGCTGCCGGCGACAAGGACGCCGCGATGCAGGGGCTGCGCGACTGGCTGAAGACCAACCCCGATGACACGGTGACGCGCTTCGCCCTGGCGAGCGAGCTTCTGAACGACGGCGAGCATGCCGCCGCGAAGACCGAGTTCGAAACCTTGCTCACCAACGCGCCGGACAATCCCGTGATCCTCAACAACCTCGCCTGGCTGGCGGATCAGGCCGGCGATCCGAAGGCGTTCGACTACGCGGAGCGCGCCCATACCCAGGCACCGGACTCGCCCGAGATCGCCGACACCTACGCCTGGCTGCTGATTCAGCGTGACGAAAAAGTCACGGAAGCCGCCGACCTGCTGGCGAAGGCGTTCGAAAAACTGCCCGACAACCCGGAAATCAAATTCCATTACGCGGTCGCGCTGGAAAAGACCGGGAATACGGACCAAGCCGGGGAATTGCTGCGGCAGATCGTCGAGGACGGCCTCGACGCGTCCATCACCAGCCAGGCCGAAGAGCGCCTCGCCGCGATGGAGCAGTAGCGCGACGCCCACTCGCGGATGGCGGGGAGAGGGCTACCATCAATGCATAACGGCACCGCAGAGCGGTGCCGTTATGCATTTCTGGGTCCGGTCGCGGACCGTCTCAGGTCCAGATCAAGTCTTACACCTCACGCCGTTCGGGCGTGAGGTTGCGGCCATCAGTCCCCCGACAGGTCTCGGGCCTGTCGCTGCAGCTCGCGGAGGAGCTCGACGATCTCGCTCGATGCCCGTGTCGCGGGTTGGGCCGGCTGAGACGGGCGATCCTCGGGCGAGTCCTCCATCCCCTCCTCGGGGCGCCCGCCGCCGAACGGCGCCTCGTCGATCCCCGATCCCCAATGGTCGTCCACCTGCCGTTCGGGGACCGGAACGGGGGCTGCGACCGGCTGGGCCGCTGCGAGAGCACTGATCTCGTTCCTGGTCTCCGCCAGAGCCTCGGCCGCTTCCCGCAACGCGGCCGCACCGTCGCGAAGGTCGGGAACGAAGGACTCATGGAGGTCGGTGACCAGCGTCCGGACGGGATCGGAAACGTCCGTCTCGATCCGTTGCAGCGACTGGGCAAGCGAGTCGCGGAGCGTCTCCGACGACTGGACGGCGGCGTCGAGAATTTCGCGAAGCTGAACCAGTTGATCGCGCGTTACTTCGGCAAGATCGCCGGAGAACCGCGTCAGAAGATCGTTCAGCAGGTCGTTCACGCGCTCGCTATGGTCGGCGGCGGCGATGGTCGCGGCCTCGGCCAGTTTCGCGGTCGGCGCCGCGAAGGCATTCCCCACGGCGTCACGAAGCGCCGCCGACAGCGTGACCCGGTGCGAGGCCGATTCGGCTTCGAGGAACGTCCGGAACTGGCCGAGCAGAAGTTTCTCCGACGGCACGAGAAACAAGCGGTCGAGGGTGGCGCAGCTCCGTTGCAGCTGATGCCAGCGCGCGAGATAGGTCGCCTGCGCCAGGAAGGCGACGATGAACGCGACGACCGCCGGCAGGAGGATACTGCCCAGATTGCCGCCATCCTCGTTCCCGACCCCGAGCACGGCAGCCGAGAGAGCACACAGCCCGACCAGCAGCACGGCGATGGCGAGGCCCACATTGCGCAAGGCCCGGATCGGGAGCTTCTCCGCGGCGAAATGCCGTGCAGCGCCATCCGAAGTGCCGATTTCAGGCACATCGGAGACCCCGCTTCCGGCCAGCATCTGCAACGATCTCAGATAACTGGTCGCCCCCTCGCCCTCCATGCCGACGTCGAAGCAGGACGCCACCGTCTTGAGGTCGAACGATTGCCGTTGCGACCGCATCTGGACGAGATCGCTCAGCCGGCCATTGATCCGCCATCCGCCGACGATGCTCTGCAATCCCAGCGGCACGAGCGCGAAGACCACAAAGGCCGCGCCCAAGAAAGACAAGAACAAAACCAGTATTTCGAGCGGAAATAACGCGAAGTCGGCGATATTTATTTGCATGTCTTGTAAAACTTGTCGCATTCGTCTGGTTCGGCTCTCCTGAAGCCGGGCCGACCTGCCACTACCGGCATATGCTCAGCGACCTCGGCTGCCGCTGCAGGCCGAAGTCCTGCAACACCCCCTCGATCACATGCCGCCTCACGGCACAGCAGCCACGGCTATCTTTTCCATGTATCCATGAATGTCCATGATTTTCGGGCCAACCCATAAATATTCGGTCAACATCTTCATGCGATTTGCACTAGGCATGGGCCGGCGTACAAAGTCGCCGAGTACCCCATTAGGGTAGGCTGCCGCCGAAACCGAACGACGAGGAAGAACTGCGTGCGACTGCTGACCTACACGACGCTGTGGCCCAACAGTATCCAGCCGACCCATGGCGTCTTCGTCGAGAACCGGCTGCGCCATCTGGTCGCAGCCGGCGTCGAGACACGGATCGTCGCCCCAGTGCCGTGGTTTCCGTCGAGTGCCGGCCTGTTCGGAAGCTACGCCGCCTTCGCCGCCGTTCCTCCGGCGGAAGAACGCAACGGGTTCGAGGTACATCATCCGCGCTATGTCGTCGTGCCCAAGATCGGGATGACACTCACGCCCTACACTCTCTACCGGGCGTCGATCGCGCCGGTCCGGGCGTTAATCGGCGCGGGTTACGACTTCGACGCGATCGACGCGCATTACTTCTACCCGGATGGCGTCGCGGCGGCGCTTCTCGGCCGCCTGCTCGACAAGCCGGTCGTCATCACCGCGCGCGGCACCGATCTGAACCTGATCCCGCAATACCGGCTGCCGCGGCGGATGATCCGCTTCGCCGCCAGCCGGGCGGCTGCCCTGATCACCGTCTGCCAGGCCCTGAAAGACAGCCTGATCGAACTCGGCATACCCGCGAGCAAGGTGACCGTGCTGCGAAACGGCGTCGACCTTGCGGGTTTCCGCCCCCTCGACCGCCAAGAGGCGCGCGCGGCGCTGGGGTTCGATCGGCCAACGCTGGTTTCGGTCGGCGGGCTGATCACCCGGAAAGGCCACGACATCACGATTCGGGCGCTCAAGGCCCTGCCGGACTTCGCGCTCGTGATCGCGGGCGACGGCCCGGAGCGCGGCGCATTGGAAGCGCTGGCGAAGCGCGAGGGCGTCGGCGACCGCGTGCGCTTCATGGGCCGCGTCCCGCATGGCGAGCTGGCGCCGCTCTATTCGGCGGCCGACGCCTCCGTTCTCGCGTCGAGCCGCGAGGGCTGGGCCAACGTCCTCCTCGAATCGATGGCTTGCGGGACGCCCGTCATCGCCTCGAATGTGTGGGGAACCCCGGAGGTAGTCGCGACGCCCGCCGCCGGGGTTCTGATGGCGGACCGCACCCCCGCGGCACTGGCGGACGCGGTACGCGCGCTGTTCGCGGCCCTTCCGTCGCGGGAGGCGACCCGGGCTTACGCGGAAGGCTTCAGTTGGGACGACACCACGCGCGGCCAGATCGACCTTTTCCGCTCGGTAATCGCCGGCCATGGCGGCGACGCGCACGTCCCGTCCGTCACAACACCAGGTGAGCTGGCATGAGCCCGCCCAGCAGGACCACGAAATAGCCGATATAGGCGGCCAGCATCACCACCCCTTCGCCACGGCTGACGCGGCTTCCCGTATACATCGCCGCCAGCACGCCCACCGTTGCGACCGCCATCACCCACAGATCGACACCGACCACCTGTGCCGGCACCGGGACGGGTGCCACCGTGGCGGTGATTCCCATGATCCCCAGCAGGTTGAAGATATTGCTGCCGATGATATTGCCGAAGGCGAGTTCCGGCCGCCTGCGGAATGCGGCAGCGAGAACGGTCGCGAGTTCCGGAAGGGACGTCCCGAAAGCGACGACCGTCAGGCCGATCGTCGTCTCCGAGATTCCCATCAGCCGGGCGAGGTCGACCGCCCCCATGACGAGCAGATGCGCCCCCAGCAGCACCGCGACGAGGCCCGATGCCGTGAGAAGCGCTGCGAGCCGCGGCCCGTCCGTCACTTCTTCGGCCTCCTCCGGGCCGCCGACCGCCATGTTCAGACCACGCCGCGACAGCCACCAAGACCCCAGGATATAGACGACGAGCAGGACCGACAGCCCGATGCCGGCCATGCGCTCCACGACGCCGTCGAGGCAGATCACGGTGAAGATCGCCGTGCCGCCGGCCAGCACCGCGCCATTCCGCAATACGTCGGTGCGCTGACACGCCATCGGATGGACCATCGCCGCCATGCCGACGATCAGGAGCAAGTTGGCGACATTGCTGCCAACGACGTTGCCGACGGCAATTCCGGGGAAGCCCGACAGGGCCGCCTCGACACAGACAACGAGCTCGGGCGCGGACGTGCCGCAGGCAATGATAGTAAGGGCGATGACCGTCGGCGACACGCCACCCGCCTTGGCGAGACCGATCGCGCCCCGGACGAGCCCTTCTCCACCCGCGACCAGCAATATCAGACCGCCGAGAATCAGGAGGGCGGTCATTGCGCGTCCATCTGTCGGTCGGACATAAAATGCGAAAGTAGGTCCGAAGCCACCGGCGTCGAGGGCCGGGCGGCGGTATCAGCGGCGCTGGGGGCTTTCGGCCGCCCCTGTGAGGACGGCCGACGCATCATCTAAAGCCGGCGTTCCACCATCAGCTTTTTGATCTCGGCGATCGCCCGCGCCGGGTTGAGGCTCTTGGGGCAGGTCTTGGCGCAGTTCATGATCGTGTGGCAGCGATAGAGCTTGAACGGGTCTTCGAGCGCGTCCAGCCGGTCACCCGTCGCCTCGTCGCGCGTGTCGGCGATCCAGCGATAGGCCTGCAGAAGGATGGCCGGGCCGAGGAACCGCTCACCGTTCCACCAGTAGCTCGGGCAGGAGGTCGAGCAGCAGGCGCAGAGGATGCATTCGTAGAGGCCGTCGAGCTTTTCCCGGTCCTCAGGCGACTGAAGCCGCTCACGGTCGGGCGGCGGCGTCTGCGTCTCCATCCACGGCTTGATCGAGGCGTATTGCGCATAGAAGGTCGTGAGGTCGGGGACGAGGTCCTTCACCACCGGCATGTGCGGCAACGGGTAGATCTTGACGTCACCGCCCACATCCTCGATCGGCTTGGTGCAGGCCAGCGTATTCGTCCCGTCGATGTTCATCGCGCAGGACCCGCAGATGCCTTCCCGGCAGGAGCGCCGGAAGGTCAGCGTCGCGTCGGTCTCGTTCTTGATCTTGATGAGGGCATCGAGAACCATCGGCCCGCAGGCATCGAGATCGACCTCATAGGTGTCGACGCGCGGGTTCTCCTCGTCGTCCGGGCTCCAGCGATAGATCTTGAACGCCTTGACGTTCTTGGCCCCGGAGGGTCGGGGCCAGGACTTGCCCGCCTTGATCTTGGAGTTCTTGGGCAGTGTGAATTCAGCCATCGGCGTTCCTCGATGCTTGCGTGACGCGCGCGCTGTACGGATCGGGGCTCAGTAGACCCGGGCTTTGGGCGGGACCGGCTGGACTTCGTTCGACAGGGTGTGCATGTGCACCGGCCGGTAGTCGATCTTGACCTTGCCCTTGTCGTCGACCCAGACGGTCGTGTGCTTCATCCATTGGTCGTCGTCGCGATCCGGGAAGTCTTCGCGGGCGTGGGCGCCACGGCTCTCGGTCCGGTTCCGGGCCGAGTACATGGTCGCCAATGCCTGGCTCAACAGATTGTCGAGCTCCAGCGTTTCGACGAGGTCGGAGTTCCACACCATCGACCGGTCGGAGACGCCGAGGTCGCCCCGCTTGGCGGCCGCGGCGTCGATCAGCTTGACGCCTTCCTCCAGCACCTCGCCGGTCCGGAACACCGCGCAGTTGTTCTGCATCACCCGCTGCATCTCGTTCCGGAGAGACGCGGTCGAGACTTCGCCCTTGGCGTTCCGCAGGCGGTCGAAGCGGTCGAGCGCCGGCTCGCTGGCGCTGGCCGGCAGCGTGGTGTGGGACGAGCCCGGCTTGATCAGCTCCGCGCAGCGATGGGCGGCCGAGCGGCCGAACACCACGAGATCGAGCAGCGAGTTAGAGCCCAGCCGGTTGGCGCCGTGGACCGAGACGCAGGCCGCCTCGCCGATCGCCATGATGCCGGGCACGACGACGTCGGGGTCGCCCCCCTTCTCGACCAGCACCTCGCCCCGATAGTTCGTCGGGATGCCGCCCATGTTGTAGTGGACGGTCGGCAGCACCGGGATCGGCGCCTTGGTCACGTCGACACCGGCGAAAATCTTCGCCGTCTCGGCGATGCCCGGCAGGCGCTCGTGGATCAGGTCGGCGTCGAGATGCTCGAGATGCAGGTGTATGTGGTCGTTCTCCGCCCCCACCCCGCGGCCTTCGCGGATCTCGATGGTCATCGACCGGCTGACGACGTCGCGCGAGGCGAGGTCCTTGGCGTTCGGGGCGTAACGCTCCATGAAGCGCTCGCCGCTCGAATTGGTGAGGTAGCCGCCCTCGCCGCGCACGCCCTCGGTGATCAGCACGCCGGCGCCGTAGACGCCCGTCGGATGGAACTGCACGAACTCCATGTCCTGGAGCGGCAGGCCGGCACGCAGCACCATCGCGTTGCCGTCGCCGGTGCAGGTATGGGCCGAGGTGCAGGAGAAGTAGGCGCGTCCGTAACCGCCCGTGGCCAGGATCACCATATGGGCGCGGAAGCGGTGAAGCTTGCCCGAATCGAGGTCCCAGGCGATGACGCCGCGGCAAACGCCGTCGTCGTCCATGATCAGGTCGAGGGCGAAGTACTCGATGAAGAACTCCGCCTCGTGCTTCAGCGACTGCTGATAGAGCGCATGCAGCATGGCATGGCCGGTGCGGTCGGCGGCGGCGCAGGTGCGGTAGGCGCGGCCCTCGCCGAAATGGGTGGTCATGCCGCCGAAGGCGCGCTGGTAGATCTTGCCGTCCTGGGTGCGCGAGAACGGCACGCCGTAATGCTCCAGCTCGATCACCGCCGGCACCGCTTCGCGCACCATGTACTCGATGGCGTCCTGGTCGCCGAGCCAGTCGGAGCCCTTGACGGTGTCGTACATGTGCCAGCGCCAGTCGTCCTCGCCCATATTGCCGAGCGAGGCGCTGATGCCGCCCTGGGCGGCGACGGTATGGCTGCGGGTCGGGAAGACCTTGGTGATGCAGGCGGTTTTCAGACCGGCCTCGGCCAAGCCCACGGTCGCACGCAGCCCGGCGCCGCCGGCACCGACCACCACGACGTCATAGGTGTGATCGATGAGTTCGTAGCTCGCCATGGCCGTCTACCCCCGGAACGCGATCGACAGGACGGAATAGATGCCGATCACGGCCAGCACCACCGTCGCAAAATTCAGAAGTACCAGGGCCACCAGCTTGGTCGCCCCGTGGTGGACGTAGTCCTCGATCACCACCTGGGCACCGAGCTTCAGGTGATAGAAGGTCGCCGCGATCAGCAGCACCATCGTCACCGCCACCGACGGGCTGCCCACCCAGGCGCGCATCGCCTCGTAGTCCGCCCCCATATGGGCAATCACCGAGATCACGAACCACAACGTGAGCGGCACCAGGGCGACCGCCGTCAGGCGCTGCCACCACCAGTGCGAGACGCCTTCCTTGGCCGACCCCAGGCCACGGACCTGAGACAAGGGCGTACGCAGGTTCATCGGAGCTTCCCTCCCTCCCTCTTCACGCCATGGCGAAGCCGGCGATCCAGGCGAGCAGCGTGAGGCCCGCCGAGGCGAGCACCACGAGCCAGCCCGACGCGGCGGCGGTATTGAGCTCGAAGCCCAGTCCGACATCCCAGAACAGGTGCCGGATGCCGTTGCACAGGTGATAGAACAGGCAGTAGGAGAAGCCCAGCATCAGCAGGATTCCGAACCACGAGCCCACGAAGCCCTGCGCGGCTTCGAAGCATTCCGGCCCTGTTGCAGCGGCGGCGATCCAGTAGGTAAGGAGCAGCGCCCCCAGCCCGAGCACCACGCCCGTCATGCGGTGGAGGATCGACAGGACGGAAGTGATCTGCGGCCGATAGACCTGCAAATGCGGCGACAGCGGCCGCTGCACATTCTGCGCCATCTTTATTCCCCCAACCACATTTATTGCAGCCATTTAAGCAAGTTGCCGGTCCTCACGCCATCGCTAATCCGCCGCGCCATCGCCCCTGCGCGGGATCAGCACGGTATAGTCGAGATCGAGCACCACGGCGGGATGATACTTACCCCCCTCCGCGTCGCCTTCGTCTCGATAGGGGAACGACTCGCAGGGAAGGTCGCGGGTCGCGACCGCCCTCAGCCGCAAGGCGCCGACTCGCGACCGCCCCGGCAAAGCGATCCGCTCCAGTACCTCGGTCCAGGCGTAGACCGTGTCGCCGGCCAGCACCGGCAGGACATGCCGGCCGCCGTTGATCGCGGCGATCCGGAAGGCGTTGGCGAGGCCGTTGACGCTGACGGCCCGCGCCAGGCTCATGATATGACCGCCATAGACGATGCGGTGTCCGAATCGGCCGGCCTGGGCAGCGTACTGATCGAAATGGGCACGGGCGGTGTTGTGGTAGAGCCGCGTCGCCGCCATGTGCTCGGCGCTCTCCACCGTCACGCCGTCGACATGGTCGATCTTTTCGCCGGCCGAATAGTCTTCCCACAGCACGTCGCTGCCCGAGAGGACCGTATCGTAGGCCGCGACCGTCCTGTCGTCGGGTGCCAACAGGCGATCGGCGGACACCGACTTCGAGACCTCGGGCACCACGGGGTCGGGCGCGGGCGACTCGGGGTCAGCCTTCCGCACCATCACCCAGCGGACGTAGTCGAGGACAACCTCGCCCCGCTGGTTGAAGCCCGTCGAGCGGACATAGACGGTGCCGGTATCGCCGCGGGAGTTCTGACGGACGCCGATCACCTCCGATTCGGCGTGGAGCGTGTCGCCCGGATAGACCGGCGCCCCGAACACGCAGTCCGCATAGCCGAGATTGGCGACGGCATTCAGCGAGACGTCGGGGACGGTCTTCCCGAACACGAGATGGAAGACCAGGAGATCGTCGAGCGGCGCCCGCAGATGCCCCAGACAGGCCGCGGCGGTGACCGAGGCATTGACCGCGAATCGCGAGCCGGTGAGCGCGGTGTAGAGCGCGACGTCGCCGTCCGTCACCGTCCGCGGCGTCGCATGGCGGAAGCGTCGCCCGACGGCGAAGTCCTCGAAGAAGTTCCCGCGCTGAGTCTTGTTCATCCCGCCGCTTCGCGTTCCATCGCCGCGATCATCTCGGCCATCACCACCAGCCGCTGGGCCTCGGCGACGTGCAGGTTCTCAATCAGCTTGCCGTCGACCAGGACGACGCCCTTGCCCTCCCGCGCCGCCTCCTCGTGCGCAGCGATGATGCGGCGCGACCAGGCGATCTCGTCGTCCGACGGACCGAACGCGGCATTGGCGGCGGCGATGGTCTTCGGGTGGATCAGCGTCTTACCGTCGAAGCCCCAGTCGCGCCCCTGCCGGCAGGCGGCGGCGAAGCCCGCCTCGTCGTCGAGGTCGAGATGGACGCCGTCGAGGATCGCCAGCCCATGGGCGCGGGCGGCGAGCAGGCAGAGCCCGATCGACGTCATCAGCGGCTCCCGCCCCGGCGTATGATTGGCGTGGAGGTCCTTGGTGAGGTCCGAGGTCCCCATCACCAGACAGGCGACCCGCGGGTGTGCGGCGGCGATCTCGGCCACGGCGAGAATGCCGCGAGGCGTTTCCATCATGCACCAGACGGCCAAGTCTTCGGGCGCACCGTTCTCTTCCAGCACCGCCACCGCCTGCCGCACCTCTCCGGCGCTTTCGACCTTGGGCAGCAGCACCGCATCGGCACCACAGCCGGCGAGCCCGGCGAGGTCGTCATAGCCCCAGGGCGTCGACAGGGCGTTCACCCGGACGACGATCTCGCGCTTGCCGTAACCGCCGGTGCCGACAGCCTCGGCGATTCGATCGCGCGCTTCGGCCTTCGCGTCGGGCGTCACTGCGTCTTCGAGGTCGAGGATCAGGGCATCGGCCGGCAGCGTCCGCCCCTTCTCCAGCGCCCGCTGGTTGGAGCCCGGCATGTACAGTACGCTGCGGCGCGGCCGTGCGGTGACCATCCGGTCGAAACCTCCCTATCCGACGATGGGCGGTAACCTAACCACCGTCCGAGACACGAGCAAGCCGGTGAACGTCCTTTCGATTCAATCTCATGTCGCCTACGGCCATGCCGGCAACAGCGCCGCCATGTTCCCCCTGCAGCGGCTGGGGATCGAGGTGTGGATGGTGCCGACGGTGGTGCTCAGCAATCACACCGGCTACCCCACCGCGCGCGGCGGCGCGCTGTCGACCGAGATGATCGCCGCGGTGATCGACGGCATCGGCGAGCGTGGCGGCTTCGCCGCCTGCGACGCGGTGCTGTCGGGCTATGTCGGCGACCCCACCCTGGTCGCGGTGATCGCCGAGACGGTGCGGCGGGTCAAGGCGGCGAACCCGGATGCCATCTATTGCTGCGACCCGGTGATGGGCAACGACACCGCCGGCCTGTTCGTCAAGCCGGCGGTCGCCGAAGCGGTCGCAGGGTCTCTGGTGCCGCTCGCCGACATCCTGACCCCGAACCGGTTCGAGCTCTCCCGTCTGGCCGACGCCACCGTCGAGTCGCCGGCCGATGCGAAAGCGGCGGCGTCCAAGCTCGCCATGCCATCGACCGGCGTTATCGCCTGCACCTCACTTCGAACCGCCCCTGAGGAGATCGCGGTCTTCGCCAGCGATCCGGCGGGAAGCTGGGTCGTCCGCACGCCGCGCCTCAAGGTCGCCGCCAACGGGGCCGGCGACGCCTTCGCGGCGATCCTGCTCGCGCGCAAGCTTCTCGGCGGTACGACCGACGCGGCGCTCTCGCATGCCGTGTCGGCGGTCTATGGCGTGCTGGAGGCGACCGCCGCGGCCGGAGCGGAAGAGCTGCAGCTCGTCGGTGCGCAGGAGGTGCTGGTGAACCCGCTGCGCCGTTTCATCGCTGAAGCCGTGCGGTAGGTCCTCCGGTCGAGCCGGAGGACGACGAAGAAATTGGATAAGCCGTACTAACTAAGCTCGTCGCCCTCCGGCTTGACCGGAGGGCCCACGAAGCCGGGAACCGACCGTCGTCGTTGCGAGGAGCGGAGCGACGCGGCGATCCAGACCGCCGGCCTGGATCGCTTCGCCTCCGGCTCGCGATGACGGAGCGATGTCTCCTTAGAACGCCACCTGGTCGCCGCCCTTCAGGGACAGCATCTCGCGGGCCTCGGTCGGGGTCGCGACTTCCAGCGAAAGCGTTTCCAGGATCGAGCGGATCGCCGTGACCTGGGCGGCGTTGCTTTCGGCCAGCTTGCCCTTGTCGATATAGAGGCTGTCCTCCAGCCCGACGCGGACGCTGCCGCCCATGATCGCACTCATGCTGACGAAGGGGAGCTGGTGGCGGCCGGCGGCCAGCACCGACCAGTAGAAGTCGTCGCCGAACAGCTTGTCGGCGATGCGCTTGGCGTGGAGCAGGTTCTCGTGGTCGACGCCGATACCGCCCATGATGCCGAAGATCGACTGCACCAGCAGCGGCGGCTTCACCAGCCCCTTATCGAGGAAATAGGCCAGGGTGTAGAGATGGCCGATGTCGTAGCACTCGAACTCGAAGCGGGTGCCGTAGCCCTCGCCGATCTCCTTCAGGATGTATTCGATGTCGCCGAAGGTGTTCTGGTAGACGAAGTTCTTCGTCATCTCCAGGTATTCGGGCTCCCAGGCGTGCTTCCAGTCCTTGTAGCGGTCGAGCAGCCGGAACAGGCCGAAGTTCATCGTGCCCATGTTGAGCGAGCACACCTCGGGCTGGGCCCGCCGCGCCGCCGCCAGCCGCTCCTCGAGCTTCATACCGAGCCCGCCGCCGGTGGTGATGTTCACCACCGCGTCGGTACCCTGCTTGATGCGCGGCAGGAACTCCATGAACATGTCGGGGTCCGGGGTCGGCTGGCCGGTCTCTGGATTGCGGGCGTGCAGATGAATGATCGACGCCCCCGCCTCGGCCGCCGCGATCGAGCTCTCGGCGATCTCGTTCGGGGTGATCGGCAGGTAGGGCGACATGGTCGGCGTATGGATCGCCCCGGTGACCGCGCAGGTGACGATGACTTTCCCCGATCGCGCCATGATGTGTGTCTCTCTTTCCTTTGTCGTGGTTCCAGCGCCGCCCTGATTTCCTAGTGCAGGCGCACCATCAGGTTGTTCTGCCACAGGCCGATCCCCGCGGCCTTGGGCTTGGCTTCGTAGTCGGCGAACATCTTGGTTTCATGGGTGTCGGCTTTGGCCCAGCCGCTCTCGACCATGCCCTTGTTGAGATCGATGCCGTCGGCCTTGCAGGTGGCCAACGTCCGCTTTTTGTTGTCGGTGCCCTTGGTCGTACACTTGACCTCGCTGTCGCCGAGCAGGTTCTCCAGCGCGGCCTTAGCCTCTTCACCGCACGGGATAACCTCCCCTTCGAGCCGGCAGGTCTGATCGGCGGACGGCGCCTTCAGCCCGTACAGACGGACGACGGACTTGCCGACCTGCATGGTGATTCCGTCCAGCACTTCGGCGGGGCCGACAACACCCGCCTGCATCACCGGAACGACCAGCGGAATGGCGAGCGTAGCGAGAAACTTGGCGATCATGGCGTCTCCTCGGCCTTTGCAGCCGTTTTTCGTTGTCCCTTGACCGGCGGGCGCCCACCCGCCGCGTGGACGATCTATGCAGCACGGGCCGCCGCGCGAGTCAAGAAACCGGCATGCGGGACGGGCATGCGCCGGAGCCCAGGAGGAAGAAAGAGGCGCCTTCCGAAGGAAGGCGCCTGACAAGGAAGATAGGGGGAAGTGAACCTGCGCATCCTGAAGCGTTCGCCCGTCCCCGACCTTGATCCATGTCAGTGGCGACCTGGAAATCGGCTGCGGCCGCCAAGCCGCCGACCCGTTCCGCAACCTCCTCTGTGCACGCGCCGTTCCCCAACCGCTAATCCGTTCACAGAAGAGCGGCCGCCCGACCGGTGGCCGCACGCAGGAAGGAGCAGCTCCTCATGTCGAAATCCTCGATCGCGATCGCTGCGGTACTCGCCGTAATGACGCCGGCGTGGATCGCCGCACAAGCTGCGGACTCCGGCAACACTGCTGCCGGGACCGGGCAACCCACGGAGGTCACCGTGGAAGTGCCGGCCCCGGAGATCACCGTCGAGATTCCTGAGCCGACCGTCACTGTCGAGCAGGCAGCCCCGAGCGTTTCGGTCGAGCAAGCCGAGCCGAAGGTGACGGTCGACCAGCCGAAGCCAGCGGTTGCAGTCGATCAGGCCAAGCCGGAAGTGACCACCCGCACCGGCGGCGCGCAGACCGCCGCCGAGACCGAGGGCACGGCCGACGAAGCGTCTATGCAGGTTGCCCAGAACGATTCCGGTGACGCCGCATTGGCCGGCGATCCTGACGCAGGCAAGAACGTCTTCAACAAGTGCCGTGCCTGTCACAAGGTCGAACAGGGAGCGGGCAATGGCGTCGGCCCCAATCTCCACGGCGTCTACGGGCGCGAAGCGGGCGCTGCCGAAGGCTTCAACTATTCGAAGGCGATGAAGAACGCGGACATCGTCTGGAATGCGGATACGCTGTCGCAATACCTCGAAGCGCCCCGGAAGTTCATCCCGGGCAACAAGATGGCTTTCCCGGGCCTCCGCAGCGAGGACGATCGCCAGAACGTCATCGCCTATCTGCATCAGCAGTCCGAATGAACGGACGGTGCCGACCGGGCCGGTCCATGCGGGCCCGGTCGGCAACAGATCATGCGGTGAGGCCGCGCATCCGCATGTACCCCATCTCCGAGTAGGGGGCGAGGTCGACGACCCCTTTCCGGAACGTCGACCAGCTCTCGTAGATGCGCGTGGAAAGCGCGTCCTCGGCGCCGACTTCGGCCACCACCTCGGCGCTGATGTCCAGTAGCCGCTTGTAGACGTCCTCGGGGAAAGACCGCACCTCGACACCGTGCTTCCGGAGCGCGGCCAGCGAAGGGACGTTCCCCGCGGTCATCTCGGCATGCATGCGGGTGTTCTCCTGCTCGGCCGCGAAGCGGACGATGGCCTGCAAGTCCTTGGGCAGGGATTCGTAGGCTTCGAGGTTCACGGTGAGGGCCTGGGAGGAACCGGGCTCGTGCACACCCGGGCCATAATAGTACTTGGCGACCTTGTGGAAACCGAAGGCCAGGTCGTTCCACGGGTTCACCCACTCGGCGCCGTCGAGGACGCCGCTCTGCAGCGACTGCATGATCTCGCCGCCCGGCATGTTGACCGCGACGACGCCCATGCGGTTCATCACCTCGCCGCCGAGGCCCGACATCCGGAACTTGATCCCCTGAATGTCGTTCAGGCTGTTGATCTCCTTCTTGAACCAGCCGCCCCAGTTGGGGCCGGTATTGCCGGCAACGAAGGCGCGAAGGCCGAACTGCCCGTAGAGCTCGTCCCACAATGCCTGTCCGCCGCCGTAATGGATCCAGCCATATTGCTCATGCGGTGCCAGCCCGCCCGGCACGGCGCAGAAGAAGGCGCAGGCCTTGGCCTTGGCGAGCCAGTAAAGCGGGGCGTCATGCCCCATCTCGACGTTGCCGGCGCGGACAGCGTCGAAGACCTCGAATGCGGGGATCAGTTCGCCCGCCGCGTAGAGCTTCACCGTCAGCCGGCCGTCCGACATCTCGGTAATGGCATCGGCGATCCGCTGGGCCCCCGTCCCGAGGCCGGGAAAGTTCTTGGGCCAGGTGGTCGCCATCTTCCACTCGCGCTTTCCCTGACTGATCGCTGGGGCGGGGAAAGCTGCGGCACCGACGGCGGCGGCGCCGGCGCCCTTGATGAAGTTACGGCGTTGCATGGGGTCTCCTCGAAAACGGCCGATCGTTGACTACCCGCGGTGAAGCGAGCGGTTATCGAAGCCGGACTTTGGCGAAGGGCCCCGCATCGGGCAACCGCTTACCGCCGAATGGGGGCGTCGCGTCAGAAGGCCGGCTCGGGCTCCAGCTCGGCGATCGGCTGCACCGACCCGGCGTCGAAAATGAGAATCCGCTCGCGCCTCTCGCCGGTCTCGGGATCGGTTGCCAAGAACCGTGCCCGATAGGCGGGGTTCCCTTTCCAGTCGACCTGGATGATCTCGATGATCTCCGCGCCGAGCTTCTTTTCGAGCCAGGTCCGGATCATGTCCGTCCGCCCGACGGTATGAACGAAGGTGGCGGGCTCGATCCGGCCGTCGGGTGGGTTGCCGCTACCGAACGATGCGAGAGAGAGCAGCGCGATCACCGCGGTCAGTCCGGTCGGAACCATGCGATCACCCTCCGCTGAATGACGAGCGGCCTAGATTGCGCTTCCGTACCGGTCCGGTCGACACCATCGTTGCGGGGATCGGCGGCACCCCGTCCGAGTCATGCAAGACCTATGGTCATTTCTAGTTGGCGACGCCCTACCGACGTCCGCATTCTATTCAACTGTGGGGATGGATTGCGGCATCATCGCGGCGCTGGGGGCGCCGGCGTGCCGCCGCGTGCGCGTGGCGGTAGCGGTGACGCTCGCGCTCACGGCAGTGGTATCGCTTTCCGGCTGCGTCGATCCTGCGGCCGTCCGCGCCATGGCATCGCCCGACGATCCTTTCGCCCGCGCCCTGCACCGGAACTACCTGGACATCGCCGACCGGCAGGCTGAGGACGGGTCCGCCTTCGCGGCGAGCTTCTTTGCCTACAAGGCGAGAGAAGCCGCGAAGGGCGAATTCGTTCTTCCCGAACGGCTCGACGATTGGCGGCTTGGTGGCGACGCGGCGGCAACCCTGTCGCTCGCGCGCTTGCGGCTGGTGTCGGCACTCGCTGAAAAGGCGCGCCGCACCGCGCCGGAGGCGGCCGCGCGGGCACAAGTCCTTTTCGACTGCTGGGTCGCCGCCGAAGAGGTGCAAGAAGATCCGCAAGACTGTGGAGGCCGATTCCGTCAAGCCTTGAACGAAGTCGAGGCGGCAGACCCTACGAACTGAGACTTCATCACCAGAATGGCGTAAGACATTCGATACCCATTCCATTCATTTGGAGAGGCCGACGATGCAATTGATCAAGTGTGCCTTGCTCGCCTTGTTTTTCGGCGTCGGGCTGACGACGGCGAGCTTTGCCGCAGAGGCGGTCGGGCACATCGAATCCTTGTCGGGCGAAGCGGTCATCATCCGACCTGGTGCCGACGCGGCCGAACCGGCGGTTGTCGGAACGCCCGTTCATCAGCAGGACATCGTCCGGTCCGAAGCGGGGGGTAAGGTCAAGATTCGCTTCGAGGACGATACCGTCGTCACGGTGGGCGAAAGCAGCACGCTGAAGATCACCGAATTCGTCTATGCGCCGAAGGAAAAGAAACGCCGCGCTTTGCTGACCGTGCCGGAGGGAATCTTCCGGACCGTCGTCAATCTGTTCGTCCCCGACTCCCGCTTCGAGGTTCAGACGGCGACCGCGGTGGCGTCGGTGCAGGGGACGGAGTGGATTACCGAAGCCGGCCTGGACGCCACGAGTCTGGGGGTCGTCAAAGGGAAGGTGCTGGTGGGCAGCAGCGACCGGACGATCGAGGAAACGGTCGTGCTTCTGCAGGGCGAAGGAACCGAGGTCCGGGCGGGCGTCGCGCCGACGCCCAAGCGCACCTGGCCGCAGACCCGCGTCAAGTCCTTCTCCGACCGGACGGCGCTCGACTAGCCGGGCGCGGCGAAGCGGGGGGCGCGATGGCGAAGGGGGGAGGAAACGCCGCGGGAAGCAGGCGACGCGTTCGGCTGACCGAAATGCGCGTGGCGGCCCTGGCCGCCGCGGTCACTCTGATCTTCTATTTCGCGATCTCCCAGACGACCCCGCTCCGCGGCATCGAGGGTCTTCTGCTCGACATGCGCTTCCTGGTGCGGGGCGCGCAGCAGCCTTCCGATGACGTCGTCGTCGTCCTGGTGGACGACAAAAGCATCAACGAGATCGGCCGCTGGCCGTGGAGTCGGTCGGTCTTCGCCGAAATGGTCGACAAGCTGTCTGCCGCCGGCGCCCGCCTGATCGCGATCGATATGCTGTTCGTCACCGCGGAGCGGTCAATCACCGGCCAGTCGCTCGACGCCCTGATCGAGGTGCTTCAGACCCTTGACACCGACGGGCCGGACGCGGCGGTGGCGCAGTTCCGCACCGCCCTGCCCCGCTTGGACAACCATGGCGACGCCGCAGCCGACCTGCGCTTCGCCGACGCCATCGCCCGCGCCGGCAACGTCATCGTCCCCTTCGCCTTCGTGTTCCCGAGCGAGGTGAACGGCCCCGGCATCGACCCCGAGCGCCTGAAGGAATCGGCGGTGCCGACGGCCGCGTTCCGGAATATCCGCTTAAGAGAGGGCGAGGCACCGCGCTTCGCCCTGGCCACCCGCGACGTTCTCGCGCCGGTGCCGGAGGTCGGGCAGGCGGCGCAGGCGCTGGGCCACGTCAACGTCGCGCTGGACGTCGACGGCACTGCGCGCTTCGAGTATCCGGTGCTCGAATACAAGGGCGACTATTACCCGGCTTTCGGCGTTCAGATCGCCCGCGAGGCCCTGGCCCTGGCGCCGGAGGAGATGGCCTTCATCGCCGGCGAAGGAATCCGCATCGGACCTCTGTTCGTACCGACCGACGAAGTCATGCGGATGCTCGCCAACTATTACGGGCCCGAGCAGACCTTCACCACGATCCCGTTCACCGACGCCTTCAACGGCCGCGTTCCGCCGAAGACGTTCAAGGACAAGATCGTCCTGATGGGCGCGAACGCGACGGGCGTCAGCGACGTGTTCGAGACGCCGTTCTCTGCCGTGGTGCCGGGCGTCGAGCGCAATGCGACCGTCGTCGACAACATCCTCACCGGCCGGCATCTGGTCCGCCGTGACTCCTTCGCCGCGATCGATGTCGCCTTCATCGTCGTCGGCTGCCTGCTGATCGGCTGGGCGGGCCGGCGCCTCCCCTCGCTCAAGTTCAGCTTCGCCTCGCTGGTGATCGGCACCGCTTTCGTCGCCATCAACTACGCCTTCTTCGCCTTCGGCGGCATGTGGCTGAACCTGACCTTCCCGCTGGTCGGCTTCCTGCTGGCCTACAGTGCCGTCACCATCCACGTCTACTTCTCGCAGGAGGAGCGCGAGCGGACGATCCGCAACGCCTTCGATCGCTACCTGCATCCGGCGGTCGTGCAGACGCTCTGCGACAACCCCGGCGTTCTAACGCTGGGCGGCGAGAGCAAGACGCTCACTGTCCTGTTCTCCGACGTTCGCAACTTCAGCAGCATCGCCGCCGAACTGCCGGCCGAGCAACTCGTCGGCCTGATGAACAGCTATTTCACGGCCCAGAGCGACGAGGTCCTGAAGAGCAAGGGCTTGCTGGACAAGTATATCGGCGACGGACTCATGGCGGTCTGGGGCGCCCCCCTGCCGACGCCCCCCGGAGAGCAGGCCTACCTCGCCTGTGAGACTGCGCTCGCCATGGTGGCGTCGCTCGACGCCCTCCAGGACCAGTGGAAGAGGCATGGTTTCGGCAGTCTGCGGATCGGCGTCGGGATCAACACCGGCGAGATGATCATCGGCAACATGGGTTCCTCGTCGCGCTTCAACTACACCGTCATGGGCGACGAGGTGAACGTCGCCTCCCGGCTCGAGCAGTACAACAAGGTGATGGGAACGACGATCATCTGCAGCGAGCAGACGGCGACCCATGTCGGCGACCGGCTTTCGCTGCGGGAGCTCGACCTCGTCGTCGTGAAGGGCCGCCCCAAGCCTGTGCGCCTGTTCGAGGTCCTGGGCAAGCACCCGATCGACCCCGACTGGGCCGAGGCGGTGAAGCAGTTCGAGGATGGCCTGTTCGCCTATCGCCGCCGCCAATGGTCGACGGCCGCCGCCTATTTCGAGGAGGTACTGCGCTGGATTCCCGGCGACCGCCCGAGCGAGATCTTCCTCGACCGCTGCCGTCGCTTCGCCGTGACGCCTCCGCCCGAAGATTGGGGCGGGGTCGCTCCGGACGTACCGGCACGGCCGGCGACGGCCGCAACCGTTCCCACCTCGGTGGTGCTCTCTTGACCCGATCCTCGTCCGGCATGATGTCCGATTATCGTTTCCCCGCGCCGACACTCCTGGCCATGGCGATCACGGGGTTCCTCTCGATGGCCTTTTCCACAACGGGATCGGCGCAGTCGCTCGGGGACGCCGTCCTGGGCGGCCGGCCGCTTGCCGACCTCCGCTTCCGTTTCGAGCATATCGACCAGGCCGGCTTCGCCCGCGATGCCGAAGCCCTGACACTGCGCGCCCGGCTCGGCTACGAGACGCTGGCCTATGAAGGCTTCAGCGCCCTTGCCGAGATCGAAGCGGTGACCGCGCTCGGCCCTCGCCGCTTCGACGACGGCGCCAGCCGGCCGACCGGCTTTCCGGTCGTCCCCGACGCGGACACGGTGGAGCTCAACCAAGGCTTCCTCACCTATCAGGGACTCGAAGACGCGACCTTCCGTATCGGGCGCCAGCGCATCGCCCTCGACAACCAGCGTTTCATCGGCAATGTCGGCTTTCGGCAGAACGAACAAACCTTCGATGCCGTGACAATCCACTCGACGGCTCTCGACGACGCGACGATCGACTACGGGTTCATCAGCAACGTCAAACGTGTGTTCGGCGAAGACGCCGCACAGGGCGATCTCCAGACGCGGACCCACTACCTCAATGTCGGCTATGGCGGCCTCGATTGGGCGCAGTTCAATGCCTACGCCTATCTGATCGACATCGACGAGATCCCCACCCTGTCGTCGCAGACGACCGGCGGGCGGATGGCGGGCGCCTATGCCTTCCGCTTCAACCGCGACCTCCGGCTGCTCTACGCGGCGGAATTCGCCTGGCAGCGGGACTATGCCGACAACCCGGCCGACTACGGCCTTCCCTATGTCCTGATCGAGCCGGGACTCGCCTATGGCGATCTGTCGGCGCGGCTTGGTTACGAGGTGCTGGCGGGCAACGGCACCAGCAGCGTCCAGACCCCACTAGGCACGCTGCACGCCTTCCAGGGAGCGACGGACAAGTTCGTCGTCACGCCGCCCGACGGCATCCGCGACCTCTATCTCGATTTCGTCTATCGCGGAGAGGAAACGGACGGACCGTTCTCCGACATCGAGGCCCAGGCGACCGTCCATAGCTTCCGGTCGGAAGAGAGCGACACCCGTTTCGGACGCGAATGGTATGCGCGGATTACCAAGTCGTTCCGCCAAACCCTCGGCGGAACGGTCAGCCTATCGGCTGAATACGCCTTCTACGACGCCGAATCCTTCTCGACCGACACGCACCAGCTGTGGCTGACGGCGAATTTCCGGTTATGACGTCATCGCTGCCGACCGGATCGGCCACGCTTCGGCGGCCACGTCCTTCTTCGCCGCCCGCCGCAAGTTCGCCATGACGACCGGCACGGCGACACCGCCTGCGATAGCTACAGCCGCCCATCGTCCTTTGAGCGGGCGCAACGCCCGGGGAAAGCCGGTCGTCTATCGAAAATCGGCCGGCACCCTCTCCCAATTGCGATTGAAAGTGCCTCTCAGACGCATTAGCTTCGGGCCAACGAACAACTAAAGCCGTCGGGAGCGGGTTATGAGCGAGCGGATGAAGATGTCGAGCAAGCGGATAGGGGTGCTGGCGATCTGCGCCGGACTGATGGCAACCCCGGCCGCTGCTGCCGACTACGATGCTTCGGCACAGATCGACGCCTATGCCACCCTCGTCTACACGACCTACAAGGCCTCGTACGACGAGGCGCTGAAGCTTCGCTCGGCCATCGATACGCTGCTCGCCGATCCGACCGACGCGAACCTGAAGTCCGCGAAGGCGGCTTGGATCGCCTCCCGCGAACCCTATGGACGTACGGAAGCCTTCCGGTTTTACGACGGACCGATCGACTTCTACGACGCCGACAGCGGCGAAGAAGGACCGGAAGCGCTGCTGAATTCCTGGCCGCTGAACGAGGCTTATATCGACTACGTCGAAGGGAATCCGGAGAGCGGCATCATCTTCGATCCGTCGATCGAGATCACGCCGGTGAGCCTCGCCGAAGACAATCAGATGGACGATGAAGCCGACGTCTCCACCGGCTACCACGCCGTCGAGTTCCTGCTGTGGGGACAGGACATGAACGCGGACGGACCGGGCAATCGGCCGGTCTCCGACTTCGCACCGGGCGAGAGCGACAACGAGCGCCGCCGGGCCTATCTCGAAGCGGCGACCGATCTTCTCATCCAGAACCTCTCCACCCTGGTCGACGCGTGGAAGCCCGGTGCCGACAATTACGCCGCCGAGTTCAAGGCGATGGACCAGAAGGAAGCCCTGCAGAAGATGATGACCGGCATGGCGACTCTGGCCGAGTTCGAGCTGGCGTCGGAGCGGATGTCGGTCGCGCTGGACAGCGGCTACCAGGAGGACGAGCATTCCTGCTTCAGTGACAACACCCACCGCGATCTGATCGCCAATGCCGACAGTGTCCGCAACGTCTACTTCGCCGATTACGGGAGCTATGACGGGGCCGGCCTGAACGAGCTGGTGGCCGAGATCGATCCCGCCCTGAACGACAAGATGGTCACCCAGTTCCAGGCGACCGACGCGGCGATCAACGCCATCCCGCATCCCTTTGATCAGGTGCTTGTGCAGGAAAAGGGAAGCGCGGACCGGCAGAAGGTGGAAACGGCCATTTCGGCCCTTCAGGCTGAAGCGGCGACCATCAAGGAAATCGGTCAGCGCCTGGGCATCGACGTGATCGTAGTCACCGAATAGGAGTGGCTGTATTAAGGCTGCAATGAGGAAGAAAGTCGTCTTCGGAAGGTCCGTACTCGGCGCTGCGGCGGTGATTGCCGCAGCGCTTACCGTTGGCTATGCGCCACTCGGCATCGGCGGTGAAACCAAAGACGCTTCCGAGATGGACATGGCGCTGCTCGGCGGCACCACCACCATTTTCCGCACATCGCGGGAAGCCTTCTCCGCCCCGGCCAGCAACCTCGATTCCAAGAGCGTTCGGACGTTCATGTTCGGCCGGCATCTGTTCCGGCGGAACTGGATCATCGCTCCCGCTTCGGTCGAGGACCTCGACGGACTGGGACCGCTGTTCAACCGCGTGTCCTGTTCGGGCTGCCACTTCAAGGACGGCCGCGGGGAACCACCCGAAAAACAAGACGCGCTGATGAAGTCGATGCTGGTCCGGCTCAGCATCCCGGGTGAGAGCCCGGTCGGGGGGCCGAATCCTCACCCCGTCTACGGCGATCAGTTGAACGACCGCGCCATCCTCGGCGTGCCCAAGGAAGGCCGCGCCGCCATCACCTATGAGGAACGCGCGGGAACCTATGGCGACGGCACGCCGTACAGCCTTCGCTATCCTACCGTGGACGTGGTCGACCTCGGCTACGGGCCGCTCGGCGACGACGTCATGATCTCGCCGCGGGTCGCGCCGGCCGTGATCGGCATGGGGCTGCTCGAAGCGATTCCGGAAAAGACGCTGCGTGACCTCGCCGATCCCGACGACGCCGACGGTGACGGGATTTCGGGCCGGGTCAACATGGTGTGGGACGAAGCCGCCCAGAAGCGCGTGCCCGGCCGGCTGGGCTGGAAGTCCAATCAACCGACGGTTAGGCAGCAGATAGCCGGTGCCTTTCTGGGCGACATGGGCCTGACGACCAGTCTTTTCGGCACCCAGAACTGCGGCGAAACCCAGACGGAATGCCAGTCGGCTCCGAATGGCGGCGAGCCGGAGGTGGACGACACCCGGATGGATGCGCTGGAACTCTATATCCAGACTCTCGCCGTACCGGCCCGCCGCGACCTAGACGATCCCGTTGCGCAGCACGGAGAGCAGCTGTTCACCGACATCGGCTGCGGCGCCTGCCACACGCCGACGCTGAAGACCGGCGAGCACCAGGTCGCAGCGCTCAGCGACCAGACCATCCATCCCTATTCCGACCTTCTGGTCCACAACATGGGCGAGGAACTCGGGGACGGCCGGCCGGATTTCGAAGCCCAGGGCGACGAATGGCGGACCGCCCCTCTGTGGGGTATCGGACTGGTGCCGACCGTCAACGGCCATCGCTATTTCCTTCACGACGGACGCGCGCGTGGTTTCGCGGAAGCGATCCTCTGGCATGGCGGCGAAGCCGAAAAGTCGCGCGAAGCCTTCCGCACCCTGTCCGCCGAAGACCGGGATGCGCTGGTTCGGTTCCTGGAGACGCTCTGATCTCGCGTCGGCCCGCCGGCCGCGGGCCGACGCTCACCGATTCGTGACCGTATCGCGTTGACGGATTTGTAAAGATACAGTCCGACAATCTTGGAAGGCCGCGCCCGTCGACGGGGCGCGCGGTGCCATTCGGCCGGCGGATGCGGGCGGAAGCAGGAGAGACGCGACGCGATGCCGCAGGAACGAAATGAGAGCCTCATTTATCGAACCTTCTGCTTCGCCGTTCCGGTTTTTCTGCGCAGCCCCGTTGCCTCCCTCCCTCGTCTTCGCTCGCTGATCGGCCTTCTTCTCTGCGGCATGGTGCTCGCCGCTTGCACACCGCAGGCGCCCGGCGGGATGGAACTGCTGCGTGTCAGCGACGAAACCTCGACCAGCGTCATCGACAACACGCCGTGGGAGCACTTTCTCCAGACCTATGTGACCGTCCGGAAGCACAACAGCAATCTGGTCCGCTATGCGGATGTGACCCCCGAGGACAAGGCAGTGCTCGACGCCTACGTGTCCTACCTGCAGACCGTCCCGATCACGACGATGAACCGCGACGAGCAACTCGCGTTCTGGATGAACCTCTACAACGCGGCGACGGTGAAGACCGTCCTTGAGCATTGGCCGGTCCAGTCGATTCTCGATATCCACATCTCACCGGGACGCAAGAACTACGGGCCGTGGGGCCTGAAGATGCTAATGGTGGAGGGGCATTCGCTGGCGCTGGAAAACATCGAGCATCATATCCTGCGCGAGATGTTCGCCGATGCCGATCCCAAGGTGCATTACGGCCTGAACTGCGCCTCGATGGGCTGCCCCAGCCTGATCCCTCACGCCATCACAGGCGCGAACTGGCGGACCCTTCTTACCGAGAATGCACGCGACTTCGTCAACTCGCCGCACGGCGTCGACTTCCCCCGCCCGGGCATGATGGCCGTGTCGAAGATCTACCACAGCTGGTTTCAGAGCGACTTCGGCGGCAACGAAGAGAGTGTGGTCGAGCATCTTCTGAAATATGCCGAACCGAAGAAGGCCAAGGAGATCAAGCGCTGTGCCGGCATCTCCAGCGACTTCTACGACTGGCGCCTCAATAGTCCGAGCATGTTGACCAAGGAAGGGCGCTGATCCTCACGCCCGCGCAAGGCCGGTAGGGCCTTCCATCGGCAGGGTGCCCAACCGCTGCGATCGAACTCCGGGGACTGGCGAAGACCGGTCAACGCGTCCTATATGATGCCATGCTCGAAGCCGCGATCTCCGTCGAAGCGCTGGTCAAACGCTATGGTGACGTCGTCGCGGTCGATTCCGTGAGCTTCGACGTCCCGCGCGGGACGACGCTGGGCCTGCTGGGCGGCAACGGCGCCGGCAAGACCACCACCATATCGATCCTGCTGGGCTTGCTGCTCCCGACCTCCGGCCGGGTGACGGTGCTGGGCGAGGATATTCTCGCCCACCGGTTCCGGGTCCTGGGACGGATGAATTTCTCCTCGCCCTATGTCGAGCTGCCGCACCGGCTGACGGTCCGTGAGAACCTCACGGTGTTCGGCCATCTTTACGGCCTGCCGAAGCTTTCGGCACGGATCGAAAAGCTGGCGGCCGACCTCGACCTGCTGCCGTTCCTCGACCGCGCCACCGGCAAGCTGTCGGCGGGCCAGAAGACGCGGGTAGCGCTGGCCAAGGCGCTGATCAACGAGCCCGAGGTGCTGCTGCTCGACGAGCCGACCGCCTCTCTCGACCCCGATACAGCCGACACCGCCCGCCGCTACCTCACCGACTATCGCGACCGCACCGGCGCCACCATCCTGCTCGCCTCGCACAACATGCCGGAGGTCGAGCGGGTCTGCGACGATGTGGTGATGATGCGGGCCGGGCGCATCGTCGACAGGGGGCCGCCCAGGGTTCTGATCGAACGCTATGGCCGCGAAACGCTGGAGGATGTGTTCCTGGACATCGCCCGCGACCGCCGCCGCGAGGCAGCTATCCCATGACGGCCGAAGCGATCGCCAGCGCCCGGCGAATCCTCGCGATCGTCCTGCGCCATTTCTATCTCTACCGCTCGTCCTGGCCGCGCGTCGTCGAGCTGGTCTACTGGCCGACGATGCAGATGGCGCTGTGGGGCTTCATCACCCTGTTCCTGATCACCAAGAGCTCATGGATCGCCCAGGCGGCGGGGGTCCTGCTGTCGGCGGTGCTGCTTTGGGACGTTCTGTTCCGCGGCCAGCTCGGCCTGTCGCTGTCCTTCCTGGAAGAGATGTGGTCGCGCAATCTCGGCCATCTGTTCGTGAGTCCCCTGCGGCCGGCCGAGTTCGTCGCCGCGCTGGTGCTGGCCAGCCTGATCCGCACCGTCATCGGCGTCGGCGGGGCCTCGATCCTCGCCTATGCGATGTTCGACTATTCGATTCTCAGCCTCGGCCTGCCGCTGATCGCCTTCTTCCTGAACCTGATCGTCTTCGGCTGGAGCATCGGCCTGATGGTGAGCGGGCTGATCCTGCGCCACGGCCAAGGGGCGGAAAGCCTCGCCTGGGCTGCCATCTTTCTGATCCAACCGGTGAGCGGGGTCTACTATCCCATCGATGTCCTGCCCGAGGTCCTGCAGGCGGTCTCGAAGGGGCTGCCCTCATCCTATGTCTTCGAAGGCATGCGGGCGGTCGTGATCGACGGGGTGTTCCGGTCGGACTTTCTGGCCTATGCAGCCGGCCTCAATCTCGTTTATCTGGCCATCGGCGCGGCGTCCTTCGTCGCCCATCTGCGCCTGGCCCGGAACCGCGGCCTGATCCTACAGATCGGCGAATAGCCATCGATTCTCCAAGAAACACGAAAGGACGACGATGACCGGAACGCGCTGGTGGTGGGTTCGCCACGCCCCCGTCACGGTAAACAACGGCCGCCTATACGGTTGCTCCGATCCGGAATGCGACGTCGGCGACCGCGAAGCGTTCATGGCGCTGTCGCGGATCCTGCCCGACGACGCCGTATGGGTGACCAGCCACCTGCACCGCGCCAAGGCCACGGCGGCATCGATCCTGGAACACCGCCCGGCGACGCCCGCGATCATCGAAGAGCCTGCCTTCGGCGAGCAGAACTTCGGCGCCTGGCAGGGCGAAACCTATGAGGACGTCCGCCGCATGGCCGAGCCCGGCCGGCACCGCTTCTGGTATTGCCGCGCCGATTACCGGCCGCCGGAGGGCGAAACCTTCCTCGAAGTTCGCCAGCGCGTCGGCACGGCGATGACGAAGCTTTCGGCGGAGGTTCAGGCGCGGGACGTCGTCGTCGTCGCCCATGGCGGTCCGATCCGCGCCGCCCTGTCCCACACCGTGGGCATCGACCCGGACGTCGCCCTGGCGATCCGGATCGACAACCTGTCCGTCACGATGATGATCGAGAACGCGGGCAAGGGCGCGGGCGGCGACTGGCGTCTTATCTGGGTCAACCGGCCGCCCACGGAGTTGCGCGAATAGCGGCTGCGGCACGACCCGGCGCGGTACTGGGCAACACAGCGCCGGACAAGGGTGTTAATTACGACAAGTTCCTCCTCAATCGTAGAGAGACCGGAAGATGCATAAATCGATCCGTGGTGCTGCCCTCGCCGGCCTTGTCGCCCTGGCGCCGATGACCGCCTCGGCCGGCCCCGAACAGGACAAGCTGGTCGCCGATGCGACCACCATGACGAGCGCGATGCTCGCCGATCCGCAGTGGAGCGATTTCCATCGCTACCTCGATGAAGCCGAGGCCGTGGTTCTGATCCCCGACTTCCTGAAGGCCGGCTTCATTGTCGGCGGTGCGGGCGGGCGCTGCATCATCGTCGTCCGGCAACCGGACGGCAATTGGAGCGATCCCTCGTTCTGCGTCATGGGCGGCGCCAGCATCGGCCTGCAGATCGGCGCCGAGAAATCGGAGATCATGCTGTTCGTCCGCACCGACGAGGCCCTGAACGCACTGATGAAGAACAAGGTGCAGCTCGGCGGTGACGCCGGCCTGGCGATCGGCACCATCGGCGCCGGAGTGTCGGGGGCCACGACCACCAACATGGACGCCGACATCGTCGCCTTCAGCCGCAGCATCGGCCTGTTTGGCGGCGTCTCGCTCGACGGCTCGGTGATCGAGACCGCCGACAAATGGAATCAGGAATATTACGGTGAGCCGGTGACGGCGCACGAGATCCTGATGGAGAACAAGGTGTCGAGCCCGCATGCCGACGCCCTGCGCGAAGCCCTCAGCCGCGCCACGAAGGCTCAGGCCGCCCAGCCGACGACCAATATGGCCGCAGCGACCCCGCCGACCAAAGCCCAGGCCACCCGGTAAAGGCCGAGCGCCCGGGCGATGTCGCGTGCATCCGCCCGGGCGCGCCCTTCCCCCAGCCAAGGCCGGTCCACAATGCGGCCGGGATAGCGCCGCGGCCCTCCGAGCGCGAGGCCGAGCGCGCCCGCCATCGCCGCGATCGGCCGCTCACTCCCCCGGCCACGTCCCACCCGGAGCGATGCCTTGATCGCGGCCCCGGCCGCAGCATCGGGCCGCGCCAACGCAGCCGCAGCGATCAGGAAAGCGGCGGCACGACGCGGTAACCACGCCAGAAACCGCGCCACCCGCCGGGCCGGCCCGGCATAGGCTTCGCTGACCGAAACGGCGCGAAAGGCGGCCAGGCGACGCACCGCCCACAGGGCGAGAACGCCCGGCAACCCGAGCAGCGCGAAGAACAGAACCGGCGCGACAAGGCCGCGATCGAGAGTCCGCGCCAGACTCTCGACACCAGCGCGCGCCACCCCGTATTCGTCCAGTTCCGCCGGGTCGCGGTCGGTGAGCGTCACGACCGCCCGGCGCGCGGCCTCCAGGCTGCCGCCGGCAAGCGCATGCTGAAGATGCCGGGCACGGTCGTGGGTACCGCGGCATGCGACGGCCATCACGAGCACGGCTACTTCCAAGGTCCAGCCGAGCAGGGAATGGGCGGCGACATAATCGATCCCCACCCCGATCGCGGCGGCCGGTCCCGCCACTACGATCAGCGCGATCCAGCCGCGAACGCGCAGGACACCGGAACCGCGATTAGACCGGTCTAGGCGGGAATCGAGCAGCGCGATCCAACGATCGAGAAGTGCGGCCGGATGGACGGGCAGGGCGCGGATGCGCGGCGCATCGCCGACATAGGCGTCCAACACCAATGCCAGTAGCAGGACCGCGGCCGGAAGCGGCCCGGCGGCCCCTGAAAGCGGGCCTTCCACGCGTTCAGCGACCGCTGGTCAGGGGGTGGCGGCGTCGCGGAGCATCTGAACGAGAGCGGCGTCATGACCTTCGGCTTCGGCGTGATCGGCCGCGGTCATGCCCTTGTCATCGGCCATCGCAGCGTCGGCGCCACTGTTCAGCAGAAAGGACGCCGAGGCCGGCCGGTTGACGATCGCCGCCCACATCAGCGGTGTCCGCCCCCCTTTATCGGCGACGTCGATGCCGGCGCCATGGGACAGCAGCAGCCGCATCATCGGAATATCGCCATGGAAGGCCGCCCAGCTCAGCGCCGTACGGCCATTGCCGTCGCGCGTATCGATGGCGGCTCCCTGAGCAAGTGAGCTTTCCACCAGACGCATGAGTTTGCCCCGGGCACCGGTCACCAGCGACACGTCCGCCCGCCCGGCTTCGGCGAAGCCGGAGAACAGCATCAGGGCGGCTGCGAAAGCGGCGGCGACAGGCAGGCGTAACGACATGAGACAGCCTTCCGGTTGAGGGCGATCAGACGAAGCGTGAGCTTGGTGCGGACGCCACTATAGACGCTGAACCGCACCAAATGAATGGAGGGCGGATCAGTCCGGCCTCCCGCTCGTGTTCACAGGGCACGGTTCGCTCTCTATATATCGGGCGACGATGCGTCCTTGCGGCGCGACCACGGCTCCCCTCCTCGGTGATTCTTTTCGATGAAACGATACGTCTGGTTCCTTGTCGCCGCAGCGGCCATCGCCCTTCTGCTTTCGATCGCCGGCCGCATGGGCCTGATCGGCGGACCGACGCAGCAGACGGAAGTCGGCGGGACACCGGACATCGGCGGCGACTTCACTCTGGTCAACCGGCAGGGCGAGACCGTCACCAACGAGACCTATGCCGGCAAATACCGCCTGATCTATTTCGGCTTCACTTCCTGTCCCGACGTCTGCCCGACGACGCTGCAGATCATAACCCTGGCCATGGACGATCTCGGTGACGCCGCATCGGATGTCCTGCCGATGTTCGTCTCCCTCGACCCGGAGCGCGACGATCCGGCTAAGGTCGATGCCTATCTGAAAAATTTCGATCCGCGCTTCGTCGGCCTGACCGGCTCGCCGGACCAAGTTGCGGCCACGGCCAAGACCTACCGCATCTACTACGCCAAGGTAGACCTGCCGGACAGCGCCCTCGGCTACACCATCGACCACAGCTCCTTCATCTATCTGATGGGCCCGAACGGACGCTATTTGACGCATTTCACGCATAACGACGACCCCGAGGCCATCGCGAAGAAGGTTCGCGAGATCGTCGAGGGATAAACGGGAGAAACCCAGGGAGCCTCCATGTCGCGCACTTCGTTCGCCGCCTTCCTCGTTCTGTTTCTGGCCGCCGGACCGCTCGCCGCTCAGGAAGTCTCGGTCCACGACGTCTGGGCCAAGGCGACGCCCGAGGGCGCCCCGATGGGCGCAGCGTTTCTGACCGTGGACAATCTCGGTGGCGACGATCTGCTGCGCTCCGCCACATCGGACGTCGCCGAGGCGGTCGAGCTGCACAGCCATGTGATGGAGGACTCGGTGATGCGGATGCGGCAGATCGAGGGCGTGCCCATCCCGGCCGGCAGCACGGTCGCCTTCAAACCGGGGGGACTGCACATCATGCTGATCGGCCTGCACAGCGCCCTGCAGGCGGGCAGCAGCTTCCCGATGACTCTGATCTTCGACAAAGCCGGCCCGGTGACCGTCAACGTCACCGTGAAGGCACCGACCGCCGGCGCCCACAGCAACTGAAGCCTGCGCCTTAACCCCGACCCTCCCCCTGAAGAAGGGAGAGGGTTAAGCCCGTTACTGGCTGTCGATCTTCAGGGCGGCGATGAAGGCTTCCTGCGGGATCTCGACATTGCCGACCTGACGCATGCGCTTCTTGCCGGCCTTCTGCTTCTCCAGAAGCTTGCGTTTGCGGCTGACGTCGCCGCCGTAGCACTTCGCCAGCACGTCCTTGCGCATTGCCCGCACGGTCTCGCGGGCGATGACGCGCCCGCCGATCGCCGCCTGGATCGCCACCTGGAAGAGCTGCCGGGGAATCAGGTCCTTCAGCCGCTCGCAGAGGGCGCGGCCGCGCTGTTCCGCCCGGTCGCGATGGGTGATGAAGGCGAGTGAATCGACCGCCTCGCCGTTCACCAGGATCGAGACCTTGATCAGATCGTCGGTCGCATAGCCTTCGAGCTGGTAATCGAAGCTCGCATAGCCGCGGGTCGCCGATTTCAGGCGGTCGTAGAAGTCGAAGACGACCTCGTTCAGCGGCAGCTTGTAGACCACCATCGCCCGGTTGCCGACATAAGTGAGCTCGATCTGCTGGCCGCGCTTCTCGGTGCAGAGGGCGAGGACGGCGCCGAGAAACTCGTCCGGCACCATGATCGTCGCCCTGATCCACGGCTCCTCGATATGCTCGATCTTCACCGGATCGGGCAGATCGGCCGGATTGTGCAGTTCGGTCATCTCTCCGTCGTTCATATAGACGTGATAGATGACCGACGGCGCCGTGGTGACGAGGTCGAGATTGAACTCGCGCTCCAGTCGCTCCTGGATGATCTCCAGGTGCAGAAGGCCGAGGAAGCCGCAGCGAAAGCCGAGGCCGAGGGCCGCCGAGGATTCGGGCTCGTACTGGAAGCTCGCGTCGTTCAGCCGGAGCTTGCCGAGGCTGTCCCGGAGATGGTCGTAGTCGTTCGCGTCGACGGGGTAGAGGCCGCAGAACACGACCGGCTGGCTGGGCTGGAAGCCCGGAAGCGGCGTCTCCGCCGGCCGCCGGTCATCGGTGATGGTGTCACCGACATTGGTGTCCGCGACCTCCTTGATCGCCGCCGTGATGAAGCCGACCTCGCCAGCGGTGAGCTGGTCGATAACGAGCCCCTTGGGCGTGAACACGCCGACGCGCTCGACCGTATGGGCGGTGCCGGTCGACATCATGCGGATGCGCTGGCCCTTGGTGAGCTTGCCGTTCTTCACCCTGAGCAGGATGACGACACCGAGATACTGGTCGTACCAGCTGTCGATCAGCAGGGCCTGGAGCGGCGCGTCGGAGTCGCCCTCCGGCGCCGGCAGACGCTGGACCAGCGCTTCCAGCACGTCCTCGATGCCGAGCCCGGTCTTGGCCGAGATCATGACCGCGTCCGAAGCGTCGAGGCCGATCACGTCCTCGATCTGCTGGCGCACCCGCTCCGGCTCGGCTGCCGGCAGGTCGATCTTGTTGAGAACCGGGACGATCTCGTGGTCGTTCTCGATCGCCTGGTAGACGTTGGCGAGGGTCTGCGCCTCCACCCCCTGGCTCGCATCGACGACCAGGAGAGAGCCTTCGCAGGCGGCGAGACTGCGGCTCACTTCGTAGGCGAAGTCGACATGGCCGGGCGTGTCGATCAGGTTCAGCAGGTAGCGCTGGCCGTCCTTGGCCGTATAGAACAGCCTGACCGTCTGCGCCTTGATGGTGATGCCGCGTTCGCGCTCCAGATCCATGCGATCGAGGACCTGCGCCTGCATCTCGCGCGACTGCAGGCCGCCGCAGCGCTCGATAAGCCGGTCGGCAAGCGTCGACTTGCCGTGATCGATATGCGCGATGATCGCGAAATTGCGGATATGCGAGAGGTCGCTCATGGAAACCCGGCGTGGAAGGGAACGCCGCGAACATAGGCGCGGCGGGGCCCTACGGCAATGGGGACAGCGAATTCACGATGTCATTCCCGGGCGCGATACGACGACGGCAAGGAAAGTATCGCCGCCATCGCGAGGCGAGGCACGCCGCTGCAATCCAGACTACCGGCGCCGACTGGATTGCTTCGCCTTCGGCTCGCAATGACGGCAGACTTGGTGACAGATCTACCCCTCTAGCCGCTTCAGGTACTGGTCAACGAAATCATGGTCGACGAGGCGGATATAGGCGTCGGTGATTCGCCGCGTGATCGGTCCGGGCACCGTGCCGTCGCCGATCACGGCGCCGTTCACCCGCCGCACCGGGCAGATGCAGAGGCTGGTCGAGGTGAGGAAGCATTCATCGGCGTTGTAGGCGTCGTAGAGGCTGACGTCGTCCTCGATGACGTCGATGCCTTCCTCCTCGGCGAGCTCGATCGCGGTGGCCCGGCTGACGCCCGGCAGCACGAACTGCTCCCGCGGGGTGACCACCGCCCCGTCGCGGACGACGAAGATGTTGCTGCCCAGCCCCTCGCAGAGATTGCCGTTCATGTCGAGCACCACCGCCCAGGCGTCAGGGTTGCCGGCCTTGGCCTCCAGATCGGCAAGGACGAGGTTCATATAGTTGTGGGTCTTGGCGTTGGGGCTCAGGCATTCCGGCGGCACCCGGCGGACCGACGGCACCACCACATCGATGCCGTCGCGGAACAGCTTGGCCCGCGGCTTCAGCGGCAATGGATTGCATTCGACGATCACGGTCGGGTTCTCGACCGTGAACAGGTCGCCGCCTTCGGGTTCCAGGCCGCGCGAGATGCGCTGGCCGACCCAGTAGTCGTCGTCCTCGCCCAACAGATGACGATTCCGCTCCAGCACCTCGTGGGAAATCTCGATCATCTCTTCCGGGCTGAGGCCGGGATCGATGCGGGCGTATTTGAGCGACCGGTAAAGCCGCTCGACATGCTCGCGCAGGCGGAAGATGCGACCGCCGAAGGTGCGCGTCATATCGAAGACCGCATCGCCGTACTTGAAGCCGCGATCGCGAAAGGGAAGCAGAACTTCGCTCTCCGGGACGATACGGCCGTTGAAATAGGCGACGCGCTGGTTGGAGAGTTCGGCCATGGCGTTCGGTCCTCCCGGGGATAGCTCGGTTGCGCCCTGGTGGGCGTGTGGCAATATGCCACGCCTTCGTCGGCGAGACAGCGGCCGGCGCACGGCAAGGAGAAATCGGTGATGGCGGATTCGGCGGCGAGCGCCAAGCGGAACGATAGCATGGCGGACAAGCGTACCCGGCTGATAGCCCTGGTGGCCGAACGGTCGCTGCTGCGCGGCACCGACATCAAGCTGGCCTCCGGCGCCAGCAGTACCTTCTATTTCGACATGAAGCGGACGACGTTCGACCCGGAAGGCGCTGCGCTGATCGCCGACCTGATGTTCGCGGCGCTAGACGGGACAGACGCCGACTATGTCGGCGGGCTGGAGATGGGGGCGGTGCCGCTGGTGGCCTGCCTCAGCCAGCGCAGTTTCCCGGAACGGCCGGTCCGTGGATTCTTCGTCCGCAAGAAGCCCAAGGACCACGGCACGCGCCGGCTGATCGAGGGGCTGATGGAAGGTGAGAGCCTGTCGGGGAAGAACGTGATCCTGGTGGAGGACGTCACCACGACAGGCGGCTCGGTCATGCAGGCGGTCGAAGCGGTCGAAGCCGATGGCGGCAAGGTCACCACCATCGTCACCGTCGTCGATCGTCTGGAAGGCGCCAGCGCCAATCTGGAAAAGCACGGTATCGCGCTGAAGCCGATCCTGACCGTCGACGACTTCCGGGTGAAGTAACGCCCGCCAAGCCCCCTGCCCCTGACGGGAGAGGGTTGGGAGGGGGAAAGGAAACGCGAGGACTCGGCCCATGAAGAACGGCTTCAAGGTCATCGATTCCGACCTCCACGTCATCGAGGACGGAACCGTCTACGAGACCTATCTGGCGCCTGAGTTCCGCAACCGGATGCCTGAATTTCTCGGCATCGGCCCGACCAACTTTCCGCATTGGCGCGTCGAGGGCCAGGTCATCCCGCCCTGGGCCGCCGCCGAGGAGGTCGTTGGGCCCCAGAAATTCATGGACAGCCCGACCGAGGACATTTACGCGCCGATCCGGGCCCGCGGCTACGACGCGCAGTCGGCACTGGCAGCGATGGACGTCGAGGGGATCGACGTCTCGGTGGTGTTCCGCACCTTCGCCCATATGGTGGTGTCGATCGACAGCCTGCCCGGCGACCTCGCCACCGCCTATTGCGCCGCCTTCAACGACTGGCTGGTGGACTACTGCGCCGCCGATCCCGCCCGCCTGAAGCCGGCGGCGATCGTCTCCCTGCACGATCCTGAACTGGCTGCCGCCGAGGCGCGGCGATCGGTCGAGGACAAGGGCCATGTCGGGGTGGTGCTGTTGCCGATGCCCGTAGCGGGGCGCAACGTCCACGCTCCGGAATGCGACGTGCTGTGGCGGGAGGTGGAGCGACTGGGGGTGCCGCTTCTGTTCCACGGCACCAGCGGCGGAGCTTCCCTCGACTACGCGAGCAACCGTTTCCGCGACCATCCGAACTTCCGCACCCTGAACCACGCTGCGGCGTTTCCGATGGAACTGATGCTGGCGATGGGATCGATGCTGGTCGGCGGCGTCTGCGAGCGCTTCCCAAAGCTCAAGGTCGGCTTCCTGGAAGGGAACTGCGGCTGGCTGCCCTGGTGGCTGCACCGCCTCGACGACCAATGGAAGAAATACGGCGGCGGAGAGGCCTTCCGCCTCTCCGCCCTGCCCAGCGAATACTTCAAACGTCAGTGCTGGATCGCTACCGACGTGGATGAGGAACTCGTACGCGTGGTGATCGACGAGATCGGTGACGACAACATCGTCATGTCGACCGACTACCCGCATGCCGACGGCCCCTACCCCCATGCGACGGAGGAGTTCCTGGGGCTGCCGGGCATCAGCGATCAGTCGAAGCGCAAGATCCTCTGGGACAACTGCATCCGGCTCTACGGCCTACGCCCCTGAATCACACTGGCGGACGCGGGCCGCGTCCGCGCACGAGGTGGACGATCAGGGTCAGGATGAACAGCACGATGAACACCACGAACAGGATCTGCGCGATGTTCGTGGCGACAGCGGCGACACCGCCGAATCCGAAGATGGCTGCCACCAGCGCCACAATCAAAAAGAATATTGCCCAACCGAGCATAGGGAACCTCCAAGTATTTCTTCGGTTGCTCCGCCAACCACAGGAAATCAACGCGTAGCCCGGTATTCGGTTGCAGCGGATCAGGATAGGGCGCCGACTCGACCCGGATCGGCTCGGGCAACCGGATTCTTCGATCGAGTGTTTCAGGCGCAATTGCACTGATCGGGGATTTCCGATGCGTTTACTAGCCATCCTCAGTCTTATGGCGTTCGCCTATGGCGCGGTCGGCGGGCTGCTCGGCGCCGTTGTGACCGAGCTTTCCGGACGCAGCGATCTGCTGATGGCGGGCAGCCTGGGCTGTGCGATGCTGTTGAGCGTGGCGGGCTGGGCGGCGGTCCAGCCGTTCGCGGCGCCGTTGGGATCGGACCAGGAGTCGAAGCCCGTCCTCCGGCGCAGGACCGGCGCCTGACCAGAAACTTAGACGGGGAGCATCCGTCTGAGGACCAGACCGATCACGACCATCGTCGGCACCGGGCCGGTCGTAAAGGACCGCAACAACCGAGTGATCGCCGATCGGTCGCAGTTCACCGGCAATCCGCCTTGCGCCGAAAGCTTGCGTGCCATGGTCTCGGCGGCCGCATCGGCACGATGATGCAGCGTCGCTGCCAGCTCTTCGACCATGCCCGCTTCATGCATCGGCAATACCCGCGCTGCTCCGAGGGCGAGAAAACCCGGCCACAGCGCGAGATGGCGGTAGAGACTGGGAATGAGGGGATTGTCGGCGGTCGCGACGGGTGCGCTCAGTGCGAGGACGAGATCGGCGACATCCGGCGTCATCGCATCGAGGGGCAGTATCGGAGGCAACGGTTCTGGCTCCGCCGGCGATTCGGCGGGCAGGTCCGCCCCTCGGCCACCGCGCCCCGCCTCGATCGCATGGAGCAGCGCCCCGATCGCGAACAGATTGCCGCTGTTGCCGCGGTTGTAGTGGTCGAGCACGGCGGCAATCGCCCGGATCGCATCGCCGTCGACCCCGACCAGCCGGAAGGCCGAAGCCGGTAACGGGCGCGCGGCCGGAAGTTCCAGCGTCTCCACCAGCGCCGCCCGGGTCAGGCTGATTTCCCCTGACACGAACAGCGGCCGAACGGCCCCCCAAGCCCATTCGAGATGGCCGGGCTCGGCGGCGAGATGGCGGTATATGAGATTCACCATCCCACACCCGGTCACCGCCCTGATGTCGCGATAGAGCATGGCGGTGGCGCCAGTGGCCTCACCCTCGGGCACTTCGGCGACATGTTCCACGGCTGGCTCCTTTCTGCCCGCCCGTCCCGGCCGGGGATGGGTGCGGGTTTGCCGGACTCGCGGCTCCAGGGCCAGGGAGCCGGCGTGGACTACAGATGCCCGAGTTCGTAATCCTCGCAGGAATAGCCGAGCTGGGACAGCCCTTCCTCCAGATAGTCACCGAGGAGCGGAGTCTCCATCAGATAGCTCGGACCATGTGCCGTCGCCCGTTCGCCGGCGAGGCCACGGGCGTTGTCCCACTGCTTTCCGTCGTAGTCGCCGCGCCCGATCCAGGTGAGCGCAACCAGATCCGCGAGTTCGTCGACATTGCAGGCCGTCAGGACGCTCCGCAATTCCTCCGCCGTGGCGTCGTCCGCATAGTCCTCCAGAATTTCACGCTCTCCGTCATCGGCTCCATCGGACGCCGGATCGGGCTCGACCGGGTCGACCTTGGCGTCGAACTCACGGGCCTTGATGATGATGAAGCAGACCTTTTCAGGGCTGATGGTCAGCATTCGTCGATGCTCCTGATCTCGTTGCCGGCAACATGTCGAAAGAACAGTCGGCCGCCCATTTTCGTCGCTGATCGAGATCAACCCGGCTTGCCAAATCGGCCGAGGCCGGGTCACCATGAACCTATATCCGTTCCTACTCGATACAATGAGCCGCCATCGGAGAGGGTCATGGGCACCTATCGGATCGACCAGAGCTATGACTGGAATTACGACCAGGGACCCAGTTTCGAGGGCTCTCTGGGACCCGTGCCGGAGACGCCGGAGAAGGAGTTCTTCGGCTATCCGGTGAAGTCCCGAATCGGGATCGCCGCGGGCCTGCTGCTCAATTCGAAATGGATCGAGTTCTACGCTCGCGCCGGTTTCGATCTCCTCACCTACAAGACCGTCCGCCGCGCCTACCGGCCCTGCTACGAGCCGCCGAACTGGGCGTTCATCGACCGCGATTCACCGCTGGACGGCGCCGCGCGCAGCGAGGCGCAGATCGCCGGCCCCGGCCAACCGGCCGAGATCGCCCGCACCACCAGCACAGTCTCCTTCGGCATGCCGTCCAAGGACCCGGAGACCTGGATGGCCGATGTCGCCCAGGCGCGTGAGGCCATCGGCCCCGGACAGGTGCTGATCGTCTCCAGCGTCGCCACCCCGGCCAAGGGTGCGGCGGCGGAGGCGATGATCGAGGAGTTCGGTGAGCTGGCCGGCATGGCCAAGGCCGCCGGCGCCCAGGTGGTCGAGGCAAACCTCTCCTGCCCCAACGTCACCACGGCCGAAGGCGACATCTTCATGGACGCCGCCCTGTCGGGACGGATCGCCGCCGCGATGCGGAAGGCGGTCGGCGACACGCCGGTGCTGTTGAAGGTGGGCTACATCCCCGAACGCGCGCCGCTGGACGCGCTGCTCCGCGCCGTCGACGGCAAGGCCAGCGGCGTGATCCTGGTCAACGGCGTCTCCCGTCCGGTGCGCGGCAGCGACGGCCGGCCCTATTTCGGCACGGGCCGTGAGAATGCCGGCATCCTCGGCACCGGCGTCCGCGACGCCTGCCTGGGCAGCGTCCGCGACGCGGTCGAGACCATCGGCCGCGACAAACTCGACCTCAAGGTCGTCGGCGTCGGCGGCGTGATGGCGGTCGAGGACGCCCAGGCCTATTTCGATGCCGGCGCCTATGCCGTGATGATGGGTGGTGCACCGATGTACGACCCCGGCCTCGCCATCCGGTTCAAGGCCGTGCATCCGGAGTGGTGACCCGCAGTTGACCGGGGCGGCGGAGCCGGGCTAGAGAAGTAACCGTCTGGTTACTTTGGGCCGGAGCCGCCGATGTCCGCTGACGAGTCCGTACTTCCCGACCGGTTGGAGAGCGTCGAACACCTGGAAGAGGTGATGACGCAACCGGCACCGGCTTTGGTCCGGGACCTGAAGGCGCTGGATGGCGATATCCTGATCATTGGGGTCGGCGGCAAGATGGGGCCGACGCTCGCCCGGCTGGCCAAGCGCGCCGCGCCGGAGAAACGAGTCGTCGGCGTGGCCCGGTTCAGCGAACCGGGTCTCGAACAGCGGCTCAATGGCTGGGGCGTCGAAACGATCCGTGCCGATCTTCTCGACCGCACCGAGATCGAGGCGCTGCCGCGCCTTCCCAACGTCGTCTTCATGGCAGGCCGCAAGTTCGGCTCGGCGGGGAACGAACCGCTGACCTGGGCGATGAACGTCCAGGTCCCGGCCTGGATCGGTGAAGCCTTCGCCGCCTCGCGGATCGTCGCCTTCTCGACCGGTTGCGTCTATCCCTACGTCACCGTGGCCCATGGCGGTGCGACCGAGGACCTGCCGCCCGAACCGCCGGCCGGCGAATATGCCGTCTCCTGCGTCGGGCGGGAGCGCATCTTCCAGTATCTCTCCCGTATCCACGGTACACCTGGTCGCCTGTTCCGTCTCAACTATGCGATCGACATGCGCTACGGCGTCCTTCACGACGTCGCCCGCAAGGTTCGCGACCAGGCGCCGATCGACGTCTCGATGGGCCATGTGAACGTCATCTGGCAGGGCGACGCCAACGCCATGGCGCTCCGCGCATTAGGCCACTGCACCGCACCCACGACGCCGATCAATGTCAGCGGGCCGGAGACGGTGAGCATCCGGGCGCTCGCCCAGGCCTTCGGCCGCCGGCTGGGCGTGCCGCCGATCCTGGTCGGCGAGGAGTCGCCGAAGGCCTGGCTGGTGAATACCGCCGAGGCGCAGGCGCTGTTCGGCTATCCGTCCGTGCCGTTGGGCCGGATGATCGACTGGACCGCCGACTGGATCGCCAGCGACATGCCGAGCCTCGGCAAGCCGACCCATTACGAGACACGGGACGGCCGCTACTGACGGCCGCACGCGAGGGGAGAGAGATGACCGAGCTTCTGACCAACGACCTGCCGGAGACCATCGCCGACGAGGAGGCGCTGGAAGACTTCATGGCGCGCCCGACCCAGGGGCTGGTCGACGACTTCGCGCGTCTGGACGGCGACATCACCGTTCTGGGCGTCGCCGGCAAGGTGGGAATGGTACTGGCGCGGATGGCGAAACGCGCCGCCCCCGACAAACGGGTCACCGGCATCGCCCGCTTCTCCAACCCCGGCATGCGCGAGAAGCTCGAGTCCTGGGGCGTCGAGACTATCGCCTGCGACCTTCTCAACCGCGACGCGGTGGAGGCCCTGCCCAAGACCAAGAACGTGGTCTTCATGGCCGGGCGCAAGTTCGGCACCACCGGCGACGAGCCCTTCTCCTGGGCGATGAACGCCATGGTGCCGGGGCTGGTCGCCGAGGCCTTCCGCGAGTCGCGGATCGTCGCCTTCTCGACCCTCTGCGTCTATCCGTTCACGCCGGTCGCCGAGAACGGCGCGACCGAGGACGTGCCGCCGGCCCCGCCCGGCGAATACGCCAATTCCTGCGTCGGGCGGGAGCGCATCTTCCAGTACTTCTCCGGCCGCTACGGGACCCCCGGCCGGCTGATGCGCCTGGCCTATGCGATCGACCTCCGCTACGGCGTGCTGCAGGACGTCGCCGGCTGGGTCGCCGAGGACCGCCCGATCGACTTGACCGCGAGCCACGCGCCGGTGATCTGGCAGGGCGACGCGGTCAACCACATCCTCCGCGCGCTCCTCCACTGCACGACGCCGGCCTCGCCACTGAACATCACCGGGCCGGAGACCGTGAGCATCCGCACCATCGCCGAGGAATTCGGCCGCCGCCTGGGCCGCCCGCCGATCTTCGTCGGCGAGGAGGCGAAGTGCTCCTGGGTGGTAAGCGACGCCCAGCAGAGCCGCCTGTTCGGCTATCCCGTCGTACCGGTCTCGCGGATGATCGATTGGACGGTGGACTGGCGCCAGCGCGGCCAGCTTCTCTACGGCAAGCCCACCCGCTACGAGAGCCGCGACGGGCGGTTCTGACACGGCAGTCGGAGATCGTAATTTCGGACCTCGCGTTCCCCACCGCCCCTTACCCCTCCCCCCCGATGGGGCGGAGGGGGGGCATCGACTCCACGCCTATCCTCTCCCTCTCCGCCCCATCGGGGGGGAGAGGGTCGGGGTGAGGTGGGGAACGCGACAGCCCCCGATGCCGACCTCTTCCCCCCACGCCCGCGACGAACGCCCGCTTCGCCCGGACGACGCCCCGCACCTGATCGCCCTTTCCTCTGAGGCCGGGTGGAATCAGACGGTCGCGGACTGGGCCTTCCTAATCGACCATGGCGCCGGCTGGGGCCTGTGGGAGGGAGAAACGCCCATCGCCTCGGCGATGATCCTGCCCTATGGCGACCGCTTCGCCTGGGTGAACATGGTGCTGGTGACGGCGAGCCGCCGCGGCCAGGGCATCGGCACCCGCCTTCTCCACCGCTGCCTCGACGCGATCGCCGCGCGGGGTGCGGCCGCCGTCCTCGATGCGACGCCGGCCGGCCGCAACATCTACCTGCCGCTCGGCTTTCGCGACCAGTGGGGGCTGACGCGGCTGGAAGCGGACAGGCCCGCCCCGCCGGCCCCGCCGCGTCCGGTGGCCGTCCGGCCGATGGAGCCCGGCGATCTCGCGGCGGTCACCGCCTTCGACCGGGCGATGTTCGGGGCCGACCGGCTGGCGATGATCGCCCATCTCGCCGAACGCTGCCCCGATTGCCGTTTCGTCGCGGAGGAGGCCGGCCGCGTCACCGGCTTCGTCCTCGCCCGCGACGGCCGGCTGGCGCTCCAGCTCGGCCCCGTCGCGGCGGATGACGAGAGCACGGCTATCGCGCTCGCCGCCCGCGCGCTCACAGGGGCAGAGGGCCGCGTGTTCCTCGATGCCGCCGACCGTCACTCCGGCTTCAATGCCTGGCTCGCCCGCGCGGGCTTCACCGGCCAGCGCCCCTTCACCCGCATGGCGACCGGCGACACCGCGGGCTGGGGCGATCCCACGCGCCTGTTCGCGGCGGCGGGGCCGGAGCTCGGCTGAGAAGTCGGAGCTTACTCCCCCGCCTCACCCCGACCCTCTCCACCCCCGGGGGTGGAGAGGGAGAAAGAGTGTTGCCCTCTCGGCCGCTTGCGGGAGGAGGGAGGGAACCCGCCGAAGGTGGGGAGGGTGAGGTGGGCGCCGCTTAGGGCAGCCTGATCGCCCGGTCGAGCATGTCGTTCGTATACGCATCCTCGATCGCGAAGGGTGTGATGTCGAAATACTCGGCCACCAGCGCGTAGTCGCTCTGCATGCGCGCGGGCGCCAGATAGCCCATGGCGACGGAGCGGGCATCATCGTCCGCGATCAGCTCGGCGACGAGGTCCCAGTTGGCGCGCTCGGTCTCGAACTGGAGGCCGGTGTTGGTCTCGACGAGGGCACGGATGCAGGGATCGGGATCGTCGGCGCAAGCCGCGAAGGCGCGCTGGCTGACCTGGACGAAGGCCTTCACCGCGTCGCCATGTTCGGCGAGGAAGTCGCCGTTGGCGATGAACGCGTTGCTGTAGGGGTTGAAGCCGTAGTCCTTCCAGGCGAGGAAGCCCATGTCGTCGCCGAGCTCACGCTGGAAGATGTGGTGGATGTTGTAGAACGAGGTGGTGACGTCGATCGCTCCCGACTTCAGCGCCGAGAGCTTGGCGTTGGGCTGGACGTTCACCCAGCGCACCGATGTGGGATCGATGCCCGCCGCCTGGGCGAGCGCCGGCCACATCGCCCGCGCCGCGTCGCCCGGCGGATTGCCGATGCTGTGGCCCGGCATGTCCTCGACGCCTTCGATGCCTGAGCTCTTCAGCCAGTAGAGGCCATAGGGCGAGTTCACATAGACGCTCATCACCGCGACGACGTCGGCGCCACGGCCGCGGGCAACCAGGGCGGTGCTGAGATCGGCGAGGCCGAGATCGCTGGCGCCGGCCCCGACCCGCTGGGTGGAGACCGTCGATCCCTGGCCCTGGCTGATGTCGACGTCGAGCCCGGCTTCCGCGTACCAGCCCTGGCTCTGGGCGTAGTAGTAGGGGGCGTGGTCGCCGCCGGCGATCCAGTTGAGGATGAAGTCGATCTTCTCCGCGGCCACGGCCGGTCCCGCCGCCGCCATCGTCATCACCGCCGCGAGGGCAGCCATCCACCGCATGCGAACCTCCGCATCCTCTGTCGGAACTGGATGCCAACAAGTAACCGAATGGTTACCCTGTGCCAATGGTTGCAGGGCTGGGAGAACTGCTGTGACGGATGGGGACGGCGGCACGCGTCCGATACCGGCCGACGAGTCGGAGCCTGTTCGCCGCGACCCGGAGCGCACGCGGGAGCGCATCCTGGATGCGGCAACCCGCGAATTCTCCGAGAAGGGATTGGGCGGCGCCCGCGTCGACCAGATCGCCGCCCGCGCCGACGCCAACAAGCGGCTGCTCTACCACTATTTCGGCGACAAGGAGGCCCTGTTCCTGGCGGTGCTCGAACGCGCCTACCACGCGGTGCGCGCGCATGAGGGCGAGCTGCATCTCGCCGACCTGCCGCCGGTGGAGGGCATGCGCCGGCTGTGCGGCTATACCTTCGATTATCTCTCCGACCATCCCGAGTTCATCAGCCTGCTGAACAGCGAGAACCTGCACAAAGCGCGGCATCTGAAGAAGTCGGCGGTCATCCGCGACATGCACGGCACGCTGGTCGACCAGATCGCCGACCTTCTGCGCCGGGGCGAGGCGGAGGGCGTGTTCCGTCCCGGCGTCGATCCGGTACAGCTCTACATCTCGATCGCCGGACTGGCCTATTTCTACCTCTCCAACGTCCATACCCTGTCGACCATCTTCGGCCGCGACTTCAAGCGGCGGGACGAGAAGGCCCGGCGCCATGACGAGGTGGTGGCGGTCATTCTGGGATATCTCCGGCCGTAGCGCGTGCGCGCCCGACCGGGCGCAGTCCAACGCGCTAACCTTCTGATGGCGAGCAACTTGCTCGTCGACCGGGCGAACTCACCTGATCGACGGTTGCTCGCGCCACGACGTTGACTCGGTGGCCATCGCCGCCCTACAAGTAACCGGATGGTTACTTAAGGGGTGCTCCGTGGGCCTGCAAGTCGCCGATCTTCCGGAACAGGTGCTGCGCCGGCTGCGCGCGGGAACGGTGATTCCCGCCCATCCGTTGGCGCTCGACGCCGAGCGGCGGTTCGACGTGCGGCGGCAGCGGGCACTCACCCGCTACTATCTCGATGCCGGCGCGGGCGGCCTTGCGGTCGGCGTCCATGCCACTCAGTTCGCGATTCGGGAGGCAGGGCTTTATGAGCCGGTGCTGCGCACCGCCGCCGAGACCGCGGCCGACTGGTCTGACGACGAGCCGATCCTGATCGCCGGGCTCGCCGGCCCCACGGCCCAAGCGGTGGCGGAAGCCGAGACCGCGCGCGGGCTCGGCTATCATGCCGGCCTGTTGAGCCTCGCAGCCTTCGCAACCGCAAGCGACGACGATCTGATCGCCCATTGCCGGGCCGTAGCTGCGGAGATCCCGCTGATCGGCTTCTACCTGCAGCCTGCGGTCGGCGGACGGGTGCTGTCGACGACGTTCTGGCGCCGCTTCGCGGCGATCGAGAACGTCGTCGCGATCAAGGTGGCGCCGTTCAACCGCTACCGGACGCTCGACGTGGTCGACGGCGTCGTGGCCGCCGCCGCCGAAGAGCGCGTCACCCTTTACACCGGCAATGACGACCACATCGTCCTCGACCTCGTGACGCCGTTCGCGGCAGTGCGCGACGGCGTCGAGGTGCGGGTTCGCTTTCGCGGCGGTCTTCTCGGCCATTGGAGCGTGTGGGTGAGCGGCGCGGTCGCCCTGCTTGAAAGAATTCACGCCGCGGTCGCCGCCGGCCGGGTCACCGAGGATCTCCTGGCAGCGGATTCACGGGTGACGGCAGCCAACCGGGCGGTCTTCGACGTCGCCAACGACTTCGCCGGCTGCATTCCCGGCTGCCACGAGGTGCTGCGCCGGCAGGGCCTTCTCACCGGCACCTGGTGCCTGGACCCCGACGAGCGTCTGAGCCCCGGCCAGGCCGAGGCGATCGACCGCGTCTATCGCGACTTCCCGGACCTCACCGACGACGCCTTCGTCGCCGAGAACCTGGACCGATGGCTGGCCTGAGCGGCGGCCCTGCCCGCTCCCCGGCCCTCCCCCTGAAGGGAGAGGGGGGACGCGGCATGGCAACAGCAGCCGTCGCGAATCAGTTTAGCCCTCTCCCCTTGGGGGAGGGTTGGGAGGGGGAAACACCCCCGCCAAAAATTCGATCAACCGATCACCCTTGAAGGACCGACCATGACCGTACATCGCATGGGCCTGATCATGAACGGCGTCACCGGACGCATGGGCACCAACCAGCATCTGGCGCGCTCGGTGATGGCGATCCGTGCTCAAGGCGGCGTCGAGCTGAAAAACGGCGACAGGATCATGCCCGACCCCATCCTGGTCGGCCGTAATGCCGAGAAGCTGCAGGCGCTCGCCGAACAGCACGGGATCGAACGCTGGAGCACCGACCTCGACGCCTGCCTCGCCAATGCCGACGACCCGGTCTATTTCGATGCCGGGCCGACCAACATGCATACCGAGACGCTCTCAAAAGCGATCGCGGCGGGAAAGCACATCTTCACCGAGAAGCCCTCGACCGACACTCTGGAGACGGCGCTCGACGTCTACGCCAAGGCGCGCGACGCCGGCATCAAGCACGGCGTCGTCCAGAACAAGCTGTGGCTGCCGGGCCTCCGCAAGCTCCGCACCCTGATCGATATGGGCTTCTTCGGCCGCATCCTCAGCGTCCGCGGCGAGTTCGGATACTGGGTGTTCGAGGGCGAATTCGTGCCGGCGCAGCGTCCGTCCTGGAACTACCGCGCCGAGGACGGCGGCGACATCATCCTCGACATGGTCTGTCACTGGCGTTACGTGCTCGACAACCTGTTCGGGGCGGTGAAAAGCGTCTCCTGCCTCGGCGCCACCCACATCCCCGAGCGCTGGGACGAGAAGGGCGAGCCCTACAAGGCGACGGCGACAGATGCCTGCTACGCCATGTTCCAGCTCGACGGCGGCATCACCGTCAATTTCAACACCTCGTTCTGCACCCGCGTCCGCCGCGACGACCTGCTGACCTTCCACGTCGACGGCACCGAGGGCTCCGCGGTGGTCGGCCTGACCGACGTCGTCATCCAGGGGCGCGAGGCGACGCCGCGCTGCGTCTGGAATCCCGACATCGAGCAGCCGGTGAAGTTCTTCGAGACCTGGCAGAAAGTGCCGGATCAGCGCGCCCTGTTCGACAACGCCTTCAAGCTGCAATGGGAAGCCTTTATCCGCCACGTCGCCGAGGACGCCCCGTTCAAATGGAACCTGCTGGAGGGCGCCAAGGGCGTTCAGCTCGCCGAACTGGCACGGGAAAGCTGGAAGAAGCGCTGCTGGATGGACGTCCCCGATCTGCCGGCGTAACCCCCGGTGTTCCAGCGCGTGTTAACGCGTTGTTGGCATTTTCGGTGGGAGGATGAGCGTTTGTTGGTCCTCCCTGCACGGCCGGGTCGAGTGCTGCAGGGGCCTAGAGAACGTGCTGCCTTACGTCATATTGACAGGGCCAGGGGCCTTAACTAACTTCCGGCCCCTCTCACGGCCCGTTGAGGGATAGGCCGTTGAATCTTCCGATCACACGCACGAATTCATGAAGGTCACCGTTTCCGGAAAACAGGTCGACGTCGGTGAGTCGTTGCGGAGCAACGTCATCGAGCGGATTACCAGTGGAGCCAGCAAGTACTTCGATCGGGCGATCGAGGGACAGGTTGTCTTTGCGCGTGAGGGTATCGGCTATCGGGTCGACGTCACCGTGCACGCCGGAACGGGCGTCACGGTGCAGAGCCACGCGACGAACGACGACATGCATGCCGCCTTCGACGTGGCCGCGGATCGGATCGAGAAGCGCCTGCGCCGGTACAAACGGCGTCTGGTGGATCATCATCATGCACACGCCGCTGCCGGCGCCATTCCCGAAGAGGAAGCCCGGCAGTACGTCCTCGCAGCAGAGGACGAGTCGTCCGGCGAAGCCCAGGCGACGGGCGACAACCCGGCCATCGTGGCCGAAACGAGCATCCGCATCCATACCCTGTCGGTTGGCGAGGCCGTGATGCGGATGGAACTCGCCGAGCTGCCGGTGCTGCTGTTCAGAAACAGCGGCAACAAGGAGCTCAATCTCGTTTATCGCCGTGCCGACGGCAATATCGGCTGGATCGAGACAGACAATCTCGGTCGTTGAACCGAAAGGTTTCGCTTCATGGAAATTGCCAGCCTTTTGCCCCCTGACGGGGTCATCGCCAGCCTTCGGGCGACGAGCAAGAAGCAGGCTCTACAGGAACTCGCTCATCGCGCCGAAGCCATTACCGGCGTGCCTGAGCGCAAGATCTTCGACGTGCTGCTGGAGCGCGAGCGCCTGGGCAGCACCGGGATCGGCCTCGGCATCGCCATTCCGCACGGCAAGATGCCCGAGCTCGACCAGCTCTACGGCATCTTCGCCAGGGTCGAGCATCCGATCGATTTCGATTCGGTCGACGACCAGCCGGTCGATCTGATCTTCCTGCTGCTGGCCCCGGAAGGTGCCGGCGCCGATCACCTGAAGGCGCTCGCCCGTGTCTCGCGGCTGCTGCGTGACAAGAGCATGTGCGCGAAGCTCAGAGGCACCAACAATCCCGACGCGCTCTACGCGCTGCTGACGGAGCCGCTGGCGAGCCACAACGCCGCCTGAGGGCCGCGCGCGCCGCCTCGTGCCTGGGTCCTCCGGACACGCCGGAGGACGACAATAACAGCACCCCAATCATCCGTCGCCCTCCGGCTCGTCCGGAGGGCCTACTTTACGCGTGCGCCATTTTCAGGCGGCGGCGCTGGACCGAAGAGGGTATGCGGAGCGCTTCGCGGTATTTAGCGACGGTGCGCCGGGCGATGTCGATCCCCGAGCCGTTGAGGATCTCGACGATGCGGTCGTCGGACAGCACCGCGTCCGCCGGCTCCTGGTCGATCAGCGCCTTGATGCGATAGCGGACCGACTCGGCCGAATGGGCGGCACCGCCGCTGGCATGGGCAATCGCCGAGGTGAAGAAGTACTTCATCTCGTGCACGCCGCGCGGCGTGGCGATGTACTTGTTGTTGGTGACGCGGCTCACCGTGCTTTCGTGCATGCCGATCGCCTCCGCGATGTCGCGAAGCGTCAGCGGCCGCAGATATTCGATGCCGCGCTCCAGGAACGCTTCCTGCTGCTGCACCAGTTCGGTCGCCACCTTGAGGATGGTCGTCGCGCGCTGATCGAGCGACTTCACCAGCCAGTTCGCCGATTGCAGACGCTCGGCCAGGTAGACCTTCTCTTCCTTCGACTTCGCGGTATGGCTGACGCGGCTGTGGTAGCGCATATCGACCAGCACCCGCGGCAGGGTGTCGTTGTTGAGCTCGACGATCCAGCCGCCGTCCGTGGCACGACGGACGAAGACGTCGGGGATCACGGTCTGGGCGACATGGCTGTCGAAGATCGACGCCGGTTTGGGGTTCAGCGCCTTGATCTCGGCGATCATGTCGGCGAGGTCTTCCGCGTCGACGCCGCAGACCCGTCGCAATGCCGGAAGCTCACGCGCCGCGAGAAGCTCCAGATTGTCCAGTAGCGCCGCCATGGCCGGGTCGTAGCGGTCGAGCTCGCGAAGCTGGATCGCCAGGCATTCCTTGAGGTTCCGGGCAAAGATGCCCGGCGGATCGAATTTCTGAAGCTTCTCCAGCATCGTCTCGACGGCAGAGACGTCGCAGGCCAGAAGCTCGGCGATGGCTTCGATATCCCCGGTGAAATAGCCGCTCTCGTCAAGGCCGTCGACGAGAGCCTGTCCGATCAGCCGTTCGCGCGGATCGACGATCTCCTCGGCGAGCTGCTCCAGCACATGCTCGCGGAAGCTGACCTCGGTGCTGAGGGTCCGCTCGACGCTGGGGCCGTCCTCGTCCTCGAACGAGCCGCCGCGGCCGTTCCATTCGGCGAGGCTGGGTCCGCCAGGACCGACGCCCGAGCTGTCCGGGTCGTAGACGTTCCCATAGTCCGCATCCAGCGGCGCACTATCCTCTGACGGCATGGACTCGGCCCTGACGCCGTCGGCCGAATCGCGCGGCTTGGTGGCCGCCGCGCCGTCATAGCGCTCCGTTTCGCGCAGGCTCTCCGGGCTCGCCCGCTCGAGCAGAGGATTCTGCTCCAGTTCGCGGTCGACATAGTCATGCAGTTCGAGGTTCGACAGCTGCAGCAGCTTGATCGCCTGCTGCAACTGCGGCGTCATAACGAGCGACTGGGTCTGGCGGAGCTCTAGGCGGGGTGAAACAGCCATGACGACCTACAAGCTGAACCTTTCGCCGAGATAGACGCGCCGCACCCCTTCATGCGCCACGATCTCGGCCGGCGCGCCCTCCATCAGCACGGTGCCGTCGTGCAGGATGTAGGCGCGGTCGACGATATCCAGTGTTTCGCGGACGTTGTGATCGGTAATGAGCACGCCGATACCGCGATCCTTGAGATGCATGACCAACTCACGTATCTCGGCGACGGCGATCGGGTCGATCCCCGCCAACGGTTCGTCGAGCAGCATGAAGCTCGGCCGCGACGCCAGCGCCCGTGCGATCTCGACCCGGCGCCGCTCACCGCCCGACAGAGCCAGGGCGGGCGTACGACGGAGATGCGAGATCGAGAACTCGGCCAGAAGCTCGTCGAGCAGAGCTTCCCGCGTGTCCGGGACCGCTTCGACGACCTCCAGCACCGCGCGGATATTGTTCTCCACGGTCAGGCCGCGAAAGATCGACGCTTCCTGCGGCAGGTAGCCGATGCCGAGCCGCGCACGACGGTACATCGGCATGTCGGTGATCTCGTGCCCGTCCAGGCTGATGCTGCCGTAATCGGGCGCCAGCAGACCGGTGATGACATAGAAGCAGGTGGTCTTGCCGGCGCCGTTGGGCCCCAGCAGGCCAACCACCTCGCCGCGCTGCACCGACAGGCCCACGTCGCGGAGCACCGGCCGCTTCTTGTAGCGCTTGCCGAGATGCGCGACCACCAGCCCCTGGTTCTCGGCAACGAGAGTGGGCTTGGGTCGATCCTCGCCGGCGTTCTCGTTCACCATATGCCCGCTCCGGCGGCCGTCATTGCGGCTTCTCCTTCGCGTTCTGAGGCAGGAACAGCGCCCGCACCCGCCCGTCCGCGCCGGTGGTGGTGCCGGGAGCGTTGGGGGACTCGATCCGGCTTTTCCCGGACTCGAGATCGAGCACCAGGCGTTCGCCGCGGATGATGTTGTCGTCCCGCGTCAGAACCACGTTCCCGGTGAGCACGACCACGCCGTTGACGACGTCGTAGACCCCGGCCGAACCTTGCGCCGTCTCGCGCGGGGTGGACAGGAAGACATTGCCCGTCGCGTCGATCCGGCGGATTTCTCCGAGCGCGTCGCCGCCGTCGCCATTCCCCGCACCGCCATTGGCACCGGTTCCGTTTTCGGCATCGCCGAGATAGGCGGTCAGCTGATCGGCCCGCAGCCTGTATTCGCCCTGCACGGCATCGGCATGACCACGGGCGATGGCGATCCGCTGCTCCTGCTGCCATTCCATCGCGTCGGCGATGATCTCGATCGGCTGACTGGAGTTGTGCTTCAGCGTCTGGGCCGTGACGCCGCTGTCAGGCAGCGCCTGCCCCAGTAGCAGGATCGCGGCGATCCGGGCGGTCAGGATAGGGAGACGTCTCAGTAGCAGCATGGCAATCAGAACAGCGTCATCCGGGGGCGGCCGAAGAATTCCAGCCGTCCGTCGTTCTGGGCGTAGCGAAAGCCGGTGGCCTTGATAAGGCCCCACGGCCCTTGTCCGTCGACCGGGTCCTCGCCGGACGCGACCCCTTGAGCAAGATCGACCTCGGCGCGCTCGGTATGGAATTCGAGGCCTGACGCACTGTAGAGGCTTACCGAGCCGACCAGCTCGATGATCTCCGCCTTGCGGTCGTAGTTTCCCTTTTCGGCCGTCAGGGCGATCCACTCTCCTTCGGACGAGGTCATGTCGGCCTGGGGCGAATCGAGCGCGATCATGTCCGGGTTCCCGGCCGCGCGGGTGGCGATTTCAGCCGACACCGCGAAAGGCTGTCCGTTCTTGTCGACGCCGACGAAATGCGGCTTGGTCATCTGTACCGTGCCGTCGACAGCATAGTCGGCACTGCTGAAGTCGAGACGGAAGCCGAGGTCGTCGCCACTCAGATTCGGCCATACGAACACCAGCAATGCGAGACCAAGCGCCGACAGCGGCAGCACGAACTTCATCAGCGAGACGAAACGCCGGTAGCGCGTCGCGTGATGGGTGCCATCCGGCCGTGCGCCTGCGCCGAAGCCTCGTACCAACCAGCTCCGAGCCGTGGGAAGCTCCATCGTCATGCGACCCCGGCGCGCAGGCAGTCATGGATGTGGACGATGCCGACCGGTCGTCGGTCGGCGACGACAAACAGACTGGTGATGCTCGCCTTGTTCATCACCGCAAGCGCCTCCGCCGCCAAGGCGTCGGGAGCTATGACCTTCGGTGACGGCGTCATCACCGTCCGCGCCGAAAGCGCCAGCAGATCGTCGCTCATATGGCGCCGCAGATCGCCGTCGGTGACGATCCCGGCCAGGGCCCCGTCACCGTCAGTGATGCCGACGCAGCCGAAGCTCTTGGCCGTCATGATCAGCAGCGCTTCCGACATGGCCGTGTCGAACGCCGCCAGCGGCACGGCGACGCCGTCATGCATGATGTCGCGGCCCCGGCCCAGCCGCTGCCCCAGCCGCCCGCCGGGATGGAAAACGTGGAAGTTCTCGGCCGAGAATCCCTTCCGTTCGAGCAGGGCGACCGCGATCGCATCGCCCAGGGCCAGCATCACCGTCGTCGAGGTGGTCGGCGCGAGCCCCATCGGGCAAGCCTCCGGACTGTCGGGGAGCACCAGCGCAACGTCGGCCGTGTCGACCCAGGGTGCTGCCGGGGCGACCGGTCATCGCCACCAGCGGGATACGGAAGCGCCGGGTATAGGCGATCAGGTTGCCGAGTTCCGGGGTCTCGCCCGAATTGGACAGGGCCAGCACCGCATCCTCGGCGGTGATCATGCCGAGGTCGCCGTGACTGGCCTCGCCCGGATGAACGAACAGGGCCGGCGTTCCCGTCGAGGCCAGGGTCGCCGCGATCTTGCGCGCGACGTGGCCGCTCTTGCCCATGCCGGTGACGACCACCCGGCCGCGCACCGTCGCCAGCATGTCGATGGCTTCGCCGAAGCGCCCGCCGAGAGAGGCAGCCAGAGCATCGATCGCGCGGGCTTCCGTCGCGAGGACCCGCCGCGCGACCGCGAGGTCGCCATCCATCGCAGCCGCCGTTGCCGGAGACGCCGCCGTCAACGGACCAGGCCCTTTGGCTGTGAGCAACGGTATCGTTCTTGCATTGCCCCACAGTATGGGGAATGCGCGTTAAAAATCAAACAACGACGGCGGGTTTTCAGTGCGCGAAGATGTCGACGTCTTCCCAGCCGGCGAGGTCCAGCGCGGCACGATGGGGAAGATATCGGAAGCAGGCCGCCGCCAACTCGGTGCGACCTTCGCGCGCGAGCATGGTATCCAGCTTTTCCCGCAGGGCATGCAGATAGAGAACGTCGGACGCGGCATAGGCCTGCTGTTCGGGCGTCAGTTCCGGCGCCCCCCAATCCGAGCTCTGCTGGACCTTCGACAGTTCGACCCCGATGAGGTCCCGGCACAGATCCTTGAGCCCGTGACGGTCGGTGAATGTGCGTACCAGCTTCGAAGCGATCTTGGTGCAGTAGACCGGCTCCGCCAGCACGCCGAGATAGGCGTTCAGCGTCGCGATGTCGAAGCGACCGAAGTGGAACAGCTTGGTGACCGAAGGATCGGCGAGCAGCGCCTTGAGCCGCGGCGCATCGTAGACGGGCTCGGGGAAATGGACGACATGCGCATCGCCGTCGCCCGCAGAAAGCTGCACAACGCAGAGCCGGTCACGCACGACCTTGAGCCCCATCGTCTCGGTGTCGATGGCGACGCTGTCACCGAACGTCAGCCCCTCGGGCAGATCACCGCGATGAAGATGGACCGTCATTCACCCGTTTCCCGCGCTGCAACCTCGGGCCGGGTGCCGAGGGTCTCGATGGTGCCCAGGAGAAGACTCGAACTTCCACGACCTTTTGGGTCACTAGCACCTGAAGCTAGCGCGTCTACCAATTCCGCCACCTGGGCAAGGGCGAACGAGGCCCCCGAATTAGTTATTCGCGGTCTTGCTGTCAACGAACTTTAGGCGTGACAGCGCGCGGCGGGCTCGGGCATCAATTGACCCTGCGATGCCGAACCGAGATGGCATCGCAGGGAAAGCCGATGTGCTGGAGGGGCTGAATGCCATCGCTCGTCGTCACGATCTTCGGTGGAAGCGGATTCGTTGGCCGTTATCTGGTCAAGCGGCTGGCCGATCACGGCGCCCGTATCCGTGTCATGTCGCGCGATCCGGTCGGCGCCGAGTTCCTGAAGCCGATAGGCGATGTCGGGCAGATCGCCCCGGTGGCCTACGATCCCGGCGACGACGCCTCCGTCGCCGCAGCCGTGACGGGCAGCGATGCCGTCGTCAACCTGGTCGGCACCCTGTTCGAGCGTGGCAAGGCAACCTTCCAGGCCACCCATGCCGAGATCGGCCGGCGTATCGCGACGGCAGCGGCCGCCGCCGGCGTGAGGCGGCTGGTGCAGATTTCAGCGATCGGGGCCGACGCCAAGTCCTCGTCCTCTTACGCCCGGTCGAAAGCAGCCGGCGAGAAAGCGGCTTCCGAAGCCTTCTCCGGCGCCACCATAGTCCGGCCGAGCGTCATCTTCGGGCCGGAGGACGAGCTGTTCAATCAGTTCGCGGCGATCGCCCGGCTCTCTCCCGCGCTGCCGCTGATCGGCGGCGGCGAGACCCGTTTCCAGCCCGTCTATGTCGGTGACGTCGCCGAGGCTATCCGCCGCATCATCGACGAGCCCCGGACCGCGGGACGGACCTACGAAGTCGGCGGCCCGTACGTCTATACGTTCCGAGAGCTGATGGAGCTGATGCTGCACGAGATCGACCGCCGGCGGGTGCTGGTTCCGATCTCCTGGGGTTTGGCCGAGGCCATCGGCTCGGTCCTCGAACGCCTGCCGATGCCGGTCCTGACGCGCGATCAGGTCGAACTCCTGAAAATGGACAACGTGGTCTCGGACGACGCGGCGACCCTCGCCGATCTCGGCATCGCGCCGACGTCGCTCGAGGTGGTGCTGCCGACCTATCTTGGCCGCTTCCGCAAAGACGGCGGCCGCCACCCGCACCCGGCAGTCTGAAGGACCGCTCGGCACCCGACCCTTTTGTCATCCTCGGCACCGTCGTCACATTCACCGACGACACCGGACAGGGAATCCAGATCGTCGGCGCGAGCCCGACGATGACACTCTGGAAATGCTAGGAGAGGCAGTGCTTGGCCGCAGAAGCGGCGGTCCAAGGCGCGGTCAGACGATCTCCAGCACCCGCTCGGGCGGGCGTCCGAGAACAGCCTTGTCGCCCTTCACGACCACCGGACGCTCGATCAGCACCGGGTGGGCCGCCATCGCCGCAACGAGGGCGTCGCGACCGAGCGCCGTATCGTCGAGGTTGAGGTCCTTATAGGGCGCTTCCTTGCGGCGCATCAGTTCACGCGGCGCCATGTCGAGCTTGTCGAGAATCGCCATCAGCTCTCCCGGTGATGGCGGCTCCTTCAGATACTCGACGATCCTCGGCTCGACACCGTGATCGCGCAGCAGTTTGAGAGCTTCGCGCGACTTGCTGCAGCGCGGGTTGTGATAGATCGTGACCTCGGCCATGTCTGCCTATTTGCTGGTGGCGACAAAGACGCCGTCCCAATCGGGGCCCGGCGACGCTTCCTCGAAGGCGTCGATCCGTTCCTCGAACAGATCGTAAAGACCCTCGATCTCCCATGGCGCGCACAGCGTCCGCGCTTCGGTGAGCTTCCGGCGCGCGTCCAACCAGCGCTGCGCCCGATAGGCGGCGAGCATCTCCTCGTGAACGGCCTTGAACGTCTGGAATTCGGTGCTGTTTGCGACCTCGGGATTGCCGAGCAGGGCGAAGATGCGCACCGGCTTGGTCTTGCCCTTCACGCGGATCAGGTCGAGCTCGATCGTCGCGAACTCCGGCGCCTCGCGCTGTGTCCCCTCGCCGATGACGATGAGGACGCCATAGGTCTTGGACTGGCCTTCGAGGCGCGAGGCGAGGTTCACGTCGTCGCCCAGTACCGAATAGTCGAAGCGCTGGTCCGAGCCCATGTTGCCGACGCAGACATTGCCGGTATTGAGGCCGATGCCGATCTTGACCGGGACATGCTTACGGCCTTCCGCCTCGGCCTCCGCCTTCACCACCTCGTTCAGGTCCTTGCAGGCGTCGAGCATGACAAGCGCCGATTCGCAGCCGTGGGCCGCATGCTGCCCGTCGTTCAGCGGCGCGTTCCAGAAGGCCATGATGCAGTCGCCCATGTATTTGTCGATCGTGCCCTGGCGCTGCAGGATCACGTCGGTCATGGGGGTGAGGAAGCGGTTGATGAACCGGGTCAGCCCCTCCGGATCGAACTGCTCGGAGATGGTGGTGAAGCCGCGGATGTCGCAGAACAGCAGCGTCATGTCCTTCATCTCGCCGCCAAGCTTCAACTGGCTCGGGTCCTCGGCAAGACGCTCGACGAGGGCCGGCGACATGTAGCGGCTGAACGCGCCGCGCACCTGGCGCCGCTGCGCCTCCTCGCGGACGTAGTTCATATAGGTGAGGGTCATGTAGAGCAGCATCGCCGAGAGGGCGGGATAGATCGGATCGATCAGCATCCGCTTGTCTTCGTAGGCGTACCAAGATCCGCCGATCATGGCCGCGATGACCGCGACCGCGAAGATCAGGGTGTATGTGGCGCCCAGCAGCGGCACCAGCAGCACCATCAAAAGCCCGACGACGATGACGATCGACATCTCGACGCCCTTGGCGAACTTGGGCTCGGTCAGCGGGTGATAGGTCAGGCTCTTGGCCCCCGCCTTCATCTGCGTGAAGGCCTGGGTGAGAATGTCCTCGAGCAGCTGGGCATGGACCTCGACCCCCGGCAGCACGTCGGAAATCGGGGTCGCCCGGATATCGAGGAGCCCCACCGCCGAGGTGCCGATGATGGCGAAATGGCCGGCGAGCCGGTTCTTGGGCAGCGTCCCGTCGAGCACGTCCTTGGCCGAGACGTAGCGCGCCCGGTCGTGGGGCGCGAAATGCACCCACACCCGGCCGGTGCGATCCAGCGGAATCTCGGTCAGCTTCGGGATGACGATGCTTTCGACGCCGGTGGGATCGCTCTTCACCAGGAGCGTGCTCTGCCCGGCGGCGACACGCAGCATCTCCACCGTGAGCGCAGGATAGATCTGCTCGTCGACCCTGAGAAGAGTGGTCACGCGTCGCACGACACCGTCGATTTCCGGCGTCAGAGAGAACATGCCGAGGCCGGCCGCGTTCTCTTCCAGTTCGGGAACGTTCCGCACCACGCCCGGGAAGCGGTTCAGATAGTCGGTGGGGTTCACGCCCTTGAAGGCGAAGCTCGCCTTCACCGCCTTCTCCTCGCGGTCCTCGGACGGGCGGGGCAGCGTCCCTTGGCCCAACACGACCCGGACCTTCTTCATCGCCTCGGCGAAAGCCGCTTCGTTGCGCGGCAGGGCGCGCAGCTTGTCGGCCATGTCGTCGGGTATGCCCGCCAGGCTGTCGGCGACCAGGGTCGGCGACATGCGGTCATACTCAGGAAAGACAATATCGAAGCCCACCACCGCGACGCCGTAGGCGCCGAGCTGCGAGACCAGCTTGGCCAGCAGCGAGCGCGGCCACGGCCACTGGCCGTAGGCGGCCAGGCTTTCGTCGTCGAGGTCGATGATGGTGACCGGCGCCGGGACGTATTCGCGCGGCTCGAGTCGCTGATAGAAGTCGAAGGTCTTGAGGCGGAGAATTTGCAGAGGTCCGGGATCGACGAAGCGGAGGCCCCAGAGCCCCGCCAGCATCGCCAGCCCGACGAGATGGACGGGCTTGATGTATTTCCGCAGGGTCCTCATGCGTACGTCCCCCCGTCGCCGCGGAAACCGGGAACCCACGCCGGTTCTCTCGCCGATCTCGCCCCGGAAATGCGGCAAAGGTGCAATACGGCCCGGAGGGGGTCAAGGAAATGCATGCGTGAGTCCCCCGCAACTCGGCGTTGCCGCCTCGTTACCGAGCCCGTAGGCTGACTTTTCGCCTCGCCCCCGGCAAATGGCGGATCATCGGATTCAAGACCGAAGAGATTAAGAAGACATGACCGATCAGAGCGTCGCCGACAGCGAGGTCGCGGAAACCGGTGCGGTAGGAGCCGCCACCGGAGCGGAAACGGCACCGAAGCTCGAGATGATGGGCTCGCGCCAGTTCCCCAACTGGCTGGCCGAGGAAAACGTCAGCCTCGCCTTCACCACCTATCAGACCGGCAAGCTGTTCCTGATCGGGTTGCGGCCGGACGGCCGTCTTTCGATATTCGAACGCACCTTCAACCGCTGCATGGGCCTGTGGACCAGCCCGGATACGCTCTACATGAGCACGCTCTACCAACTCTGGCGGTTCGAGAACGCTTTGCTGCCGGGCCAGGCGCATGAGGGCTACGACCGCGTCTACGTACCGCAGGTCGCCTATACCACCGGCGATCTCGACATCCACGACATCGGCATCGACACCGACGGACGGCCGATCTTCTGCAACACGCTGTTCAGCTGTCTGGCGACGGTGAGCGACCGCTACAGTTTCGAGCCGATCTGGAAGCCCCCCTTCATCACCAAGCTCGCCGCCGAAGACCGCTGCCACATGAACGGGCTGGCCATGGCGGACGGCAAGCCGAAATACGTGACGGCGGTCAGCAAGTCGGACATCGCTGACGGCTGGCGCGACCGGCGTAACGACGGCGGCGTTGTCATCGACGTTCCCAGCAACGAAATCGTCGCCTCGGGCCTGTCGATGCCCCATTCGCCCCGCGTGTATCGTGGCAAGCTATGGGTGCTCGATTCCGGCACCGGCTTCTTCGGACAGATCGACGAGAAAACCGGCCGGTTCGAGCCGATGACATTCTGCCCGGGCTATCTGCGGGGGTTGAGCTTCCACGGCGACTTCGCCGTCGTCGGCCTGTCGCTGGCCCGTAACAACAAGACCTTCCAGGGCTTGACCCTCGACGACAACCTGAAGGCCCGCGACGCCGAGGGCCGCTGCGCGATTCAGGTCATCGACCTGCGCAGCGGCGACATCGTGCACTGGATGCGGATCGAGGGGATTGTGGAGGAACTATATGACGTCGCCGTCCTGCCGGGCGTCAGGCGGCCGATGGCGATCGGCCTCAAATCCGACGAGATCCGGCGTACCCTGACGGTCGCCCCTGATCTGGATGGCGATCCCTCGGCTTGCCCGCCCTCGACCTTTTCACGAAGGACTCTCGGCGGCAGGTCCAGCCTCGGCCGCACCTCCCCGTATCGGTGAGGAAGGCGGCTTGACGAGGCGGACCTGATTGCGACCGCCGGCCTTGGCCGCATAGAGCCCCGCATCCGCCCGGCTGACCACGCTATCGAGGCTTTCGTTCCGCCCATGAAGGGCGACGCCGATGCTGACCGTCACATGCCCCGGCATGGTCTCGTCAGAGCCAAAGGCGGCTTCGGCGATCGCGGTCCTCAGCCGTTCGCCGAAGGCGACCGCATCGCTTTCGTTCTCGACGTGACCGAACACCGCGAACTCTTCACCGCCCCAGCGGCCGAGGACATCCCCCTTCCGGCCCGTCGCCTGTAGCAGGCCGGCGATGCGTTTCAGGACCGCATCGCCCGCTGCGTGGCCAAAGGTATCGTTGACCGCCTTGAACTTGTCGACGTCGATCAGCACGGCTGCGATCCGCCTGTGCGGGTCGCGGTCCGCCGCCGATAGCAGCGATGCTACCAGCCGCGTGGTATGGGCACGATTGTTAAGGCTGGTGAGGGCATCCGTAGTCGCGCGTTCCTTGAGATCGTCGACGTAGCGGATGGTCTTGAAGGTCAGGGTGATGGCGATGATCCCAAGACCTGCGACCAGAATCCACAGCACGCGCTGTTCGACGACGATCCCGGCGGCCTTGCCGCTATCCCCCCTGTACGCAATCCGGAGGCGGGTATCGGCCACGTCGACGCTGCCGTCATAAGGCTGACCGCCACTGCGAGCGCCTCGCCTAGAACCATCCGTGATCCCGCATGGCGGGACGGACTGCAGGCCATATCGCTGCTTGCTATCTTCCTGCGACAAGGACGGCGCGGCGCCGTCGAAGGCGCAAGGGGGCCGAACCGGTTCATGAGGCGCCAAGACGACAACGTCATATTCATCGACGACCAGCAGGTCGCCCGAGGAAGACCCCAGCACGGCCCCGTATTCCTGCAAGTCGAGACGTACGGCTAATACGCCGATCACCCTGCCACCGTTCCATACGGGGGCCGAAAAGAAGTAGCCCGGGGCATGGTCAATCTGGCTTATGGCGAACTGAGCCCCATAGCCGCCGGCCATCGCCTCTTCGAAGTAGGCGCGGAAAGAAACGTCGAAGGCGAGCTGCCGGTTTGCCTCCAACCGCCCGCTATTGGCACGAACCAATCCCCGACGGTCGGCGAGGAACATGGTGCCAACCCCGACCGCATCGACGATTTCGGCAAGCCGTGTGGCAACCTCGATCGCACGAGACTGTCCGGCCGCGCTGTCGGGATCGAGCGCCCCCGAATCCAGGTCGATGAGCAAATCGTGCACATTCTGCAGATAGGCCGCCGCCCGAATTGCGCCGCGATAGGAAGCGAAATACTGCGCCAGATACTGGGCATTGGCTGCGGCGGCCGCATGCGCCGCTGCGGCCGCCGACGCCTCCAGCCGTTCGACCGCCGCTCTCTCGCGTTCTCCTGCAATCAGAAGGCAGCCAAGGATCCAGAGAAGCGAGAGGGCGAGCGGGCCGAAGCGCAACGCGAAACGGCGTGCATCGGCTCGACCATGCGCCGACACCCCACCGGACGAGGATGCCGGCGCCGGATCAGGACTGCGGGTTCGCATCATCCTTCCTCGCTTCAGAAGCATCGCCGGAGATGCGCATTCTCCAAAATGCGTTTCACTGAACCGGATCCGACAAACAAGCGGGGGCCTCTAAGCCATCCGTCGGTTGTCCGTAGGGACGGCGGCTGCCCGCGAGACCGGCGTCGCCATGCGGACACAGTTGCGCCCGGCGGCCTTTGCCTCATAAAGGGCGGCGTCAGCACGATTCACCAGGGAGTCGAGGGTCTCGCCCGGATTTCGGAGCGCAACGCCGATGCTGACGGTCACGATTTCCGGAGTCGCGACCTTTTCCACGAAACGATGAGCCGCAACAGACTGACGAACGCGCCCGGCGAAAGCGAGTGCTTCGGCCTCACCCTCGACATGGCCGAAAATGACGAATTCCTCGCCACCCCAACGGCCGAGGACGTCGGCTTTCCGTTTCGCATCTGTGAGAATCGCTGCGAGCTGCCGCAGGACGGCGTCGCCGGCCGCGTGCCCGTGCGTGTCGTTGACCCGCTTGAAATGGTCGATGTCGAGCAGGAGTGCAGCCATATAGCGGTGCGGATCGCGATCGTCGGCACCAAGCAGGACATTCGCCACTTCCCGCGTATGCGCGCGATTGAAGAGCCCGGTCAGCGCATCGAAGATTGCCCGCGTCTTCAAATCCTGAAGATAGTGAAGTGTGCGGAAGCCAAGAATGATCGTTGCCGTGCCGACGAGCGCCAACCCTACCCAGAGCAGTCGGTGTTCGATCAGGATAGAGCCGTAGTTGGGAAACTGATTTCCGACGTGAACGACCCGAAGCTCGGTACCCTCGATCTTCGGACTGTCCTGAATCAGTGTTGCGCTGATACGGGATACGAGCTTGCTGTCTTTCCCGGTGCAAACGGGAAGATCGCGGGTACCGTAGCGTGACTGAAGCTCCTCGACAGTAAGCAGCGGCCGCATGTCGGGGAACTGGCAGGGAGCCTCGATCGAGTTGTCCGGGGCCAGAACCGCCACATGATGTTGGTCCAGCAAGATCGAGCTGCCGCTCGCCAAGCGGAAAATCCAACCGAACTTCCGCAGGTCCGTGCGCGCTACCAGCACCCCGACGACGTCGTCGGCGTTCTTGACCGGCGCCGAGACGAAATAGCCCGGCACCTTATCCAAGAAGCCGAACGCGAACTGCTCACCGAACCGGCCGTGCGTCGCGGCCTGAAAGTAGGGCCTCTTCGACACGTCGATCGAGGCGATGGCATCTTTAGAGGAGCGGTCACTGGCCGCCCGGACCATGCCGCGCATGTCGGCCAGGAACAGCGGATTGATGTCGATCGCGTCGGCGATCTCCGCAAGGGTCGACGAAGATGCCAGCCATTCCTCTTGCCATGCGAGCGACGTCGGGTCGGAGGCATCGATCTCAAGCCGCTGCAGCAGCTCCTGAATATGATGGTCGTAAGCCATCGCGTGAACCACGCCGCGATGCGCGGCAAACCGCTGTGACAGATACTGGGCCGCGGTACTGGCGGCGCCCCGGTCGGCTTGCAGCGCGGCATCGTTGATGCTCGCGACGATCGCATTCTCGCGTTTTTCGGCGACGATGAGACAGCCGGCGATCCACAGCGCAACCAGTGTGACTGTGGCGGCAGCGTCCCATCGGCTTCCCAGGTATCGCGTGACCGCAGTCATCATCAAATCCTGCCGGACAGCGCCGTACGCACCAGCCAATCAAGAGATGAGGACACCGCCATCTTGACTATCTCCCATTCAGGCGGGTGGCATTTTACAGACGATATAAATTTTGCGGAGAAGAATTCGTACGGTTCCGAACTTTCAAATCGTTCTTCACAAGCTCCCCCTTGATCCGGCTGATATTCACTGTCGAAAACAAGGCGATGAAGCAATAGAGCCATAGAGAGACCGCTGCGATGCTGGTCGGTGCGACCTTGCATTGGCTTCGAACTTGATCGAATAATCTTCAAGCCTGAAACAATAAGAACGTGGGCAGACGGGGAGGCATGCGCGCAGGGCTGATTGGTCCGCCGGCAGTGTCACACGAACCGTGGGCGTCACCGTCCCCGGACAACGGTACGTATTGCCGGACCACCCTGCGGGTTTCCTTTCAGGCCACCGTTCCGCCAACAGAACAAAAAGGCCGTGTCCTCTCCTGGGCACGGCCTTTTTGCCGTTCCGCGGCGGGACGCTCCGTCTAAGCACGCGCTATCGAATAAAGAGGTGAGCTGCGTCCGCATCCGCGGCGACAGCCCGCCATACACAGGAGAGGAAACATGAAAGGCAAGTCCATCAACCGCAGGCAATTCCTGCAAACAAGCGGCTACGCGGTCGCCGGCGCCGCCGCGATCGGCAGCGGTGCCGTCGTCATCGCGGCCGACGGCGCCTGGGCGCTGTCGACCACGACGCTGGATCAGCATGCGGCGATGACGCTGTTGCGCGTCTCGCGGATGCTGTTCCCGCACGACTTCCTGGGCGATCAGTACTACGCCAAGGTTGTCGAGGCGCTTGACGCGCAAGCGGCGAACGATCCCGCCATGGCCACGCAGATCCGCGACGGTATCGCCGCCCTCGATTCGACCCGCGACGGTATCGCCTTCCTCGACCTGAGCGACGGCTACGCCGAAGACGCCATCGGAAGCATCGAAGGCACCCCGTTCTTCGGAACCATGCGCGGGGCCACGATCAACAACCTGTACGGCAATCCGCTGGTCTGGCGGTTCTTCGGCTACGAAGGCTCGTCATGGCAGCAGGGCGGCTATCTCCACCGCGGCTTCGACGACGCCGGCTGGCTGGACGCGATCATCGAGTCGGAAGCCTGAGCGAGGGAGGGACGAACCATGGCTAAATTCGATCTGAACGACGACACCGTCGTCGTGGTCATCGGCTCGGGCGCCGGCGGCGGCACCCTGTCGAACGAACTGGCCCAGAAGGGCATCAACGTCGTCTGCCTGGAAGCCGGCAAACGTCTGACCCTGGACGATATCGAGAACGACTGGGGGACGATGTTCGGGAAGCTGTCCTGGACCGACAAGCGGATCGGGACCGGCGCGCTGAACCCGGACCTGCCGCTGTGGGTGTGCAAGACGGTGGGCGGCACGACCGTGCACTGGGCCGGCGCGGCACTGCGCTTCCAGGACCATGAATGGAAGGCGAAGAGCACTTATGGCGACATTCCGGGCGCCAATCTGCTCGACTGGCCGGTCGATGCCAACGAGATGGAGCGCTTCTACTCCATGGCCGAGGACAAGATGGGCGTCACCGGCCGCCAAGGCATCCCGCAACTTCCCGGCAACAACAACTTCAAGGCGATGCTCGCCGGCGCCCAGCGCCTCGGCTACACCAAGGTCCATACCGGCAACATGGCGATCAATTCCGAGCCTCGGGGCGGGCGGCCGAGCTGCCAGCAGATCGGCTTCTGCATGGCCGGGTGCAAGATCGGCGCGAAGTGGTCGGCGCTCTACACCGAGATTCCCGCGGCCGAAGCCACGGGGCATTTCGAACTGCGGCCGGAATCGATGGTGTTGAAGATCAACCACGATTCGAGCGGCAAGGTCACCAGCGTCGTCTATGTCGACAAGGAGGGCAACACCCACGAGCAGAAGGCGCGGATCATCGCTGTCGCCGGCAATTCGGTCGAAACGCCCCGACTGCTGCTGAACTCGGCATCGTCGATGTTCCCGGACGGAATGGCGAACTCGTCGGGCCAAGTGGGCAAGAACTTCATGCGCCATATGACCGGAACGGTCTATGCCATCCTGCCCCAACCGGTCCATTTCGACCGCGGCACGCAAATGGCCGGCATCGTTCAGGATGAAGCCCATCACGATGATTCGCGGGGCTTCGTCGCCGGTTACGAGATGGAGACTCTGCCCGGCTTCGGCTTGGCGGGCGTCGCTTCGAACACGATCGCCGGTGCCTGGGGACGGGAATACGCCAAAGACATCGAGATGTACGACCACTTCGCCGGCATGTGGCTGGTCGGCGAGGACCTGCCGCAGGAGCAGAACGGCGTCACCCTGCATGATTCCCAGAAGGACCAGTACGGCATGCCGGTGCCGGTGGTCCATTTCGAGGATCATCCGAACGACACCGCTATGCGCAACCACGCCTTCAAGCGCGGCTCGGCCATCTACGAGGCGATCGGGGCGACCAAGACCTTCGAGCTTCCGCCCTTCCCCTCGACCCACAACATGGGCACCTGCCGGATGAGCGCCGATGCCAAGGACGGCGTCTGCAATCCGACCGGCCAGACCCACGACATTCCGAACCTCTACATCTCCGACGGCAGCCAGTTCACCACCAGTGCCGCCGAGAACCCGACGCTGACGATCGTGTCGCTCGCGATCCGGCAGGCGGAGAAGATCGCCGAACGCATGAACGCCGGCGAAATCTGAACCGGAGGATCAGGAGCCCCACCGGAAGCGGTGGGGCTCCGGCCTTTTCGCCACTGTCATTCGGCCGCAACAAATGTGTGACGCGGCCGTCATGATGCGGCCCAAGGATACCGCCGACTTCAAAATCCGGGGGTATTCATGCGCCGCCTCGTCATCTCATCCGCGATTCTGCTGGCCGGGGCCTCGCCTGCCCTGTCGGCTCCGTTCACCATAAACGCCGGTACCGACACCTCCGGGAAGACCGTCACCGGCTCCGATATCGGCTCGGTTGCCGCAGGTGCAGCGCTGTCGACCACCGACACCGCGATCACCTGGGAAGGGCCTTCGCCGGCCCCGGGCGTCACGATCGACAACAACGGCACCATCGAGTCATCGGACAGCCGCGGTATCGATACCGATGGCGGCAGCACGGTCAGGAACTTCACCCTGAACAACAATGCGGGTGCGGTTCTCTCCGCCGACAACGACGCCTTCCGCATCGACAGCGACGTCGTGGGCGGCACGATCGACATCAACAACGCGGGAACGATCTTTTCCGACGGCGGTCAGGCACTGGATTTCGGCGGGATCGAGTCCAACAGTGCCGTCATCCAGATCACCAACGCCGCGACCGGCATCATCGAGAGCGACGGCAACGACGCCATTCGGCCGGGTTCCGGCAGCATCACGATCGACAACAGCGGCCTCATAGACGCGAGCGACTCGGATGACCGGGCGATCAATCTCGACCATGGAGGAAGCCTGGATAACGTCACCACGTTCTCGGTGACCAATCAGTTCGGCGGAACCATCATCTCCCAGGCCGACGCCATTCGGGTCACCGCCGACAGCGGTCTCGACACGACCACCGGAACCTTCACGATCGACAATTCCGGCACGATCACCGCGACCAATGGCGGCCAGGCGATCGACTTCGACGACATCGAATCGACCGCCGCCACGGTCACTATCACCAACCGGGCCACCGGCATCATCCAGGCGGCCGAGGCCGACGCGATCCGGCCCGGCGAAGGCGCGACGGTCACCAATTTCGGGATCATCTGCGTCGGCACCGTCACCGCCGGCACCTGCTCGGGCGGCGTGACCGGCGAAAGCGACGACGGCATCGACTGGCAGGGCCATGCCGGCACCATCGTCAACAGCGGTACGATCTCCGGCCAGCGGCACGGTACCACCAGTGACGTCGACGTCGACGTCACCAACGAGACGGGCGGCGTGATCATCGGCCGGAACGGCTCCGGCGTGGGCTCCGACGGCGACGGCACGGTCCTCAACCACGGCACCATCACCGGCGCCTATGACGGCGCGGCGACCGACGGAGACGGCGACGGCGTCGACATCGACTTCATCGCCGACATCACCAATTTCGGCACCATCCAGGGCACCGGCGCCGCCGGAAACGGCTCGGACGGAAAGCCCAACACCGCGCAGGGCCTGGCCCTCGGCGGCGGCACCGTCGACAACAGGACGGGTGCGGTCATCACCGGCGCGGCGGACGGCATCCTGGTCGACGACAGCTCGACCGGCGGCGCCTTCGCGGCAACGACGATCGCCAATGCCGGCCGCATCGAAGGCTTCGACGGCTACGGCATCCGCCTCGTCGGCACCCAGGACGACACGGTCACCAACTCCGGGATCATCGCCGGCGCCACCAGCGCCATCGACCTGGGCGGCGGCAACGACCTTCTGACGCTCGACACCGGCTCTACCATCACCGGCCTCGCCGACGGCGGCGACGGCTTCGATACCTTGGACATCCTGGGCGCGGTGACGCTGGGTGAGACCATCAACTTCGAGCAGCTGATCCTGGAAAGCGCCGGCCTGCTGGACCTCGCCTTCGACCTTCATGTCGACGAGTTGCTGGGGGCGATCATCGACGGGAACAAGATCACCAACATCGCCGGCAACGGCTTCAACTTCTTCTACGATCCGGCCAACCCCGACAACGCCTATCTCGGTGCGCGGACCTATCTGCTGGCCGATGGCGGCAAGCTGACCGCGGTGCCCGAGCCTCTGTCGCTCGGCCTGCTGGCGCCGGCGGTCCTCATCACCCTGACCGGCCTTCGCCGCCGGCGGCGTGCAGCCGCGGCATAACCTGCGATACTGGAAATCGCCAGAACGACCGGGCCGGCCATGGTGGCCGGCCCGTTGTCCTATCAGGCTAACTGCGCTCGGACGGCCCGGATTCTCCGTTCGTCTCGGGCGTGCTTTCGCTGGATAGCTCGCCCCCGGCCAGCCGTTCCAGCTTGTCGATCTCGATCCGCGCAGCCGGCGCCTTCCCTTCCTTGTCGACGCCGAAATAGATCGTCTGGTGCGGGAACGGGATCTCGATCCCCAGCTCGTCGAACCGCTTCTTCATCAGGCGGTTGAAACCGCGCATCACGTACCATTGGCGAATCGGCTTGGTCTTGATCCGGCATTTGATGATGACGGCGCTGTCGCCGAAGCTGTCGACGCCGAGCATCTCCAGCGGCTCGAGGATGTCGCGCCGATAGTCACGGTCGCGGCGGAGCTCGTCGCCGATCTGGTGCAGCACCTGCATCACCTGATCGACATCCTCGCGGTAGGCGACGCCTACTTCGAGCAGCGCGAACGAGAAGTCCTTGGTCAGGTTTTCGACCGTCGTCACCTCGCTGTAGGGCACGACGTGGACGGTGCCGGAAAGGTCGCGAAGACGCGCGGTGCGGATCGACATCGCCTCGACGACACCGGTATGCCCGCCGAGCGTCGCGACATCGCCCACCGACACCGTGTCCTCGAACAGGATGAAGAGGCCGGTGATGATGTCCTTCACCAGCGTCTGGGCACCGAAACCGATCGCGAGGCCGATGACACCGGCGCCGGCCAGGAGCGGCGTGATGTCGACGCCGATCTCGGAGAGGATGATGATGATCAGCATCACCGCCAGCACGATCCTGGTCGTGTTGCGGACGAGGCCGAGAATCGTCCGGGTACGGCCGCTGATGATGACGGGGTTGCCGTCGTCGTCGGTGCGATCGGCGAGCCTGCGCTCGATCAGGCGCGTCGATACCTCCCAGACGGCGATGGAAACGCCGATCGCGATGACGATCGACACGACGGAGCCCAGGATGTTGCGCCCCGCATCCGTCGCCAGCCAGACGAAGCCCCCGATGTCCCAGGCCTGAAGAATTCCCAGCACCGCGACGATCAGCACCGCCGCTTTGACGATGAAGGACAGGATCGGCATGTAGCGGTTGGCGCGGGCTTCCAGTTCCGGGAACTGTTCCTTGAGCTCCGGACTGACCGAGAAGGCCTTCCTCAACAACCGCTCGACCGACGCCAGGACCGTCAGCGCCACCGCGAAGATCGCCGCCGTCCACAACGTCGCGGACGCCAGGTAGACGTAGCCGTTGTCCCCCTGGATCACCCAGATGACGTAGAACACCAGCACGTAGAGGATCGCCAGAAGGTGCCAGACCGGCGCGATCCAGCGGCGCAGCGTGAGGAAGCGCAGGGCCGGCATGTGGACGTAGGTCGGGATGAACTCGCCTTCGTCGGAATCGTCTTGCCCGGAGACGCTCTCGGCGTGAGCCGCGGCTTCGGCCTTACGGCGTTCTTCTTCCTCTGCAAGGCGTTTCGAGTGCGCGGCACCGCTGATCCAACGGGACACCGCGGCGCGGTTCTGCAGAATCAGAATGATCACCAGCACCGCGATCAGCAGCCCAAGGAGCCACAGCAACGCCCGGTAGGTCGAGGGGGCAATGCCGAGCACCACCGCCATCTGCAGAAGGAAATAGCCGAAGACCGACGGGACGGTGAGCCGCCGGACCCAGATGTAGAGATACTCGGCGACCATGTCGTCGATCGGGAACAGGCGAATCCCGGAGGCGGAAGGCGCAAGCACGAAGCGCGCGATCGCATAGACGACCCCGGTGACCAGAATGGCGTTGAGGATTGCCAAGGTCATGACGCGGACCGTGGAAGTGTCCTGGACGATCAGCAGCGCCCCGTAGCCGGCAATGGCGGTGACACCGAGACGGACGAGATCGAGGAACAGACGGCCGAGCAGATGCGGGATCCGTCGCGCGACCGTCTTCGGCCGCTTGTCGGACATCTGCCGATAGGGCCGAAGAAGAAGGAGGCGGGTGAGCAGAAGCCCGCCGATCGCGGCACCGAGCGTGATCGCGAGCTGCAGGACGATCCGGACGGCGTCGTCGCGCGCCTCTCCGTCGAGAGCCTGATCCTTCAGCCGCAGAAGGAACTGATGCAACTCGACGAACGCGTTGCCAACCCGCTCGACCACCAGCCCGACCTGCCCCATCGCCTCGGACACGCCGCTCAGGAGCTGGGCCCCCACGGTATCGAGATCGCCGATCAGGTTGTTCTTCTGCTCTTCCTGGACGGCGACCAGCGCTTCCAGCGTATCGATCAGATGCTGACGCGCGGCATCGTCCTTCAGGGTCGCGACAAGGCTCTGAACCTGCTCGGGCGTGACGCCGAGTTCTTCGGCCTTGGATTTCTCGCCTGAGCTATCCGACGAAGCCGTCGACGGCAGCGGTATGAGGCCCTGCGACCATGCGGGCGCCGCGACAAAAATGACGATGATCGCCGCAGCGAAAAAGAGAGGGCGGAGGCAGCGCGTCATCGGCCAGGGAACGATGCTGAACGGTGAGGCATGCGTGGTCCGGAGATCCCCGTGTCAGTGGATGCTGGAACAGCGGGCTAGCGATAGCCGCGACAACCGGGATGGTCAACAGCCGACCCCACGGAAGAGTCGCAGGATATTCGTCGCAAGAGGCTGGCAGCGCGCGGAATCCCCTGCCGAAACGACCTCACGCGCGCGCCTTCACCGGCATTAGATCCTCGATCGGCCCCAGGTACTTCTCGACGTCGACCTCGTCGATCTGCTCCGGCTGCAGGAACTGCTGCGCGTATTTGAGATAGGCGCCGGACTCGACGAACAGGTCGAACAGCTCGGGATCGATATGATGCTCGAGCTTCATCTTGCCGAGGATGTCCATGGCCGTGCTGAGCTTCATCGCCCGCTTGTAGGGGCGGTCGCCCGCCGTCAGTGCCTCGAACACGTCGGCGACGGCCATCATCCGCGCCGGGACCGACATCTCCTCGCGCACCAGACCGCGCGGATAACCGGTGCCATCCATCTTCTCGTGATGACCGCCCGCGAATTCGGGCACGCGCCGAAGCGTCTTCGGGAAGGGCAGCTTTTCCAGCATCTCGATCGTCATCACGATGTGATGGTTGATGATCTGGCGCTCTTCCGAGGTCAGCGTCCCCTTGCGAATCGTCAGATTGTAGACCTCGTCATCGGAGAGGAAATCCATCTCCGCATCATCCCAGTCCCGCCATGTGAGCCTGGCGATCGCCTTTATCCGCTCGACGTTGGCGTCCGGCATGAACTCGCCGCCGGTATTGGAGCGAATGATGAAATCCCGATCGTCGCGAAGTTGGACGATTTGCGCTTCGAAGGCCGCCCGGAGCGCCGGCTCGTCCTCCGGTCGATCGAGGACCGCCCGCAGATAGGCGATCTCCGCGTCGCGCTCCAGAACGACGAACCGCGTCTTCACGGTCTCGATACGGTCGTAGATCGTTTCCAGCTTGGTCGCTTTGTCGACGACGTATTCCGGCGTCGTCACCTTGCCGCAGTCGTGCAGCCATCCAGCGATATGGAGCTCGTACTGCTGGTCTTCGTTGAGATCGAAATCCTTGAACGGACCGCTGCTCGCCTTGCAGGCCGCTTCCGCCAGCAATTCAGTGAGAACCGGGACTCGGGCACAATGGCCGCCGGTATAAGGGGATTTGGCGTCGATCGCCGACGCAATCAGCTTGATGAACGATTCGAGCAGGTCCTTCTGGCCTTGCAGCAGGGTCTGGTTGTCGATGGCGATCGCCGCCTGGGAGGCGAGCGATTCCACCGCCTGCTGATCCTCGAGCGCAAAGGTGCCGACCTCATGGCCGTCATGGGCGCGGGCGTTCAGGAGCTGGAGAACCCCGATGACTTCCCCTTCGTAGTTCTTCATCGGGATGGTCAGGAAGGACTTGGACCGGTAGCCGGTCTTCGAATCAAACGCGCGCGTGCCGCTGAAGTCGAACCCTTCGGCCACGTAGGCGTCGGGAATGTTTACCGAGTTTCCGGTCAGCCCGACATGGGTCGCGACGTTGCGGTGGTTGGGCTCTCCCGTCGCGGGGTCGTAGAGGTAGAGCGGCGGAAACGGAATTTCGCGCCCGGTGGTTCCGCCGAGCGCGAAATGCAGGGAGTCGGTCCGCATGATCGCGAACTTGAGGCGGTCGCCCTCTCGGAGATAGATCGTGCCGCCGTCGGCGCCGGTCATTGCCTTGGCCTGCAACAGGATCATCTCCAGCAGCCGGTCGACGTTCTTTTCCGCCGACAAGGCGATACCGATCTCGTTCAACCGGCGGAAATTGTCGAGCTGCCGGTTCTCGGAATCCCGCATCGTCTGCAGGCGCAACGCATTCTTCGCCCGCGCCCGAAGAAGGGTCATGTTGATGGGCCGGGCGACGATGTCGTCCGCCCCCCAGTCGAGGCATTCCGCGGCCGCCTCCAGGGATTGCGCTTCGGCGACGATGATGATCGGCACCTCGGCGACGGCCGGATCATCATGCAGCCGCGCGACGAAATCGGGTCCCTGTCCCTCCGTCGTCGCCAGATCGAGGAAAATCAGGTCGAAACGTTCTTGCCGCAGCATCGGCACGATCAGCGCAGGATCGGACAGGTTCAGCACGGCATGCCCTTCGCCGCCGAGCATCGCCGTCAGTGTCGATTGTCCCGAGCCCTCGCTGTCGATAACGAGAGCACGAAAGCGCGCGTCAGCCATCGCGTGAAACCTTCCGCGCCTCCTTCAAGAGATCGCCCCCTGCCTTTCTCTCGAAGCCCCGGCCGCTCCCCGCCCGGCGGAGCGGCCAAGTTCGTGGGCCATCCGCCGTCTTCGATCGCCGCAAGGCGTTATCCGGCATGTGTGACGTCGGGCCATAATACCACTCCCTACGGTCCGCACCGGCAACCTATTAGAATAAAGTATACCTGCTGCCCCTGAAACGCCCATCGACGTACCTGGTTCCGCATTCATGGAATTGGCCGATCACGGGTTCGCGGGCCGGAACCGGAAACGAGGTTGCCGGCTGCGCTAGGTCAGGCCTATGGTCGCGCCGCAAGGATTGGTTTTCAACCGAAGGGGTAGAGAATGGCGATCGCACCGCGTGAAATCGGAGCGGTCAACTGGATCGGCGTCCGGACCATGTATTCCAAGGAGGTCCACCGCTTCGTGAAAGTCATCGGCCAGACGGTGCTGGCGCCGGTGGTCACGACTCTGCTTTTCCTGGCGATCTTCTCCCTGGCGCTCGCCAACCGGGTCGGGAACGTCAACGGAGGCAATTTCCTCGAGTTCCTGGCTCCGGGCCTGATCATGATGGCGATCGTCCAGAACGCCTTCGCCAACACCTCTTCGTCGGTGATGATCGCCAAGGTCCAGGGCAACATCGTCGACGTGCTGATGCCCCCGTTGTCGGCGGGCGAACTGGTCTTCTGCTACGTGATGGGCGGTGTCACCCGCGGACTCGTGGTGGGCGTGGTAACCGGCCTCGCCATGGCGATCGTCGTCGACCTGAGTCCGAGCCATGTGCTCGCGACCATCTTCTTCGCCGCCGCCGCCTCGACGCTATTGTCGCTGATCGGCCTCATCACCGGAATCTGGGCCGACAAGTTCGACCAGATGGCGGCGGTGACGAACTTCGTCATCACGCCGCTGGCGTTCCTGTCGGGCACCTTCTACTCGATCGACCGCCTGCCCGGGTTCTGGCACCACGTCGCGCAGTGGAACCCCTTCTTCTATATGATCGACGGCTTCCGTTATTCCTTCATCGACCACGCCGACGGCAACCTGCTGGTCGGCGCCTGCTATCTGCTCGCCGCCAATACGGTCCTGTGGTTCCTGTCCTTCCGCATTCTCAGCACAGGTTACAAGCTGAAGGCCTGAAGCCCGCGAAGGATGTTTCCGGCCCGGCGGTAGGGCCGGTTCGGCTACCGCTCCGTGAAAGCTGCGGTCCGCCCGACTCGGGCGCGTTGACACGGGTATGGGCGATGCGGATACTCCGCGGTTTCCTTGCGCTGCAAGAGTAATGCCGTTTAGCGAGAGTCCGTCATGTCTTCCGTCATGTCCACCTACGCGCGTGTCGATATCGCCTTCGAGCGGGGAGAGGGTCCGTACCTTTTCACCGCCGATGGGCGACGTTATCTCGACTTCGGCAGCGGTATCGCGGTCACGACGCTGGGACATTGCCATCCGCATCTCGTCGCGGCGCTGACCGCGCAGGCCGAGAAGCTTTGGCATACCTCCAATCTCTACCGGATTCCGGGGCAGGAGCGGTTGGCGGAACGGCTGTGTTCGGCCAGCTTTGCCGACAAGGCGTTCTTCTGCAATTCCGGCGCCGAGGCCCTGGAGGGGACGATCAAGACCGTCCGCCGCTACCAGTTCGTCAACGGTCGGCCGGAACGGACGCGGGTCGTCGTCTTCGACGGCGCGTTCCACGGCAGGACGCTGGGGACGCTGGCCGCGGGCGCGAACGAGAAATACCGCGAGGGCTTTCAGCCGGTCGTTCAGGGCTTCGACCGGGCGACGTTCGGCGATCTCGACAGTGTGCAGGCGGCCGTAGGTCCGGAGACGGCGGCGATTCTGGTCGAGCCGATCCAGGGCGATGCCGCCGGCGTGCGCGTCGCCCCGCAAGGGTTCCTGACCGGCCTCCGGGAGATCGCGGATGCGAACGGCCTGCTGCTCGCGTTCGACGAAGTGCAGTCGGGTATCGGCCGGTCGGGGCGGTTCCTGGCCCATGAATGGGACGGCGTCCGGCCCGATGTCGTCGCGCTGGCCAAGGGTCTGGGCGGCGGCTTTCCGATCGGCGCGGTACTGGCGACCGAGGCGGCGGCGGCCGGCATGGTACCCGGTACGCACGGATCGACCTTCGGCGGCAATCCACTGGCGGCGGCCTGTGCGAATGCCATCCTCGACATCGTGCTGGAACCCGCTTTCCTGAAGCAGGTGGTCACGACCGGGGAAACCTTGCGGGCCCGGCTCGACGCGGTCGCCGCGGCGCATCCGGAGGTCCTGATCGGTGTGCGTGGACGCGGCCTGATGATCGGCCTGCAATGCAAGATCCCCAACGGAACCCTGGTCGAGGCGCTGCGAAAACATGGCCTTCTCGCGGTCGTCGCGGCGGACAATGTCGTGCGCTTCCTGCCGCCGCTGATCATCGACGACGTCCAGATCGATGAGTCCGTCGCGGCGCTCGATGCCGCATGCCGGGATTCGGCGCCGTGACGGAGGCCCGTTCGTTTCTCGACCTCGACGCGATCGATGCCGCGACGCTGCGGGGCATCCTCGACAAGGCGACAGACCTGCGTTCCGCCTGGGCGCAGGGCGTGCGTGAACGGCCGCTGACCGACAAGACGGTCGCTCTGATCTTCGAGAAGCCATCGACCCGGACGCGCATCTCGTTCGACGTGGCCGTCCGCCAGCTCGGTGGCGAATCGATCGTCGTCAGTGCCCAGGACATGCAGCTCGGCCGTGGCGAGACCGTCGCCGACACCGCGAAGGTGCTGTCGCGCTATGTCGATGCCATCGCCATCAGGGCGCTGAAGCACGGCACGCTGACCGAACTTGCGGCCGAGGCGACCGTGCCGGTCATCAATGGCCTGACCGACCGCAGCCATCCCTGCCAGGTCATGGCAGACATCATGACCTACGAGCAGTATAAGGGCCCGATCAAGGATGCGGTGATCGCCTGGTCGGGAGACGGTAACAACGTTGCCGCCTCGTGGATCCACGCGGCCCAGCGCTTTGGCTTCACCTTCCGCATCGCATGCCCTGAGACGCTTCGTCCCGACGCCGACCTCGTCCGCTGGGCGGAGAGCGCGGGCGGCAAGATCGTCGTCACCGATTCCGTCGCCGACGCGGTGAACGGCGCGGATTGCGTCGTCACCGACACCTGGGTGTCGATGGGCAACAACGACGCCGCCGTGCGCCGCAAGCTGTTGAAACCGTATCAGGTCAATGCCGATATCATGGCCATGGCCAAGAAGGATGCGATCTTCATGCACTGCCTGCCGGCGAGTCGCGACGAAGAGGTGACCGCCGAGGTGATCGACGGTCCGCAGTCGGTGGTATGGGACGAGGCCGAGAATCGCCTCCACGCCCAGAAGGGCATTCTTTACTGGTGCCTGAGCTGAATGGTTTTCGCGACCCGGCCCGACGATCTCGTCCAGCCGTTTCAGATCGATCGTTTCGGCCTTCGCGGGCGCATCGTCCGGCTGGGCGGCGTGATCGACACGATTCTCGCTAGGCACGACTATCCCGAACCCCTGGCCACCATGCTGGGGGAATTGATCGCCATGACTCCGGCACTCGCAGCAGCGCTGAAGTTCGATGGCGTGTTCAGCCTGCAGATTCACGGTGACGGGCCGGTACGGCTGATGGTCGCCGACTGCACCACCGACGGCGGCCTGCGGGGCTATGCCGGCTATGACGCCGAGCGCTTCGAGAAAGCGCTGGCCGAACCGGGCGCGGTCGATCTCAGGCGTTTCCTCGGCAAAGGCTATCTCAGCCTGACCGTCGACCAGGGACCGGATACCGAGCGCTATCAGGGAATAGTGGACCTGGAAGGCAGCAGCCTCGCCGACTGCGTCCGTCGCTATTTCGTGCAGTCGGAGCAGATCGGCGCCGAGATCAAGGCCGCCGCGATCCAACGCACGGAGGAGAGCGGGAACGGATGGCGGGCCGGCTGCATCATGATCCAGACCGTCCCGCAGGAAGGCGGGCACGACAGCGGCGCGCCCATCGATGAAGACGCGATGGAGGATGCCTGGCGGCGTACGCGCCTGCTGATGGATACCGCCACCACCGACGAACTCACGGACCCCGACCTGTCGGCGCCGGTGCTGCTCAACCGCCTGTTCAGCGAAGATGGTGTCTGGGTTTACCGCCCCCATGCCCTGAGCGCCGAATGCCGCTGCTCGAACGAGCGTGTTCTCGGCGTGCTCCGTTCGTTCCCGGAGGAGGAAGTGGCGGACATGGTCACCGACGAAGGCGAGATCGTGGTTACCTGCGAATTCTGCAGCCGCCGCTACATCTATGCGCCGTCGGACGTCGTCGCGACCCACTGAATCCTGCCGAACTCGATGATACCCCGCGGCCTCGGCCGGGCGCGACGGCCGGGTGTTTCGGCTACACTACTTGGCAACCGCACCGGGATTCGTACGTTGTTCGATCGAAACTGAAATGGGGCGGCGACAGCATCCTACCGCCGCCAACCGTGAAGGAGGCTTCGCCATGCATGCTGTTCTTCGTCGGGTCCTGATCCCGCTGGCCGCCGTACTGAGCCTGGCGGCCTGTGCCGAGCCGGATCGACCGCTCTACCCCGAAGTCACGTTCGCCCATCTGCATCCGATCAAGGTGAACGTCGGCCGCACGGAAGTCGTCGACGTGTTCCGCCCGACCCTCAAGCCTCCTCACGTCGAGCACGAGTTCCCCGTCTCGCCGATGGCCGCCGTCCATCGATGGGCGAGCGACCGGCTTCAGCCGGTGGGGACCGCCGGGGTCGTTCAGGTGGTGGTCGAGGATGCCAGCGTCGTCGAGGTACCGCTGGAGCGGACGGAGGGCATCGAGGGCATGGTCACCGTCGACCAGGCCTATCGCTACGACGCCAATCTGGTCGTCCAGATCAACATCATCGACGCCGGCGGCCAGAATGTCGGCTACATCCGGATCGAGGCGCAGCGTACCCGGACCGTCCCGGAAAACCTGACCCTGAACGAACGCGACCAGATCTTCTTCGAAATCACGGAAGCCCTGATGCGCGACTTCAACGTCGAGGCGGAGAAGTCGATGCGCCAGTACCTGACGACATACGTGCACTGAACACGGATGCGGGCGAGGAGGACCTCCTCGCTGCGCGCCTTTTCGCGCTACGACGCGGCGGCCTCGTCCTCGACGGGGCTGCCACCCGCAAGGACCCGGCGGATCAGGGCGATCGTCTCCTCGCGGCCGTAGAGGGCGATGAACGATCCCATCCGCGGCCCCTGGGCCTGGCCGAGCAGCACTTCATATAAAGTGCGGAACCAGGTCTTGAGGTCGGGGAACGGGTGCCGCTTGCCGACCTCGTAGACCTCGGTCTGGATGGCCTCGGCGTCGGCGTCCGCCGGCAGGGCTTCCAGCGCCTCGGCAAGTTCCGTCAGCGCCGCCACCTCGACGCCCTCGGGCGGCCGGTACTGCTTCGCCGGCTTGACGAAATCCCGATAGTAGTTGATCGCGTGGCCGACCATCTCGTCGAGGATCGCCGCGGTGGTCGGGCTCGCGTCGGGGATGTAGCGGTTGATGAATCCCCACAGCACCGCCTTGTCCTCGGTGTTGCAGACGCTGGCGAGGTTGAGAAGGATACCGAACGACAGCGGCACCGTTTCCGCGGGCGGCGTGCCCGCATGGATGTGCCAGACCGGATTGGCGAGCCGCGCCTTCTCGTCCTGCTGCTGATAGTTCGCGAGCTGGGTCAGGTATTCGTCGACCTGGCGCGGGATCACGTCGAAATAGAGCCGCTTCGCCTTGCGCGGCGACTGGAACATGTAATGCGCGAGGCTCTGCGGCGAGGCGTAGCGCAGCCATTCCTCGATGGTCAGGCCGTTGCCGCGCGACTTCGAGATCTTCTCGCCGTTCTCGTCCAGGAACAGCTCGTAGATGAAGCTCTCGGGCGGCGTCCCATCGAGGATGCGGCAGATGCGGCTGGAAAGCTGGACCGACGGGATCAGGTCCTTGCCCGCCATCTCGTAGTCGACGTCGAGCGCCACCCAGCGCATCGCCCAGTCGGCCTTCCACTGCAGCTTGCAGGCCCCGCCGGTCACGGACACCTCGTTAGTGCTGCCGTCCTCGTCGCGATAGGTGATGGTACCGGCGTCGGGATCATGGGCGATGACCGGCACCTGCAGCACCTTTCCCGTCTTCGGACAGAGCGGCAGGAACGGGCTGTAGGTCGCCTGCCGCTCCGCGCCCAGCGTCGGCAGGATCACGCCGATAACATCGTCGTAGTGGCGGAGGACCGACAGCAGCGTCTCGTCGAACCGGCCGCTGCGGTAGCAGTCGGTCGCGCTCATGAAGGTGTAGTCGAAGCCGAAGGTATCGAGAAAGCCGCGCAGCCTTGCGTTGTTGTGGTGGCCGAAGCTTTCATGCGTGCCGAACGGATCGGGGATCGCGGTCAGCGGCTTGCCGAGATGGGCCCGCACCATCTCCTGGTTCGGGATGTTGTCCGGAACCTTCCGGAGCCCGTCCATGTCGTCGGAAAACGCGAACAGCTTCGACGGAACATCGGACAGAATCGAGAAGGCGTGACGGACCATCGTCGTCCGCGCGACCTCGCCGAAGGTGCCGATATGAGGGAGACCCGAGGGGCCGTAGCCCGTCTCGAACAGCACGTAGCCCTTGCGCGGACCGTCAGCGCCGATGCGATCGAGGACGCGCCGCGCCTCGACGAAAGGCCATGCGGTGCTCTCCATCGCCAATGATCGAATGTCAGTCACGGATTTCCGCCTAGTTTGATCGGCGCAAGCTAGGGGGCACCGTGGCATTCGTCAATCCGGCGGCAGTGCAATGTTGTTACGTTCCTATGGTTGCAAGTGTCTGTCTTACGGACCACAATCGGCGCGGTATATGGAGGGGTGCCCATCAACGGAGCACCCGGTTAAGCCCAAGGACGGGAGGAACGTTATGAAATTCGAGATGGACAGGCGTTCGTTTATGGCCGGTACCGCGGCTGCCGCGGCCAGTGCCACGGCTCTGCCGGCGTTGGCCCAGGAACGCGATTTCTCGCAGCCGCACCGCTATCCGGATCAGGCGTGGAAGATTCTCGATCCGCGTGGCGCCAAGCTCCGCATCGGCAACGCGCCGCTGGAGCGCTACTATGTCGGCACCTACTGGGCGGAAGGCCCGGCATGGAACGCCGTGGGCCGCTATGTCGTCTACAGCGACATTCCGAAGAACCGTCAGCTCCGCTTCGACGAAGTCACCAACACGATCAGCCTTCTGCGCTCGCCCTCGCACTATTCGAACGGCAATACCTTCGACTTCGAAGGCCGCCAGATCAGCTGCGAGCATCAGACCGCCCGCGTGTCGCGCTACGAGCGTGACGGCAGCTACACCGTCCTCGCCGACACCTTCGAAGGCAAGCGGCTGAACGCGCCGAACGATGCCATCGTGCATCCGAACGGCAACATCCTGTTCACCGATCCGGGCTATGGCAGCCACTGGTACTACGAAGGCAACGAGCGCGAGCTCGAGCTGCCGACCCGCACCTATTGCCTGGACGGCAAGACCGGCAAGCTGTCGATCCTCGCGGAAGACGCGAAGAAGCCGAACGGTCTCTGCTTCTCCCCCGACTACAAGAAGCTCTACATCGCCGACACCGCGCCGACTCACTTCCCGGACGCGCCGTCGGTGATCTGGGTCTACGACCTGTCGGACGACGGCAAGACCGCCAGCAACGGCAAGCACTTCATCAGCATGACCACCGACCAGGGCACCGGATTCGCCGACGGCATTCGCGCCGACATCCACGGCAACATCTGGGCCGGTTCGGGCTGGGTTGGCGAAGGTTATGACGGTGTGCACATCTTCGCGCCCGACGGCACCCGCATCGCCCAGATCATGGTCCCTGAAATCTGCGCCAACCTGTGCTTCATCGGTGAGCACCGGAACCGGCTGTTCATGTGCGGCAGCCAGTCGGTGTACACGATCTACACCGCCACCCAGGGCGCACACATCACCTGATCCCTTCCTATCGAAGGGGTTCGAGGGGCCCGCGTCGCCACGAGCGACGCGGGCCCTTTCCTTTTCGCCCCTTCCGTCGCCTCCAGAGACTGCGAGACCTATACTGTCGTCCATGACAGTCCCCGACCGACCCGGACATGGTGCCGGCCTGACCCTGCCTGCGGTGCCGGTGGTCGTAGCCGGTGCCGGCGCCGTAACGCTGCTGACGCCGGACGGCGAGATCCACACGCTCTCACCGGGCCAAGCGAAAAGCCGTCTGGCCGAAATGCCGCCGCCGATGCTGTGCCACGCGCCGTCGGTCGGCCGCCGGATCGGAGCCGGAACGCTTCGTGCCTACGACCTGCTGGAGCTTTACGCCTTCGTAAGGCCGGCACGGTTCTGCGTGCCCACGCCGCGGGGGCTGGCGACCGCGCTCGAGCTGGAAATCCCCGACGACCCCGTCGATCAGGCGTCGTCGCTGCTCGCCGCTGCGGCACGCCTTCTCGACGAACTCGCGGGCTGCGCCCCCGATGCGCGCCTGCAGGCGGCCGGGACAGCCGCCTCGATGGCACGCCACGGGTGGCCCTGGGCGCAGTGGGTCCTTCTGGCGCTGGGAGAGGATCCGGCCCCAGGCGGTCTCGACGTCTGGCGACGGCTAACCGATTGGAACGAAGCGCCGCCACCGACGCCGCCGGGACATCAGCCGGTCACGACAGCCGAGGCGCGTCGCCGGCTCGCCGATCTGCTGGGCGCCGATGCGGAGCCGAGACCCGAACAGGCCGACTACGCCTCCGCCTGCACCTTCGCCTTCGCACCGATCGACCGGGAGGGCGAGCCCTGCGTCGTCCTCAGCGAAGCGGGAACCGGCGTCGGCAAGACGCTCGGCTACATCGCCCCGGCGAGCGTATGGGCGGAGAAGAACGAGGGTACCGTCTGGCTGAGCACCTACACCAAGAACCTGCAACGCCAGATCGACCGGGAACTCGATCGCCTGCACCCCGACCCGCGACGCAAGGCGCGCAAGGTGGTCGTGCGCAAAGGGCGGGAGAACTATTTCTGCCTCCTCAACATGGAGGAAGCGGCGCGGGCGGCAGAGACGGGAGTCGCCGGCCCCGACGGCATCGCGCTCGGGCTGATGGCGCGCTGGGCCGGGGCGACGCGCGATGGCGACATGGTGGGCGGCGACTTTCCGGCTTGGCTCGGCGATTTGCTGGGCCGGCGGCGGACGCTCGACCTCACCGACCGGCGCGGCGAATGCGTCTATTCGGCCTGCCCGCACTACCGGAAATGCTTCATCGAGCGCGCGGTCCGGCGCGCCCGTCAGGCGGAAATGGTGATCGCCAACCACGCGCTGGTGATGATCCAGGCCGCCCTCGGCGAAGAAGACGGCCGCTACCTCCCGACCCGCTATGTCTTCGACGAAGGTCATCATCTGTTCGACGCCGCAGACGGAGCCTTCTCGGCGCATCTGTCGGGCTTCGAGGGCGCAGAGCTGCGGCGGTGGCTGCGCGGAGTAGAGGACGGTGGCCGCAGTCGCGCCCGAGGTCTGCGACGCCGTATCGAGGATCTCGTCACCGAACCCGCCATGCAGGAGGCGCTGGAGGCGATCCATGCGGCCGCAGGCGTGTTGCCGGGAAGCGGCTGGGCACAACGCATTCGCGAGCGGCAGCCCCGCGGCGGCGGCGAGCACTTCCTTGCCCTGGTCCATCAGCAGGTGACCGCGCGGGCCGGTCAATCCGCCGGCGCCTATGGCACCGAGACCGAGGCGCGACCGCCGGTAGACGGATTGCTCGAGGCCGCTTCAGCGCTCGAGTCGGGCCTTGCCAATCTCGCCGAGCCGATGCGGACACTGGAAACCGCCTTGCTCGGCCGGCTCGACGATGAGGCCGATACGCTTGAGACAGCGACCCGCCTCCGGATCGAAGCCGCCTGCCGCGGCCTCCGCCGACGCCGCGTCCACATGATCGACGCTTGGCGGGACATGCTGAAGGGCCTGGACGGCGCCGAGACGGAAGGAACGGTCGATTGGATGTCGATCGAACGCTATGACGGGCGCGAAATCGACGTCGGCATGCACCGTCACTGGGTCGACCCGACCCTTCCTTTCGCCCGAATCGTCCTGGCGCGCGCCTATGGCGCGGTCATCACCTCGGCGACGCTCCGCGACACCACGGGCAACGCGGAAGCCGACTGGACCGCTGCCGAAGCACGGACCGGCGCCGTGCACCTGCCCGTTCCCGCCGTTCGCGCCAGTCTGTCGTCGCCCTTTGACTACGCCGCACAAACGCGGGCCTTCGTCGTCACCGACGTCCGTCGCGACCAGCCCGACGAGGTCGCCGCCGCCTATCGGGCCCTGTTCTCGGCGGCAGGCGGCGGCGGGCTCGGCCTGTTCACCGCCATCTCCCGCCTTCGCGCGGTCCATCAGCGAATCGCGCAGTCTCTGGACGAGGAGGGAATCGCCCTGCTCGCCCAGCACGTCGATCCCCTCGACCCCTCGACCCTGATCGAGATCTTTCGCGCCGAGCGCGATTCCTGCCTGCTCGGCACGGACGCGATGAGGGACGGCGTCGACGTGCCCGGCGACGGCCTGCGCCTGATCGTTTTCGACCGGGTTCCGTGGCCGCGCCCCGATATCCTCCACAAGGCGCGGCGCAACCTGTTCGGCGGCCGCGGCTATGACGACCGAATCGCCCGCTTCCGTCTCCGCCAAGCCTTCGGCCGACTGGTCAGGCGATCAAGCGATGCCGGCGTGTTCGTTCTTCTGGACGCCATGACGCCCTCCCGCCTGCTCACCGCCTTCCCCGAGGGCGTTTCGGTCCGACGGGTCGGGCTCGCTGAAGCCATTGCGGAGACCAAGGGGTTTCTATCGGAGGGGCATCGCCCCGAGTTGACGATGGCGCCGCTATCGACCTAAATGCGGGCGCGCCGCGCGGGCATGCAGTCGTCCACGCGCACGACTTTGAGAGGTTCGATGATCAATCACCACACCGCCCTGATCTACACCATGGTCCTGCTGTCGGCCGCCGATGGCGACATGACGGATTACGAGCTGGAAACGATCGGGGAGATCGTGCGCTACATGCCCATCTTCCGCGATTACGACCGCAACGAGCTGACGAGCGCGGCCGAGGAATGCGCGAGACGCCTGAACGAGGAAGAGGGCTTCGACCACGTTCTCGATCTCATTGCATCCGGACTGCCGGGCAGCCTGGCGGAGACGGCCTATGCCATCGCCTGTGATGTCGCAGCGGCCGACGGCAAGGTCCGTCAGGAGGAAATCCGGCTGCTCGAACTGTTGCGCTACCGGTTGGACATCGACCGGCTCGCCGCGGCGGCCATCGAGCGCGGCGCTCGGGCGCGTCACGTCACCCTCTAGGGCCATATCGGCATCGCCGGTCGCTGGAGCGCACGGTTGATCGCGAACAGTTGTCCAGGCGGGACTCGATAGAGCGTCCCGCACTGGAATAGAATGGCGTCCATGTTCGGACGCAACGCCCTGATGGCCTTTTCCGGTATGACCCTTGCCGCCGGTTTGAGCGGCTGTGGCGGCATGCCGATTGCCGGGTCGATCATCTCGACGCTCGCGGACGGGACCGGCTATCTGATCGACGGCCGCAGCGCCGGCGACATGATGCTGTCGGAGTACATGGGCGCGGACTGCACCTTCGCTCGCGTCTTCACCGGCGAATACATCTGCCGCGCCCATCCCCAGGAGACGGAAGAGCCGCCAGCCCCCCGCACGGGAGAAACTGCGGTCGCCGCAGTCTACGCGCGCGCCGACGATCCGGTGGCCGCGATGGCGGGCACCGACTGGCCGACACCGCCCCAGCAGAAGCCCGACTTTCCGACGCCGCGGATGACGGCGAACGGACCCGAATCGATGCCCGGAACGACCGAATCCCAACCGGGCGCGGCGCAGTTCCTGGTCGTCGGCAGCTATCGCACGCGGGCAGCGGCCGATGCAGTGGTCGCGGCGCTCGATGGGGTCGAAACGACGGTGCAGAGTGTCGATGTCCTTGGCGAGAGAGCGTACCGCGTCCTCGCCGGACCGATCAGCGTCGCCCGGCGGGAAGCCCTGACCGAAGAACTGAGATCGAACGGCATCGGCGCGACGTGGCCGGTGCTGCTCTGCGCCGAAACCCTGGCCAAACTGCCCTGCCCGGCGGGCACGCCCCCGGCGGCGCCCATGGAAGAAGCCGCACCTCCCGCGCAGCCGACCGTCGAGCCTGCGGCACCCGGCGTCAGCGTCTGAGCCGCAACTGGCCGGAACCGGCGTGGAAGCCTTCATCGCAGCCAACGAAACCACTCTCCGCCTTGTCGCGTTCGGCGGCGTGCTGGTCGTGATGGCGGTGCTGGAAGCGGCGATGCCGCGTCGTCAGCGGTCGCAGGGCCGCGTCCGGCGCTGGATCAGCAATCTCGGCGTCGTGGTCGTCAGTGCCGTCCTGGTGCGTCTGGTATTCGCGCTCCTGGCCACGGGCGTCGCGGTGATCGCCGAAGAACGGGGCTGGGGCCTGTTCAATAATGTCGACCTGCCCTACTGGCTGGTCTTCCTGGCGTCGATCCTGCTGCTCGACTTGGTGATCTACCTGCAACACGTGCTGTTTCACGCCATCCCGACCCTGTGGCGGCTGCACATGATGCACCACACCGATCTCGACCTCGACGTGACAAGCGGGCTGCGCTTCCATCCCATCGAGATCGTGCTGTCGATGGTGATCAAGATGGCCGCGGTCGCCGCGCTGGGGCCGCCCGCCGCCGCCGTTGTGGTGTTCGAGGTGCTGCTGAACGCGACGGCGATGTTCAACCACGCCAATTTCCGCCTGCCACTGGGGGTCGACCGGATTTTGCGCCTGATCGTGGTGACGCCCGACATGCACCGGGTCCACCACTCGATCTACCCGAACGAGACCAACAGCAATTACGGCTTCAATTTCCCGTGGTGGGACCGGCTGTTCGGCACCTATCGCCCGCAGCCGATGGAAGGCCATGAGGGGATGACGATCGGGCTGGAGGAATACCGCGACGGCTCGGCGCTCGCCCTGCACCGGCTGCTGGTCCTGCCTTTCATCGCCAGGCTCGGCCCCTATCCGATCAACCGTCGCGACACCCGGCCTCCCTCGGAGCGCGAAGCCGCCTGAAGGCCTATCGGGCTGCCGCTGCCGGCGCCTCGTCGTTGTCGTTCGCGGCCGGGGCCAGTCCCAGCGTGACGAGCACCGGCCATTCCAGGGCTCCGGCATCGAGCAACAGGTTTTCCGCCGTCGTCTGACGCCACTTGCGGGCGATCTCCAGCGCCGTCCGGCCGTGACGCTGCGGCAGGGTGTTGACCATGTTGACGTCGGCACCGCGCTCGATCAGCAGGCGCATGTTCTCGACCTCGCCGCTATGCGCCGCCATCATCAGCGCCGTCCGGCCGTATTGATCGGTGCCATTCGGGTCGGCGCCGGCATCCAGCAGCAGAAGCACCGTGTCGTGGGAATAGGCCTTCTTGGCCGCCCACATCAGTGCCGTGCCGCTGTTCTTGCCGGCGCGCCCAATGACCTCGAGATCCGCACCGGCGTCGATCAGCACCCGCAAGGTGTCGTCATGCAGGTAGGCCGCTGCCCACACCAGCGGCGTCCAGTTGCCGCGGTCGCGCGCCTCGACGTCCCAGCCGTCGGCGAGCATCGCCTTCACCTCCGCCGTCCGCCCGAACCGTGCGGCGTCGTGCAGCGGATATTCCGGCGTGTCCGCGCGGAGCGGACCGGAGAAGAGGAGAAGGAGGAAGAGGACCGCGATCGACTTGAGGAGCAGCCGCACCGACGACACCACACGCATTGCCGACAACCGTTCCGGGGAAGCCGCGGCCCCACCTCTTTCCACTGTCATGCTCGGCCTTGAGCCGAGCATCTCCGCCGCTGCTAAGAGATTGCCGGCGAGCCCGGCAATGACAAGTGGTGAGGGCAGGGCGCCGCCGCCCCTTTAGGACGCCTTGCCGTTGACCTCGAACAGGCCCGCCGCGCCCATGCCGCCGCCGATGCACATGGTGGTCACCACGTATTTGGCGCCGCGGCGACGGCCTTCGATCAGGGCGTGACCGACCATGCGGGCGCCGCTCATCCCGTAGGGATGGCCGATCGAGATCGCACCGCCGTCGACGTTGAGCTTCTCGTTCGGGATGCCGAGCTTGTCGCGGCAGTAGAGCACCTGCACCGCGAAGGCCTCATTGAGCTCCCAAAGATCGATGTCGTCCATCTTGAGGCCGTAGCGCTCCAGCAGACGCGGCACGGCATAGATCGGGCCGATGCCCATCTCGTCCGGCTCGCAGCCGGCGACGGCGAGGCCGCGGAAGATACCCAGCGGCTCCAGCCCGCGCTTCTCGGCGAGCTTCGCATCCATCACCACGCAGGCCGAGGCCCCGTCGGAAAGCTGGCTGGCATTGCCGGCGGTGATGAAAGCTTCGGGCCCCATCACCGGCTGAAGCCCGCTCAGCCCTTCCAGGTTGGTGTCGGGACGGTTGCCTTCGTCCTTCTCCAGCGTGACCTGTTCCTCCCAGCTCTCCTTGGTCTTCTTGTCGAACACGACCTTGGTGGTGGCGAGCGGGACGATCTCGTCATCGAACTTGCCGGCCTGCTGGGCGGCGGCGGTCCGCATCTGGCTCTGCAGTGCGAATTCGTCCTGGGAGTCGCGGCTGACGCCGTAGCGAGTCGCCACCTGCTCAGCGGTCTGAATCATCGACCAGTAGAGCTCGGGCTTATGCTCCAGAATCCATTCTTCCTGCTCGCGGAAGTGATTCATGTGGTCGTTCTGGACGAGGCTGATCGATTCCAGGCCGCCCGCCACCATCACCGGCACCCGGTCGACCATCACCCGCTGCGCCGCCATGGCGATGGTCTGGAGACCCGAGGAGCAGAAGCGGTTGACGGTCGCACCCGAGGTCGTCACCGGCAGCCCGGCGCGGATCGCGCACTGACGGGCGATGTTCTGGCCCGTCGCGCCTTCCGGCAGCGCGCAGCCCATCAGGACGTCCTCGATTTCCTCCGGATCGACGCCGGCGCGCTCCACCGCGTTCTTGATGACATGGCCGCCCATGGTGGCGCCGTGGGTGTTGTTGAAAGCGCCGCGATAGGCCTTGCCGATCGGGGTGCGCGCGGTCGAGACGATGACGGCTTCAGGCATGATGGGTCTCCCTGACGCGGGGTTATCTTATCGGTCGTTGAAGCGGCCGCCCTGAGCGGCGAGGCGTTCCAGCAAGGCCGACGGCTTCCAGTCGCCGCCATACTGCTCGGCATAGCCCTTCACCGCCTCATAGACGGCGCCGAGACCGACGGTGTCGGCATAGAACATGGGCCCGCCGCGCCAGCGCGGGAAGCCGTAGCCGTTGGCGTAGACCACGTCGATGTCGCTCGCCCGGATGGCGATGCCTTCCTCAAGGATCTTGGCGCCCTCGTTCACCAGCGCATAGATGCACCGTTCGAGGATTTCCTGGTCCGTGAACGTCTTGGGCGTGATGCCGGCCGAGGCGCGGTAGTCGGCCATCGCCTGCTCGACGACGGGGTCGGGAAGCGGGGTGCGGTTGCCGGGCTCGTAGCGGTACCAGCCGGCGCCGGTCTTCTGGCCGAAGCGGCCCATCTCGCACAGCTTGTCCTCAATGGGCGCTGCGGAGACGTTGCTGCCCTGCTCGGCCATGTGGCGCTTGCGGATGAACCAGCCGACGTCGAGGCCGGCCAGGTCGCTCATCGCGAACGGGCCCATGGCGAGGCCGTAATCGTAGAGCACCTTGTCGATGTGCTGGGGCTCTGCGCCCTCCTCGACCATCGCCATCGCCTGGCGGAGATACTTGAACAGCATCCGGTTGCCGACGAAGCCGTCGCAATTGCCGACCAGCACCGCAACCTTGCCGACCGCCTTGCCCATGGCCATGGCGGTGGCGATGGTCTCGGGCGAGCTCTTGGCGCCGCGGACGTTCTCCAGCAGGCGCATGACGTTGGCCGGGCTGAAGAAATGGGTGCCGATCACCTTCTCCGGCCGGCTGGTCTGGGCGGCGATCGCGTCGATGTCGAGGGTCGAGGTGTTGGACGCCAGCACGGCGTCCTTGTTCACGATCTCGTCGAGCTTGCGGAAGACCGGCTTCTTGACCTCCATGTCCTCGAAAACGGCCTCGATCACCATGTTCGCGTCGGCGAGGTCGGCGTAGTCGGTGGTCGGGCTGATCAGCGCCATGCGCTTCTCCATCGCCTCTTCGGTCAGGCGGCCCTTCTTCACCGTCGCCGCGTAGTTCCGCTGGATGGTGGCAATGCCCTTGTCGAGGGCCTCCTGGCTTACCTCCAGAAGCGTCACCGGGATGCCGGCATTGAGGAAGTTCATGGTGATGCCGCCGCCCATGGTGCCGGCGCCGATCACGCCGACCTTGTCGAGCTTCGCCGGTCGGGTCTCTGGCGGCAGGTCGGGAATTTTCGAGGCCGTCCGCTCGGCGAAGAACAGGTGGATCATGCTCTTCGACTGGGTCGAGGCGTGGCACTGCTTGAACAGTTCGCGCTCGCGTGCGAGGCCCTCGTCGAACGGCAGCTCGACCGCCGCCTTGACGCATTCGACGATCAGGCTAGGGGCGAGCTGGCCGCGGGTCTGCCGGGCAATCGACTTGGCGAATTCGTCGTAGAAGCCGGGCGAGGCAGGCGCCGCGGCACTTTCGTCGCGGATGCGCCGCAGCGGCTTGCCCGCCGTCACCAATCCTTCGGCGAAGGCAGAGGCCGCTTCGACGATGTCGCCTTCGACCACTTCGTCGATGATGCCGAGGGCCGCTGCCTTCTTCGCCGATACGAAATCGCCGCTGACGATCAGCGGCAGCGCCGCCTCGGCGCCGATCAGGCGCGGCAGGCGCTGGGTGCCGCCGGCACCGGGAAGGAGGCCGAGCTTGACCTCCGGCAGTCCGAAGCGGGCGGAGGCGACGCCGACCCGGTAGTGGCAGCCCATCGCCACCTCCAGCCCGCCGCCGAGCGCGGTGCCGTGAACGCCTGCGACGACTGGCTTTCCTGCGGCTT
>PBKC01000042.1 GCA_002721365.1 Rhodospirillaceae bacterium | reverse complement strand
CGGCCGCCAGCTCGCGCCCGAGGAGATGAACGCCCTTCTCCGCGAGATGGAAGCCACCCCCTATTCCGGCCAGTGCAACCACGGCCGCCCAACCTGGATCGAGCTCAAGCTCGCCGACATCGAACGCCTGTTCGGCAGGCGGTAGACGGCTCTTTCATTCTCCATCATGCCCGCCAAGGCGCTTGCCCGGCAAAGCCCCCTGGGTTCACGCCTGCGCGGGAACAACGGAAGGGGAACGCGATAGGCGGTACTTTCATTCTCCGTCATGCCTGCGCAGGCGGGCATGACCGCATCAAGGAGCGGGAACGCCCCCTCCTCCATGCGTCGTTCCCGCGCAGGCGGGAACCCAGACGCCCGCTCTGGCGCCTCAGGTCAAGCCATCGCCCACCCCCAAATTGTCACCCTCGCGCACGACGCGAGGGTCTCCCCCGCCCCGGCCTATGAGACCTTCAGCGTGATCCCGCCGTCGACCACCAGCTCGATGCCGGTGACATAGCGCGACTCATCGGACGCCAGGAACAGGGCAGCATTGGCGGTGTCCCAGGCGTTCCCCATGAACCCCATCGGGCATTGCGCATTCCGCCGTTCGATCATCGCCTCGACGGCGCCATAGGCCCCCGTCACCGAAGCCCGGATCAGCGGCGTGTCCATCAACCCCGGCAGGATCGCATTGCAGCGGACCTTCTTCGCTGCGTATTCCAGCGCCACGTTGCGGGTGAAGGCGGTGATCGCCCCCTTGGACGCCGCATAGGACGCGCACGGGTAGCCCAGCGAATGGGTGGCGGCGATCGAGGACAGGTTGATCACCGAGCCGCCGCCGCGAGCGACGATGTGCGGGAGCGCATAGCGGCAAGTGAGGTACATGCTCTTCACATTGACGGCGAGCATCCGGTCCCAGGCCGCTTCCGACAGCGTCTCCGGCCCGCCGACCTCGACCAGCCCGACATTGTTGTGAAGAATGTCGACTCCGCCATAGGCCTCGACGCAGGTATCGACCAGCGCCGACACCGCCCGGTCATCGCTCACGTCGGCGACATGGCTCAGACAGTCGCCGCCCTCGCCGTCGATGATCGCCTTGGTCTCGGCGACCGCTTCTCCGTTGATGTCGACCGCGAACACCTTCGCGCCCTCTCGGGCGAACAGCACCGCCGTCGCCTTGCCGTTTCCCCATCCCGGTCCGATCGAGCCGGCGCCGGTGACGATCGCGACCTTTCCGTCGAGCCTTCCGGCCATTCTTTCCTCCCCGCTTTTTTTTGGGTCCCCCGGACAAGCCGGAGAACGAGGAGGAAAGAATACCCTTATTCGCGCCTTCAGGCCGCCAGCCAGCCGCCGTCGACGGGAAGGGCGGCGCCGGTGATGTCGGCGCCCGCCGGACTGCACAGAAAGACGATCAGGCCGGCGACATGATCGGGGTCGATGAAACGGCGTGAGGGCTGGCGTTCGGAGAGGTAGTCGCGGACCGCGTCCTCATGGCTCAAGCCCTTCGCCTGCGCCATGGCGGCGATCCGCCCTTCGATCGCCGGGGTGTTGGTGGTGCCGGGACAGACGGCGTTGCAGGTGATCGGCTGGTCGATGGTATCGAGGGCGACGGCGCGGGTGAAACCGAGAAGCGCGGTCTTGGTGGTGACGTAGTCGACCCGCTTCTCGACCCCCTGGAAGCCGTAGACCGAGGACATGTTGACGATCCGCCCCCAGTTCCGGGCGCGCATATGGGGAAGCGCCAGCCGCACGGTATGGAAGGCGGCCGACAGGTTCACCGCCAGCGCCTCGTCCCAGCGCTCGACCGGGAAGTCGTCGACGCGGGCGAAGTGGCGGACGACGGCGTTGTTCACCAGCACGTCGACGCCGCCGAAGCGCTCGGCGGCCGCCGTCATCATCGCGGCGATGTCGTCCGGCCGCGCGAGGTCTGCCGGGTGGTAGAGGACTTCCACGCCCGACTTTTCGCCGATCTCCGACCGGAGCGCCTCGATCGCCGCATCGTCTCCGAAACCGTTCAGGACGACGTTGCAGCCTTCGCGCGCCAGACGCCGGGCGATCGCCGCGCCGAGGCCGCCGGTCGAGCCGGTGACCAGGGCGCATTTGCCGGCAAGCGTCGCCGGCGCTGCCTCTCCCATCCCGCCGCTACCCGATCGCGAGATCGGTGACGCCGCGTGCCGCGTCCAGCCCCTCCAACCCCTCGACACGGGCGATGAGGGCGCTGCGCCGATCAGGCGACAGGAAGTCGGCCGAATTCTCGTCGAACTTGCCGAGGATCTCGTCCCGCGTCATCGGGTTCTCGGCCGAGCCGCGATTGTGCTCCTCGACATGGGCGTAGATCGCCCCGTCCTTCATGCGAATCTCGACCGCGCCCTTGAAGCGCTCGGGACCGGGAAAGCTCTCGTCGGGAACGATGGTGACGCGGTCGGTGAGCGCCTGAATTTCCGGGTTGTCGAGCGCCTCCCGCCCATAGGCATCCTTGCCGAGCCTGCCCTGATGCAGCGCCTCGGCGAGCGAGTACTGCATGCTGACTCGGCCGTGGGAGTCGGTGTTGGGACGACGCTTTTCCTCCGCCGGCTCGCAGACGATCGGCAGGATGAAGGGCGCTACGGGCACGATGATCTCCTCGACGCCAGCCGGGTCGATCCTATGGTCGCTCCGGAGCTTCAGGATCGCATCGAGATAGGGGTGGATGACATGGGCGGCCGGGAACGGCTTGAACGAGGCCTTCCGCGTCACCCATTCGCTTCCCAATCCGCGGGTGATGCGGTCGAAGTCCTTCGCCAGCTCGGCGTCCTGGAGATGTGAGGCGATGAGGCCGAAGCGCCCTTCGAATACCGCCGCCGGCCCGGTGGTCCCGGTCTTCCCCAGATAGGCGGCGGCGATGCCGCTCTGCGCCGCCCAGCCGGGGTGGAGGTATTTCGACTGGGTGCCGTCGACCCAGCATTCCAGCAGGCCGGCGGCGAAGCTGCCGACGATGCCGGCGGCGTTCGCCATCTCGACCGGCGAGAGGCCCAGCAGCCTGCCGGCGAGATAGGTGCAGCCGAAGGGCGAGAACAGCCCGGTGGGGTGGAAGCCGCGGCGGTGGAACTGGCCCGGCGCGACACTGCCGATGCGGCAGGCGATCTCGCTGCCGATGGCGATGGCCAGGATCAGGTCGCGGCCCGAGACCGCCTCGACCTCGGCCAAGGCCAGCGCGGCGGCAACCGACGGCCCGCTCATATGGACGATCGACGTGTTGTGGGTGTCGTCGTACTCCATCGCCTGCGAGAAGGCGCCGTTCGCCATCGCCGCGGTGGTGACGCCCGCTTTCTCGCCGGTCCCGAACAGCCGCGCTGGCCCGCCGCCGTTCATGGCCAGCGCCGCTTCCCGCACTGACTGACCGAACGGCGTGCCGAGCCCGGCGAGGGACAGGCCGATGACGTCGAGGATGCGGAACTTGGTCGCCTGGACGACGTCGTCCGGCAGGTCGTCATAGGCGATGCCGTGGGCCCATTCGGCGAGGTCACTTGCGTAGGTCATGGGCGTTTCGTTCCTCACTCTTCAATCAGATCGTCATTCCCGCGGAAGCGGGAATCCATGGGCCGTGCCGCTTGCTGGGCCCCCGCCTCCGCGGGGGCGACGGACTAGGCGCTGGCAAATTGCGAATCATCTCAAGGCACACTCCTCGCCGAATCGTTCAGCCCATCCGGTCCGGGAGCCAGCTGACGATTCCCGGGAACATGTAGATCAGCGCCACGAAGGCCAGGATGATGGCGACGAAGGGCAGCACCCCGTAGACGATCTCCTTCAGGGGTACGCCGTCGCTCAACCCCCTGAGCACGAACAGGACGATGCCGACCGGCGGCGTGATCAGTCCGACCTCGATCATCAGCACCAGCGCGATCCCGAACCACACCGCGTCGAAGCCCATCGCCGTCACCAGCGGAAAGGTGACGGGCAGGGTCATCAGCATCATCGAGATCGGATCGATGAACATGCCGAGGACGATGTAGATCAGGCCGATCATCGCCATCACCATCCACGGCGCCAGCGAGGCGGCCTCCACCGCCTCGACCATGGTCCGGGGCAGGCGGAGATAGTCGAACACCCAGCTCAGGATCGACGCGCCGACGACGATCAGCAGCAGGAAGGCGGTCACCCGGACGGTGTCGAGCGCGACCTCGTGCAGCATCGCCCAGCTCAAGGCGCCACGCTGGATGCAGAGGACGAAGGCGGCCAGGGCCCCGACCGCGCCGGCTTCGGTGGGCGTGGCGACCCCGGCGTAGAGTGAGCCGAGAACGGCGCCGATCACGAACAGGAACGGCAGGGTGCCCAGGAGCGCCCGGCCCTTCTCGCCCCAGCTATAGGGCTCGCCGGCCGGCGCCGCGCCGGGGACCAGCACCGACCACACGAAGACCCCGGCCATGAAGGCGAGCGTCAGCAGCAGGCCGGGGACGATGCCGGCAATGAACAGCACCGTGATCGGCGCCCCCACCGTCGTCCCGTAGATGATCATGGCGATGCTCGGCGGAATGAGGATGCCGAGCGTCGCCCCGGCCGCGACCACGCCATAGGTGAGGCGGGTGCTGTAGCCGCGCCGGACCATCTCCGGGCAGGCGACGGTGCCCAGCGTCGCCGCGGTGGCGAGGCTCGATCCCGAGACCGCGGCGAAGATCGTCGCCGCACCGGCGCCCGAATAGGCGATGCCGCCGGGGATACGCCCGAACCATCGCATCAGCGCGTCGAACATTTGGGTCGTGACGCCGCTCTTGAGCAGGAGGCCGCCCATCAGCACGAACATCGGCACGGCGGTGAGAGTGAAGGAGTTGATGCTGTTCCACGACCGCTCGGCGAGCAGCGAGACCTGCGGCTGCGGCAGCAGGAAATAGAGGCCGAGCAGGCCGGTTAGCCCCAGCGCCAGCGCCACCCGCACCCCGAGCAGCAACAGGAACAGGACCGTCGCCACCAGCAGCAGCGAGACGGGGAGGAGCGGCATGCCGCGCGCGGCCCAGAAGGCGGTGCAGAGGACACCGACAATCGCCACGACCGCGAGCGCGGTCCGCGCCCCGCTCCATGCCAGCACCGCGGCGGCGAAGGCGACGACGATCGCCACCGAACCCCAATCGAACCGGGTGCCGGGAATCTTCACCGTGTAGGTGCCGAGCCCGTAGAGGACGGCGGCGAGGACCGCCATCAACACGGGCACCGCCCAGCGCCGCAGCGGCGAGTCTTGCGGATCGGCTCGGAACAGGTCGGCGAGGATGGCGAAGGCGAAGATCACATAGCCGACCGAGACCGGAAGCTCCGGGATCCATTGCGGTGTCGACAGGAGCCCCCAGTCGCGGGTGCCGTTCACGTACTCCTGGATGTTGAAGGCGATCATCTGCCAAGTCGCGAAGGCGACGAAGAACAGGCCGATCCAGGTCGCCACCCGCTCGACGGCGGCGCGCCGCTCAGCCTTCAGGAACCCCAGGATCAGCTCCACCTGGATGTGGCTTCCGGCGCGCTGGGCCGGGGCCAGCGCGACGAAGGTCATGCCGACCAGGATGTAGGTCGCGATCTCGGTGACCCAGCTCGTCGGCGCGTTGAGGACGGTGCGCGAGAACACCTCCCAGCAGACGATCGCGGTCATCGCCAGCAGTGCCAGCGCCGCGAGGATGCCGGACAGCCCGGTCAGGCCGTCCGCCACGCGAAGGGCGGCGAACGGACGGTCCGGCACGACCTGCCGCGGGACGGGAATCGCTTCCTCGGCACTCATCGATCCGTCCCGGTCTCCTCCCTGCTCATCCGTCCCGGTCGTCCGCCGGCTCGCGGATTTCGGCCGGCAGCCTTGCACACACAGCGGTGATGCGGCCCTTACGCTGGCCGGATCATATTGTATGATCGTCATAAATCAACGCGCCTGCCACGGCAGGACGCCGATGGAAAAACCGAGGGAGGTGACGATGACAGGGTTGAAGGCGGCTGTCCGAGGAGCGGGACTCATGCTGCTGGCCGCGCTGGCGACGCCCGCCGCGGCGCAGGATTTCGACCTGACCATGGCGGTCCTGCCGGCACCCAACACCGCCTATCTAGGCCTCACCGCGACCGTCCCCGACCGCATCGCCGAGGCGACCGGCGGCCGGGTCAAGGTGGTGCTGAACGATTCGCTTGTCGGCGGCCCGCAGATCGCCGCCGCGGTCCGTGACGGGCGGGTGCCGATGTCGGCGGCGGTCCACACCTACCTCGCCGCCGAGGACCCCCGGATGGGCCTGTTCAACCTGCCGGGCCTGATCGACGACATGGCCGACTACGCCTTCATCTGCGAGGCGTTCTGGTGCGGCGACCTGGAGAAGCTCTGGCTGGAGCGCTGGAACGCCGTGGTGCTCGCCGAGGGCGCGTGGTGCACGACACAGCTCTTTTCGAAAGAGCCGATCCACACCCTCGAAGACTTCAAGAACAAGCGCCTCCGCGTGCACAACCCGCAGACGGCGACGCTGATGGACGCGCTGGGTGCCAAGCCGACGCCGCTGCCGCTGTCCGAGGTCATGCCGGCGCTGGAGCGCGGGGTGATCGACGGGCTGTTCACCTCCGCCTGCTACGGCAACGGCCAGGAATACTGGCGGCTGGCGAAGAACGTGCAGGACTGGGGGATCGGCCCGGTGACCGGCTGGGCGGTGATCGTCAACGCCGACAGCTGGGCGGAGATCCCGGAAGACCTCCAGGCGGCGATCCGCATGGCGATGCAGGGGCTCCAGCACGACGCGCTCTACGGCTATTACGAGTTCGTCGGCGAGGCGATGGCGAACATGAAGGCCGAGGGGGTCGAGGTCTGGGCCGCGCCGGACTCCGAGAAGGCCCGCATCTTCGCGCCCGAATACACCCAGCAGGTCTTCGACTCATGGTATGACCGGGCCGAGAGCGTCGGCTTCGACGGTCGGGCCTATGTCGCCCGGGCACGCGCCGTGCTCGGCAAGGACCTGGAACAGTAAGGGAAGTCCCGCGCCAGCGATGTCCGGCACGAGCGCAGCAACCGAGCACGATTTCCGCGTCAAGCGTGACCCGGCGCCACTTCGTCACGGCGTGACGGAGAGCATCCGCAACGCCGTGGCGCTGGGCCGCTTCAAGGCCGGCCAGCGCCTGCCGGAACGCGACCTCTGCGAGATGACGGGGGTCAGCCGGACGCTGGTGCGCGAGGCCTTGCGCCAGCTCGAATCGGAAGGGCTGATCGAAGTCGTCCCCCATCGCGGGCCGATCGTCGCCCGGGTGACGCCGGCCCAGGCCGAGGGCATCTATCAGGTGCGGATGGAGCTCGAGGGCCTCGCCTGCCGTCTGTTCGCCGAGAAGGCCGACGACGACCAGCGGGCGGCGCTGAGGGCGGCGCTCGCCGATCTCGAACGGGCGCACACCCTCTCAGACCCGCTCGCCTGGCTCAACGCCAAGAACCGCTTCTACGAATGCCTGATCGACGGCTCGGGCAACGAGGCGCTGGGCTTCACGCTGCGGATGCTGAACTCGCGGGTGATGCTGTTGCGCGCGACCTCGATGAAGGCGCGGGGCCGGGCGGCCGCGAGCCTCGCCGAGCTGCACGAGCTGGTCGACACGCTGATGACCGGCGACGGTCAGGCCGCCTGGGAGATGGGAACCCGCCATGTCCGTAACGCCGCCGCCGCCGCCATCGCGCTGCTGCGCGCCGACGAAACCGCGGCGGTGGCGGAGGCTTGAGTGGATGTGTCGTGGTTTCTTGGGCCGCCCTTTCGCTCCGGCGTCATGGCACGACTTGATCGTGCCATCCACGACTTTCCGGCGGTTCCGGCTCTGCAACAAGCGGAGTCAACAAGTCGTGGATCGCATGGTCAAGCCATGCGATGACGGATGAAAGAGGGCCCATCGGGCATGAAGCGCTAAGAACAGAATCCTGAACCGGGAGGAAACGGCCGTGGACGACAGCTATCAGATCTACGCCATCAAATACGGGCATCACGACCGCCGCAGCAGCGAGAACTTCATCGGCGGCGATCCGCACGACGTGCCGATGCCGCTCGACTATTTCGTCTGGGCGATCGTCGGCCGCGAGAAGAGCTACGTCGTCGACACCGGCTTCGACGCCGCCATGGGCAAGAAGCGGGACCGCACCCTGCTGCGCTCACCGGCCGAGGGGCTGAAGGCGCTGGGGATCGAGCCCGACGCGGTCGAGAACGTCATCATCACTCACATGCACTACGACCACGCCGGCAACGAGAACATGTTCCCGCGCGCGACGTACCATTTGCAGGACCGCGAGATGCAGTACTGCACCGGCCGGTCGATGTGCCACAAGACGCTCTGCCACCCCTTCGACGCCGACGACGTCACGGCGATGGTGCGCCGGGTTTACGAGGGCCGGGTGCAGTTCCATGACGGCGATTCCGAGGTCGCGCCCGGCATCACCGTCCATCGGGTCGGTGGCCACACCGACGGGCTGCAGGTGGTGCGGGTCCGCACCCGCCGCGGCTGGGTCGTGCTCGCCTCCGACGCCACCCACTTCTACGGCAATATCGAGCAGGAACGGCCTTACCCGATCGTCTACAACATCGGCGACATGCTGGAGGGCTTCGAGACGGTGCGGCGGCTGGCCGATTCGCCCTCGCACATCATTCCGGGGCACGACCCCCGCATCTTCCAGGAGTATCCGACGGCGTCGAGCGGAATGGAGGACTGGATCCTTCGCCTCGACGCCGACCCCAAAAAATGAACGCCGGCCGGCATAGGAACAAGAAACGGGAGGAACGACGTGGCCGATCTTGAATTCGGGTTCGTAGGGCTGGGCCGCATGGGCGGCCCGATGGTCGGCCGCATGCTCGACCGCGGCTACAAGGTGCATGTCTTCGACGCCAATCCGGCGGCGGTCGATCAGGCGGTGGCGAAGGGTGCCGGGCGCTGCACCTCCGCCGCCGACGTCGCCTCCAAGGCCGAGGCGGTATTCATGAGCCTGCCCACCCCGGACATCGTCAAGGCAGTGGCGACCGGCCCGGACGGGATCATGCATGGCGACCGGGTTCGCACCGTCGTCGACTTCTCGACCACCGGCCCGCGCGTCGCCACCCAGGTCGCGGCGGCCTTGGCCGAGCGCAACATCGCCTCGATCGACGCCCCGGTGAGCGGCGGCGTCGCCGGCGCCCAGAACGGCACGCTGGCAGTGATGCTGTCGGGACCGCGGGCCGCGATCGACGAGCTGATGGAGGTGCTGAAGACCTTCGGCAAGCCCTTCGTGGTCGGCGAGGGCGCCGGCCAGGCGCAGACGCTGAAGCTCGCCAACAACCTGCTGGCGGCGGCGGCGCTCGCCGTCACCTCGGAGGCGATGGTGATGGGGGTGAAGGCCGGTCTCGACCCCAAGATCATGATCGACGTCATCAACGCCGGCAGCGGCCGCAACAGCGCCACCCAGGACAAGTTCCCGCGCTCGGTGCTGCCGGGGACGTTCGATTTCGGCTTCACCACCGCGCTCTCCTATAAGGACGTGCGGCTCTGCATCGATGAGGCGGAGGCGCTGGGCGTGCCGATGGTGGTGGGGAGCGCCGTCCGGCAGTTCCTCGCCGTCACCAACGCCAAGGAAGGCCCGGATTCGGACTTCACCTCGATGTGCAAGGTCGTCGAGGACTGGGCGGGGGCCAAGGTCCGCGGCTGACGCCGCCAGCGGCGGCGATCGCTCGACCGGGCATCCACGACCGCCCCTCCGATGTTGGGAGGGGCGGAGGAGGAGCCATGTCGCTTAAACCGCTTACCGCCTGTCTGGCCGCCCTGTGTCTGTGGCCGTTCACCCTGCAGGCGTCCGAATGCGGAACCGAACCGCCTCCGCCCGTTCACGTCGCGACGGCGGAGGCGCTCGGGGAAGCCCTCACCGCGCCCTGCCCCGGCACGGAGATCCTGATCGCGCCGGGGCATTATCGCGGCAAGTTCCGCATGACCGAAGCGGCCGCCGGCACGTCCGAGCGGCCGATCGTGGTAGCCGCCGAGGAGGGCCTGGGCAGCGTCGTCATCGACGGCGACGGCGCCGCCGTGACCTGGAAGTTCGACGGCGCCGCCAACGTCGTCCTGCGCGGGCTGGAGATCACCGGCGGCGGCTATCACGGCGTCTTCTTCGATCACGGCGCGCGGGACATCACCGTCACCGGCAACCGCATCCACGACAACACCGGTAAGCCGCCGCTCGACAGCCACGCCGAGATCAAGGGCTCGAACGCCGGCCCCCGCGTCGCCCGGATCACCCTGCGCGGCAACGAGATATACCATTCGGCCCACCCGGACGGCGGCAACTTCCAGGGCATCGACTGCAACGGCTGCGACGACTGGCGCGTCGAAGGCAACTACATCCACGACATCGGCCGCCCGACGAGCCAGCCCCATTCCTATTTCGATCGCGGAAGCTGCATCCAGATGAAGAGCCTTTCGCGGGGCACGGTCATCGACGGCAACCTGATCCGCCAATGCCATATCGGCATCGTCCTCGGCGGCGAAGGGCTGGAGAGCCCCGAAAACCTGGGCGGGACGGTCACCAACAACATCGTCCTTGATTCGGAAGAGATCGGCATCGCCGTGGTGAACGCGCGCGACGCCCGGATCGCCTACAACCCCGTCCGCGGCCCCGCCCGCGGCATCGTTTTCGCCGAGGACGGCCGTTTCGCCGACAGCGCCAACACGGGCGAAGCCGCCAACAACCTGTTCGCCGCGGCGGTGAAGGACGTCCCGGCCGACATCGCGTGGCGCGGCAACATCGTGATACTGGGGCTGAGCGCCGACGCCCTGTTCAAGGCTTGGCAGGACGGCGATTTCCGTATTCGCCCCGGAGTCCCGCCGCTTTCCGAAGACACGGTGTGGCTGTCGCCCGAGATCGCCCACGACTACCGGGGCATGCCCCGTCGCCGGGGGGAAACACCCGATGCCGGCGCCGTCGCGCGCGATCCGGCGAAATAACCTACGAGAAATTCCAGGGTCGCACGCAACCTCGTGTGACTCTCGTCACACTACGGCCGTGGCAGACTGCTGTAGGGTGAGATGGTCTGAGATTGATGGGTAGCCGCCGCCGATCCCACCGCTTGGAGTTGAGCGTGATCGCCGCGGGTCGGCACGGTCCGGGGCGTTCCTGATCCGAGAAAGCGAGGCCAGGATGCAGAGCAATCGCCCCCTCTCCCTCACCAGCTGCCTGTTCGCTGCAGCCGTCGTCATGACGCCCCTTGGTGCCGATGCCGCGGTCGACGTCACCTTCGAAGCGCCCGAGCACTACCGTGACGCCGGGCTCTATCGCGACTATGGCGTCGATGCCGGTGACCCGGCGCTCCGCTATCTTCGCGAACACCTGGAAGACCTCGGCGAGACGATGCTGCCCGAAGGCGCAGACCTTTCCGTCACCGTCGTCGACGTCGACCTGGCCGGCCGCTTCGAGTGGTGGCACGGCTATGGCTACGACATCCGCATCCTCCGCGACATCACCTGGCCCAGCATCAGCCTGCGCTATGTGCTGAAGGAAGGGGACCGGGTCGTCGCCGAGGGCGAGGAGACGGTCTCCGACCTGACCTATCTTGAGACCACGCCGACGGGCCTGTCGCGCGATCCATTGCGCTACGAGAAGGCGATGCTGACCGACTGGTTCCGCACCCGCTTCGGCGACCGCCGCGAGGAAGGCTGAGCGCCGCCGCAGCCGGTCAAAGGGGCACCGCCAGCCGGGCGACGGTCTCGCGCAGCCATCGGTGCGCGGGGTCCCAGTCGTAGGAGGCGTGCCAGATCATGGAGACGTCGGCATCGGGTAGGGCGACCGGCACCGGGCAGGTCGCGAGCCCGAATCGTTCCGCGAAGATGCGCGCCGGCCGCTCGGGCACCGTCGCCATCAGCCGCGCGCTCTTCAATGCGAACGGCACTGCCGCAAAATGGGGGGTGGTCACCGCGATCGTCCGCTTGAGCCCCTGCGCGGCCAGGGCGTCGTCGACCACGCCGCGGGCATCGCCTCGCGGCGAGCCCAGCACGTGCGGGACGGCGAGGTAGTCGTCCAGCGTGACGGGTCCGTCGAACGTCAGCCGTGCCGGATCATAGAGGCAGAGATAGTTGGTGACGTAGAGCCGGCGCCGCTTGTGTTGGATGCCGCCCTCGGTCAGCAGCCCGGCGACCCCGAGATGCAGCCGGTCGCGGTCGAGCTGATCGAGGACTTCGAAGCGGTCGATCGAGCGGACGCGAAGGCGGACCTTCGGCGCGTCGGCCTCGAGATGCGCGACGAGACGCGGCAGCAGGAAGACCTCGATGCTGTCCGGCATGCCGAGCAGGAAGGTCCGCTCCGCCGCCGGGTCGAACGCCCGGTCCTCGAGCAGGGTTCCCTGGATGACGCTCAGCGCCTCCCGGATCGGCGGGGCGAGCGCCAGAGCGCGCGGGGTCGGCCTGATCCCGTCGGCGGCGCGGACGAACAGGTCGTCCGCGAACAGACGCCGCAGGCGGCCGAGCGCATGGCTCATCGCCGGTTGCCCGACGCCGACCCGCTCCGCTGCGCGGGTGACGCTGCCTTCGGTTATCAGCGCGTCGAATGCGATCAGCAGGTTGAGATCAAGGCGGCCAAGATTGACATGATCGATATGAAAGATGTTCTTCATCGATTGGACTGATGGAGCTTAGCTGCCTACGGTCTGGAGGCAAGCGCGATTCTGCGCGCGCTCAATCCCCGGAGGCGAAACCATGTCGATCAAGCAGCGCATCGAGGACCTCGGTCTCACCTTGCCGCCGGTAGCGCCGCCCGCCGCCAACTACGTGACCGCCGTCCGTACCGGCAACCTGCTGTTCCTGTCGGGCAACGTGCCGGTGACGCCCGAAGGCGAGATACCCAAGGGCAAGGTCGGCGCCGACATCTCGACGGAGGAAGCGACCGAGCATGCGCGTCTCGTCGGCCTGCACCTCCTGGCGGTGATCCAGGAGCACCTCGGCGACCTCGACCGCGCCAAGCGGATCGTCAAGCTGCTCGGCATGGTCAACGCGGTGCCCGAGTTCGTCGAGCATTCGAAGGTCATCAACGGCTGCTCGAACCTGTTCGCCGCGGTCTTCGGCGAGAAGCACGCCCGCTCGGCGATCGGCGTCGGCAGCCTACCCTTCGGCATCACCGTCGAGATCGAGGCGATCGTCGAAGTGGATTGAGGGCCCGGTCCATTCCCGTCATTGCGAGCCGAAGGCGAAGCAATCCAGCACCGCGCACGTCGCCGGCTTGGATCGCCGCGTCGCTTCGCTCCTCGCGATGACGGCGGAGAAGGGCGGGGCGGCCCGCCTCTCAGTGGCCGCGGACGAAATCGTTGCCGGCCTGGTCCCTGCCGCGGACCAGCCAGATCGGCCGCTCCGAATAATCGATGGTCTGGTTGCCGGCGAGGCGCACCGGCGGGATCGCACGGTCGAACAGCGACGTCGCCGGCATGTAGCGGATCGCGTAGGCGCAGCGGCGTTTGGTCGAATGGTTGGGGTTGGAGCCGTGAACCACGTTGACGTGGTGGAGCGAGACCTGGCCGGGCTGAAGCTCGACGTCGGCGGCGGTTGTCTCGTCGAAGGTGCCCGCCGCCAGCCCCTGGTCGAGTGCGACATCGGCGGCGCCCGAGACCTCGTGCTTCAAGAGACCGTTCCGGTGTGAGCCCGGCACGACGCGGAGGCAGCCGTTCTCGACCGTCGAGGCGTCGATGGCGATCCACACGGTGACCGACGCCAGCGGACGGATCGGCCAGTACTGCCCGTCCTGGTGCCACGGAATGGCGAGGCCGTCGCCGGACTTCTTCGAGAAGACCTGACTGCCCCACATGATGACGTCGGGGCCGATGAGCTGTTCGACCATGTCGAGGAGGTCGGGCGACTGGGCGAGCTCCAGCAACCGCGGCTTGCCCTTGATCCCGGACGACCGGTCGCCGGCGACGTGCGCACCGACGAGCTGTTCCGGCCGGATGCCGGGATTGGAGGCGATCAGGTCCTCGATGACGGTTTTGAATTCCGTATACAGTTCATCGGGCAGCCGATAGTCGGGCGTCACCCACCCGTCGCGATGGTAACGCTCGACCTCGTCGTCGCTCAGAATCCGCCGGCCCATCCTGTCCTCCCGCACGTCTTTCGTTTCCGTCCTTATAGCCGGAAAGACGACGGTCGTCAGGACGTGGCCCGCGGAAGACGGCCGAGCTTCCGCGGGCCCCGAGGCGTCAGGCCGCGGTCCGGCCTTTACGCCGCCGTCCCCGAAAGCCGAGCAGCCCCAGCAGCGCGCTCGCCATCAGGGCCGTTGTTCCCGGCTCGGGCGCATCGGTGATGGACAAAGTGGCGAAGTCCAGCCCCAGGCTGTCGAAAGCGGTGGTGTCGGCGGTCGTTCCCGCCAAACCGAACAGGCCCGGCCCCTGCATGGTCAACGCGAAGGTCGCCACCCCGTCGAGCAGTGCCGAAAGCGTGCTCGAAGGCAGAAGGATCTCGTAGATGTTGTACTCGTTCTGCGTACCGCCCCGGCTTTCGACCTCACTCGACAGCACCGACGTGATGTCGAGCCCGTCGAGCGAGAAGGAGTCGACCTGATTGCCCGGCGCCGCCGAGTCGTGGTCGTACATCCCGAGGGTGAGCCGCGCCGACTTAATGCCGTTCGAAGGCGCGATGAAGTTGAAGGTGAAAGACTCGCTGAAATCCTGGCCGACATTGCCGGGCGCGCCGTCATTGCCCCGGTGAATGTCGAACGGCGCCGGCTCGCCGATCTGGCGAATGTTGTAAGTCGCCGAGCCGACGACGAGCTCTCCGTCCTCGAAGTCCTGCTCACCCAGCGTGACGATGACCCCGGCCTGAGCCGCGCCGGTCACACCCGCCGCCGACATGAGGCCGAAGGCGGCTCCAAGAACGGCGTTGCGACACCGCGTCGAAAACAACGATGCACCCATATCCTGCCTCCGTAATCCCGCCATCTGCATGCCCGCGACCGGGGTCATGCAGGGCAGGGATCCGCTATACCCGCCGGCATATCGCCGCTGCGTCGTCGGGTCTGCGTCGACCCGACAGCCTGTACGGCTATGCCGCCGTTTGGACGGGCGGGATGCCCGTCTCCAAGATGTTCCCATTCTGGAGACGACGGCCGGCTTTTCGTCATAACGCAGATTAATCTGCGGCCCGTCTAACCGGGGCGTCGCAAATAGTTCATGCCGCCGTCGGGCAGAGCCGCAACCTGAGGACCCGCACCGACCGCGAAGAGGAAGGCCGTGTTAGGAGTCCTCGAAGCCCAGCCAAGGCTCCAGTGCTTCCCAGGCCTCGTCCATGGGCCATGCGGCCGAGAGCACCGGGATGGCGAGATGACCGAACCACAGCGAAAGCTGGCTCTCGGCCGACCGTTCTCCGGCCTTGGCGATCGCCGCCACGTAGAGGGCCGCGGCGAGGCCGCTACGGTCGGCACCGCTCATGCAGTGAATCAGAATCGGCTTCCGAGCCGAGTCGAGCAGGGTGAGAAGCTGTTTCGCTTCCGCCTGCGACATTCCTTGCGCGGCCGACATGCGGAAATCGACGTGATCGAGCCCGAGGCGCCGCGTCGCCGCGACCTCCTCCCGGTACCAGGGAGAGTCCGGGTTCTCTCCGCGCAGGTTGACGACGGTCCGGATGCCGTACTTCTTCGCGTAGAAGTCGAGCAGCGCCTCGGAGGGCTGCGCCGAACGGTAGAGCTCGCCGGGAACGACGGTGTGGAAGTTCCCCGAAAGCTGCAGATAGCCGAGATAGATGCCGATGCCGAGCAAGCCGACAAGCAGGCCCATGAGACCGCGCCGGAGATAGATCCAGCGGCCGGAAGGTCCGAGGAAGCGCATCGTCGCCCTTTTCCGGTTTCCAGCCATGTCGGTAGGGTCAGCCGAAGACACGCTTGAGAAGCTCCGTCGTACGGGCGGCCGGGTCGGTGCGAATCCGCGCCTCTTCCTCCGCGACCTTCTCGAACAGTCCTTCGAGCGTCTTGGTCACCGCGTAGTCGGTGAGGTCACCCTTGACGTCCGGCATCAGCGGAATGGTCTGATACGATCCCATCAGGTCGTCATAGGTGCGCATCACGCCGGTCTCGGCCATGGCGTCGTCGATGATCGGCCGCATCCGCTGGACGAGATCCGGCGTCATGGTCCGCTCGAAATAGCGGGTGGCCGCGTCCTGCGGTCCTTCATAGATCGCCGTCACGTCATCCAGCGTCATCCGCGAGATGGCATCGAGGAACACCTCCTCGGCCACCGGAGCCGCGGTCTCGGCGGCCCGGTTCAGCTTGAGCTCGAGATCCTGGCCCAGCCCCCCCATGCCGATCAGCGTCAACGCGGACTGCACATCACGCAGGTAACCGGGCAGCGGGATATGAATGTCGGGATCGGCGTTGAAGCCATCGACCTGCCCGACGAGATCGACCACGCGAACCGTGCCGACCTTGAGCGCCTCGCGCAGGCCGGAGGCAATTTCGCCGAGACCGAGATCGGAGCCGCCCGTCACGCCCGGGATCGGCAGATTTTTCATCCCGCCGCCAGAAACGCCCAGCTTGTCGAGAAGGCCTCCGAGCGCCTTCGTGACGCCTTCATCCTCGGCCGCCCGCGCCGACCCGAACGAAACGATCCCCGGTGCGAGCGCAAGCAGCACCGCGACCAGGACCACACGCCCTCCATAAGTGATCGACATCGCGCCTGCTCCTCCTCGCCCGTGCCGATCGAGAGGCACGGGCCCGATTCGAATTGTCTTTTTCTATACCGCAGTGGATATGGCGGAGAGACTAATATCGATCAAGACGCGGCAAGAAATCAGACCGACACAACCGGTCGAGGCCGTGCTTCACCCGCAGCACACGTCACTGGGCGGACCAGCCAGCCGACATCGCCCGGTCCGCCGCTCTTTCCGTCCGACTTCTTTTCCGTATCGCGGGTGCCGAGGGTGAACTTGACGCGCGGGGCGGCCCTGTTTCGCCGGCCCGGCCCAACACGCAAAAGGCCCGACAACCAGTTGTGGTGTCGGGCCTTTTCACTTGGTAGCGGAGGAGGGACTTGAACCCCCGACACGCGGATTATGATTCCGCTGCTCTAACCAACTGAGCTACTCCGCCTCAGGAACGCCTGATTTACGGGCGGGCGGTGACCCTGTCAAGCATGGCCGGCGCAGCAGCGACGGGCTCAAGTCAGGAGTTTCCGCGTCGTCTCTACGAGCGTCGCGGCCACAGCCATCACCGCCGCTTCCTGCTGAGCGTCGGTCATCGCCCCCGAGTCGTCGAAGACGGTGTTGGCGCGGCTGAGCGCGTGTCGCTGCGGGACGACGAAAACCCCCATGTTGAGCAGTACCTCGCGGACATGGCCCAGCGAGCGGATGCCGCCGAGCGCACCGGGAGACGCCGAGACCAGCGCCGCGGTCTTGCCCCGATAGGCGGCGAGCGGCGGTTCGTCGCCCTCACGCCGCGAGACCCAGTCGAGCGCGTTCTTGAGCGGCGCCGTCATCGAGCCGTTGTATTCGGGCGACGCGATCAGCAGCGCGTCGTTCTCCAGGAACAGCGCCTTCAGTCGCTGCGCCTCCGCCGGCAGGCCGGACGAGGATTCGATGTCGCCGTCATAAAGCGGCATCGGAAAGTCGCGGAGGTCGATCAGGGTAACCTCGGCGCCCACCTGTCTTGCGGCGTCCGCCGCGACCTTCACCAGCTTCTTGTTGAACGAACCAGCCCGCAGGCTGCCGGCGAACGCGAGGACGCGCGGCGTCGCGGTCATTCCCGCCCCGCCATCGCCGCGGGTGTCAATCCGGCGGAAGAATCATACATCAGACTTAGCTCCCCTAACGGATCGTCAATCGAGAGGACAGCATGAGCCCGCGCGCCAAATCCATCCTCATCGTGTTGGGGTTCGTGGCGGCGTTGGCCGGCGCGTCGTGGTTCGGCCTTCATGTCTGGACGACGATGGGCGATGTGTCCATCAGCGTCCACGGCTATATCGCGCTCGGGCTCGGGGTGCTGATCACGACGCTGCTGGGCGTCGGGTTGATGGCGCTGGTCTTTTACAGCGCCCGCAGAGGCCACGACAACACCTATGATTCTTGATAGAACGACGTCATTCGCAACACTCGTTCAAATTCTAAAAATAATTCGGTTGTAATCGGATTGGCCTCGGCCTATCTGTCTTTCGTCAGTACACGCAAGACCCGGCGTATTCCGCTTCGTCACGCCGACCTAGCTGCCATACTTCGCGGATCTCGGTTGCTGAATACCACGGCCACAAGCGGTGTCCGTGGCGCTAACACTTTGTGAGTAGGAACGATACATGACCAAAGGAACCGTGAAGTGGTTCGACTCCGTCAAGGGCTACGGCTTTATCACGCCCGAGGATGGCTCGAAGGACGCCTTCGTCCACATCTCGGCCGTCGAGCGTGCCGGCCTTTCGACGCTGAACGAGGGGCAGCAGGTTGAGTTCGAGCTGCAGCGCGGCAAGAACGGCAAGAGCGCCGCGGAGAATCTCAAGCTCGTTTGAGACCGCGCGCCTAGCGTTCAAGGGAAGGCCCGCTTCGGCGGGCCTTCTTTTTTGTGCTCCCCCAGAAAGACGATCAGGCGGCTTCGCGCTCGATCCAGCCGCCACCCAGGACCCGCGATCCGTCGTAGAATACGCAGGCCTGCCCCGGCGCCACCGCCCGCTGCGGCATTTCCAGCCTGACCTCCGCCCGTCCATCGGCAAGGCCCGTCACTCGCGCCGGCGCGCCGCCATGCATGGACCGGAGCTTCACCGTCACAGCGACCTCTGCCTCGCCCAACGGACGCTCGCCGAGCCAGTTCACCTCGGAGACGGTAAGACGATCGCTCCCCAGCGCGCTCGCGGGACCGACGACGACACGGTTGGACTCGGGCTCGATGCGGACGACGTAAAGCGGCTCCGGTCCGGCGATGCCGATGCCCTTCCGCTGACCGACCGTGAAATTGACGATGCCGTCATGGCGGCCGAGTACGTGCCCTTCCCGATCGACGATCTCTCCCGGCCGGACGGCATCGGGACGCATCCGGGCGACGGTCGCCGCGTAGTCTCCGCCGGGAACGAAGCAGATGTCCTGGCTGTCCGGCTTGTCGGCGACCAGCAGGCCGAAGCGGCCGGCCTGGGCACGGGTCTCGTCCTTGGCCAATCCGCCCAGGGGAAAGCGCAGGAGAGCGAGTTGCTCGCGGGTGGTCGCGAACAGGAAATAGCTCTGGTCCCGCGCCGGATCGGCACCGCGATGGAGCTCCGGCCCCGCCGCCCCGGCCTCGCGGCGGACATAGTGGCCGGTCGCCAGCGCATCGGCACCGAGATCACGGGCGAGCCCCAGCATGTCGCGGAACTTGACCGTCTGGTTGCAGCGCACGCAGGGAATCGGGGTCGTGCCGGCGAGATACCCCTCGACGAAGTCGTCGATCACCGACTCGCGAAAACGATCCTCATAATCGAGGACGTAGTGGGGGATGCCCAGCGTCTCGGCGACACGGCGGGCATCGCGGACGTCGCGGCCGGCGCAGCACGCGCCAGGCTTGGCCGTCGCCTCACCGTTATCGTAGAGCTGCATAGTGACGCCGATCACCTCGAAACCCTGCTCGACCAGCAGGGCCGCGGTGACGGAGCTGTCGACCCCGCCCGACATCGCCACGACGACGCGGGTGTCGGCCGGGGCCTTGTCGATGCCAAGTGCGTTCATGGCGCGAATATAGTCAGCCGCCGGCCTCCGGCAAACCAGCGGCGTACCGGCCTGTCAGAGCAGCTTGACGGTGCAGCGGCCACCGACGCAGTCGACCCAGGCGACCGCGCCGTCGGAACAGGCAAAGGTGTAGTAATGCCCGCCGCCCGACGATTGACCTTCACCGGTATATTGCGGGCTTCCGCAGCCGGCAGCCGCCGCCGCGGCCTTGGCGTCGTCGACTTCGGCTGCGATCGCCCCGCCGCACCACGCGACGATCAGGGCGATGGCGAGGACGATCCGGTTCGTCACGGCTTCCTCCCTTCCCCTTCCGCAACTGCCAGGCCCATGCCCCAGAACGCCACTTCGAGACGTGTGGCCTGGGTGAACACCCGTGCAAGCGACGCTTCCCGCCCGGCACCGCCTCGGCCGGCAGCCAGGACGTCGAGCTGACGGGCGGCGCCGGCAGCGATCTCCTGATATTCGTCCCCCGCATACATGTCGATCCAGCGCGCATAAGGGGTGCCGGCACGGGCGGCGCCGCTCAGCGCCCGGCCGATCTCGGCATAGCCGACCACGCAGGGCGCCAGGGCGACGTGAAGGTCGAGGGCATCGCCAGCCATACCCCGCTCCAGCACGAACCGGGTATAGGCGGTGGTCGCGAGATCCTCTTCGGTGGCGGTGACGTCCGCTTCCGACAAGCCCCAATCGGCGCAGTATTCCAGGTGCAGCGCCATCTCGGTGTCGATCAGCGCGCTCACCATCGCCGCCGCCTCCCGCATCTCCGAAAGCGTTTCGGCCTTGTAGGCGGCGAGCGCGTAGGCGCGGGCGAACTGGATCAGGAACAGATAGTCCTGAATCAGATAGTGCCGAAACGCGGCCGCTGGCAGCGAACCGTCACCGAGCCCCCGCACGAACGGATGATCGACATAGTCGGTCCATACCGGGCCCGCCGCGGTCTTCAGCCGTCCGAACAGGCCGCAGGCACGCGTCTCAGCCATCGCCGCCGGGCCCGTCGGGAGCATCCCCTCCATCCCCGTCACCGTCGGCGTCGTCTTGATCCTCGGCGGCGGCGCGGATGGCATCCTGCTCGGCAAGGACCTGCAGCGCACGGACGGTGAACTCGTCGCCCCATTCCGGGGTGAAATGGCCGACATGCTCGAAGACGAAGGGATCGGCCATGCTGGGGATGGCGTTCACCAGCTCCATCATCCGCCGCTGGCCGATGAGGGGATCGCGGGCACCGAACATCATCACGCCACTGCCCCGCCACGCCTCGCCGAGCCACGCCAAGGCCTCGCGCGACAGGGCGGCACCCGGCGCGTCGTCCGCCGCCGGAATCAGCGATGGAACGACCCGCAGCGCGGTCTTGTAGCGGGCGTCCGGGAAGGGCGCCCCATAGGCATTGCATTCGCCGAAATTGAGGATGCGGTTGGTCCGCGCCATCACCGCCCGCACGTTGAGGTCTTCATCTTCGGCGGAAATACGCTTCCAATCCCGATAACCCTCCGGCAATGGCCGCCCGGTGGCGAGCAGGGTCGACATCACGAACAGGCCAGAGAACCGCTCCGGCATCGCCGGCGGAACCGTGAGCCCCACCGTCCCGCCCCATTCGTGGACGGTGAGGGTGATGCGGTCGAGATCGAGCGCCTCGATCAGAGCCGTCACCGTGCCGCGATGGAAATCGAAGCTGTGGACTTCCGGATCGACAGGCTTGTCCGATCGTCCATAGCCGAATAAATCGGGCGCGACGACCCGGTGCCCCGCGGCCGTGATGATCGGGATCATCCGCCGCCAGAGATAGCTCCAGGTCGGATTGCCGTGCAGGCAGAGGAAGACCTTCTCGGCATCCACCGGCCCCTCGTCGAGATAATGGAGGCGGAGGCCCTCATACCCCGGCAAAGAGTCGAGGTAATGCGGCTGGAAGGCGTATCCGTGGAGGTTCTCGAACCGTTCGTCGGGGGTTCGCAGGGCTTCGATCATATCGCCCCGGCTCAACCCAGCATGACGTTGCGGGTCGCCACCGGAAGCTGCACGACCAGCCCGTCGAGCTCCTCGGTGATGATGATCTGGCAGCCGAGCCGCGACGTGTGGGAAAGGCCGAAGGCAAGGTCGAGCATGTCCTCCTCGTCCTCGCTCGGCTCGTCCAGCTTGTCGAAAAATTCCGGCGCGACGATCACGTGACAGGTGGAGCAGGCCAGAGAGCCCTCGCACGCCCCCTCGATGTCGATACCGTTGCGGTGGGCGATTTCGAGAACCGACAAGCCGACCGGCGCATCCACCTCGACGCGGCTGCCGTCCGGGTTCACGAAGGTCATCTTCGGCATTGTTCCGAATGTCTCCGATACTCGATCATGGGAAGGGCGCCCAACCGGACGCCCCGTCGCAAACCTGCCATATCGCTATTCACCGTTCGCGATCAAGCGGCGGTGGAAGACCCGGCCCTCTGATCCGCGTCTTCGACGCTTCCCGCTTGCAGGCGAAGCACGGTATCGGCGATCGCCGCGATGGCGCGATCGATTTCCGCCTCCGTCGTGAACCGCCCGACCGCGAAGCGAACGGCCCTGCGGGCTGCCGCTTCGTCGAAACCCAGCGCACGGATCACGTAGGACGGCTCGATCGCCGCGGTGGAGCAGGCGGAGCCGGTCGACGCAGCCACGTCGGACAGGGCCGTGAGCAAGGCGTCGGCTTCGACGTCGGGAAAGAGCAGGTTCAGGTTGCCGGCCAACCGCGGCTCGCGAGCACCCGCGAGCACTAGCCCGTCGATCCGCCGGTTCAATCCGTCGAGCAGCCGGTCGCGGAGGCGGCCCAGGCGTTCCGACTCTTCCGTCATCTCGTTCGCGGCGATGGCGGCAGCCGCACCCAGGCCGACAATCAGCGGCGTCGCCAGCGTGCCCGAGCGCATGCCCCGCTCCTGCCCGCCGCCATGGACCAGCGGCGCGAGACGCACTCGCGGCCGACGCCGCACGTAGAGCGCACCGATGCCCTTGGGCCCGTACATCTTGTGACCCGAGACGCTCATGAGGTCGACGTTCATGGCGTCGACGTCGAGCGGAATCTTGCCCGCCCCTTGCGCCGCATCGACATGAAAATAGGCACCGCGCTCGCGGCACAGAGTGCCGATCTCGGCCAGCGGTTGCAGGACGCCGATCTCGTTATGCGCGGCCATGACCGAGACCAGGAGCGTCCGGTCGGTGATCGCCTCCGCCAGGGCGTCGAGATCGACCAGACCGTCCGAGCGGACCGGGAGGATGGTGACGGGGAAGCCTTCCCGTTCCAGATAGCGCGTGCTCTCCAGCACGCATTTATGCTCGGTCGCCAGGGTGACGATGTGGTTCCGACGCGCCGGCGTGAACCGCGCCGCGCCGACGATCGCGAGGTTGTTGGACTCCGTTGCGCCCGAAGTGAAGACGATCTCGCGCGGGTCGGCGCCGATCAGATCGGCGACCTGGGCGCGCGCGTTGTCGACCGCCTCTCCCGCGTCTCGGCCGTAGGCGTGGATCGACGAGGCCGGATTGCCATACCGTTCGGTGAAGAACGGCATCATCGCGTCCAGAACCCGCGGGTCCATGGGTGTGGTCGACTGGTTGTCGAGATAGACCGGCGGCGCGATGTCCCCACGCCGGTTCTCTGCCTGTCCACTAAATTCGATGGTCATGCCGTTGCCGCTTCCTCGCGGTTCATCTTAGCTCCGCCGCCGGCGCGCGCATAGGTCGCCGCCCAGGCCGCCAGGAAAGCGTCGATGTCCGCCGCTTCGCTCGCCCAGCCGAGGCTTACCCGGATCGCTGACTCCGCGATCGGCTCGGGGACACCCATTGCGTCGAGGACGTGCGACCGATGCACTTTCCCGGAAGAACAGGCGGCGCCGGCACTGACCTCCACACCGGCGAGATCGAGCGCGATCACCTGGGTTTCGCTGGCGACGCCCGGCATCGCCAGGCAGCTTGTGGTCGCGACGCGCGGCGCATCGGCGCCCAGCACCGCGGCGCCCGGAACGGCCGCGAGCGCCTCTCGTTCCAGGCGGTCGCGCATCGCCGCAAGCGCAGGCGTGCGTCCGAGATCGGCCACGGCCTCCTCGGCGGCAACCCCGAAACCGACGATTCCAGGCAGGTTCTCGGTGCCGGCGCGCCACCCTTTTTCCTGCGTGCCGCCCTTCAGCATCGGCGCCGGGATACGGTCGCCGCGGAAGACCAGGCAGCCAACGCCCTGCGGGCCACCAAGTTTGTGGGCCGACAGGGTCATGGCATCGGCCCCAAGACCGTCGATGTCGAGGTCGATCCGACCCGCCGCCTGAACGGCATCGCAGTGGAAGAACGCACCGGCCTCATGGGCGATGCGAGCGGCCTCGGCGATCGGCTGCAGGACGCCCGTCTCGTTGTTCGCCGCCATGACCGACACCACGACCGGCCCATCGACATCGGCGAGCAGGCGTGCCAGCGCTTCAAGGTCGACCACGCCATGCGCGTCAACCGGGATCGCCGCGCCGTCGCCGGCCGCCCGCAGCACCGAGGGGTGCTCGACGGCGGACACCAGCGCCCGCCCGGGAAGCGCCGACAGAGCGAGATTGTTCGCTTCCGTCCCGCCGCTGGTGAAGACGACCCGCTCGGGATCGGCACGCACCAGCGCTGCGACCTGCCGCCGCGCCGCCTCGATCGCGCGGCGTGCCCGGCGCCCGCTGCGATGGACCGACGATGCATTGCCGGTCGCCCCGAGCACGGCCGTCATCGCTTCCATGACAGCCGGGCGCAACGGCGCCGTCGCGTTGTAATCGAGATAGGCCATCAGACGTCCACGTCCTGCCGATCCGGGACAGCCCGGCGGCGCGTCACTCGGCGCTGAGCGCGAGCTTCTCGCGATGCCGTTCGATGTCCTCCGCCTGGAACATTCGGCTGGTGCCGAGGACACGCCGGCAACACACGTCTTCGAGCGTTACGGAACTCAGATAGAGATGAATCTGATGCCCGAGTTCCTCCCACAGATCGTGTGTGAGACAGCGGCCGAGATCGCTTTTGCATCCGCGGGAAGAGCCCGGCACGCAGCGGGTCGCCCGCACCGGCTCGTCGACCGCGACGATGATGTCGGAAATCCGCACCTGGGCCGCCGTGCGCGACAGCAGATAGCCGCCACCCGGACCGCGAACGCTTTTCACCAGCCCATTCCGCCGGAGCTTGCTGAACAGCTGCTCGAGATAGGACAGCGATATTTCCTGACGGTCGGCAATGTCGGCCAGCGCGATCGGCTGACCATCGCTGCTGGCAGCCAGATCGACCATCGCCATGACGGCGTACCGCCCCTTCGTACTCAGCCGCATGGCCGCACCATCGATGCGAATGTCCGTCCGCTCATTCCTCTTCCTCCGCGGCGACGCGCTCACGGAAGATCCGGCTGCGGTCGTCCAGCGCCGCCTGAAGACGCGACTTCTCTTCCTCCAGCGCCTCGACACGTGCCGACAGGTTGGTCACGTGATCGAGCAATCCGTCAAGGGCCCGCGCCACGGGATCGGGAATGTCGTTCGAGGTGCCGTAGGCGATAAACTGCGGATCGATGGCATCGCGGCGCCGGGCGATCTCCTTCGCCGGAACGCCGACGACGGCCGCGCCGGCCCGCACATCCTTGACCACCACGGCATTCGAACCGATCCGCGCCCCGCTGCCGATGGTGATCGGTCCCAGAACCTTGGCGCCGGCCCCGACGATCACGTCGTTGTGGAGGGTCGGGTGGCGCTTGCCGCGCTCCCACGTCGTCCCGCCCAGGGTCGCGCCCTGATAGATGGTGACGTTGTCTCCGATAACGGAAGTCTCGCCGATGACGACTCCCATGCCGTGGTCGATGAACACCCCTTCACCGACCGTCGCGGCCGGATGAATCTCGATGCCGGTGAGGACCCGTCCGACATGGGACATGAACCGCCCCGCCAGGAAAAGCTTGTGCCGCCACAGCCAGTTCGCCATCCGGTGGATGATCAGGGCATGAAAGCCGGGATAACAGAGCACGACCTCGATACGCGACCGGACGGCCGGGTCGCGATCGAGAATGGCCTTGATATCCCTTGCAATTCTCTTGAAAGGCATAGTGCTGCCCGTGTAATAGTGCGGGTTCTGTCGCCCGTGCGCACCATTGGGCGCACTCGTCAGTCGTTCTGTCAGTCCGATATAGAATCCCCGACTAACGCGGTCAAGATTACGACACCGATATGCCGCGCCACTGCGCTGCTCAGCGCCCCTCAAAACCCCTAAGCGTGTATGGCTTTATGACACCGCGCTCGCCGATGTCGCCCTTGGCAACCGAGGCCGACCTTGCCTGAGGTCATTTTCAACGGCGCCGAAGGCCGCCTGGAAGGCCGCTATCAGCACGGCCCCACCGCGACGGCCCCGATCGCGCTGATCCTGCATCCTCACCCGCTGCATGGCGGGACGATGAACAACAAGGTCGTCTACACGCTGTATCACGTGTTCGTGCGCTGCGGGTTCTCGGTGCTGCGCTTCAACTTCCGCGGCGTCGGACGCAGCCAAGGCCAATACGACGAAGGGATCGGCGAGCTGAGCGACGCCGCTTCGGCGCTCGACTGGCTGCAGACCTACAATCCGAACAGCAGCGGATGCTGGGTCGGCGGCTTTTCGTTCGGCGCCTGGATCGCGTTCCAGCTGTTGATGCGCCGGCCGGAGATCGACGCCTTCGTCGCCGTCGCCCCGCCGGCCAACATGTTCGATTTCTCGTTCCTGGCTCCATGCCCGGTGTCCGGCCTGATCGTCCACGGGTCCGAGGACGACATCGTCCCCGAACAAGCCGCCTCGAAGCTCGCCAACAAGCTCGCCCATCAGCGGGACATCACGGTGGATTTCCAAGTCGTTCCGGGCGCCGACCACTTCTTCAAGAACGAATTGGATCAGGTCGGCCAGAACGTCGAAAACTATGTGCGGACCCATCTCGGGACGCTGCAGAAGGCAGCCGACTGAGCGCCGCCGACTGAGGCGCGAAGCCTCGCCTTATCCTGCGTAGCGATGGAGGGCGCCGCCCGTGACGGGTCGGCGCGCGCCTGTGGTTTCCGGAAAGGTGAGCGTCAGGCCACGGCGGCTCCGCACCGCCAGATAGGCGAAGGCCTGGGCCTCCAGCGCATCGCCGTTCCAACCGACGGCCTCCACAGGCTCGACCGGCGCATTGACGCTACGTCGCAGCGCCTCCATCAGCGTCGGATTGTGCCGGCCGCCCCCGCAGACCAGCCAGCGGACCGGTGGTTCCGGGAAATGGCCTAAGGCCGCCGCGGCGGCCCGTGCCGAGAAAGCGGTGAGCGTCGCCGCGCCATCCTCGGCGGACATCCCCTCGACGATGGACGCCGCATGCGCCGCAAAGTCGTTCCGGTCCAGCGATTTGGGCGGCAGGGCGGCAAAGAACGGATGCGACAGCAGCGCGGACAACCGCACGTCGTCCACCGTTCCAGCCGCGGCGAGAGCCCCGTCGACATCGGCGGGCTGCCCCGTCCAACGCTCCGCCCAGTCGTCGATCAGCGCGTTACCGGGTCCCGTGTCGAAGGCAAGCAGGGGACGCTTCCCGTCGGCGAAGCGCCCGATCCAGGTCACGTTGGCGACCCCGCCGACGTTCAGCACGGCGAGGGGCGCGTCCATGTCTTCGACTAAGGCGGCGTGAAACACCGGCACCAAGGGCGCGCCCTGCCCGCCCGCCGCCACGTCGCGGCTGCGGAAATCGGCGACGACGTCGATGCCGATGGTTTCGGCCAGCAGGGCCGCGTCGCCAATCTGCCGCGTCAGCCCCTCGGTCGGCCGGTGGCTGACGGTGTGGCCGTGAAATCCGACGACGTCGATCACGTCGACAGAGAGTCGAGCCTCGTCGAGAAGCTTTCGGACCGCATCCGCATGGGCGAGCGTGACATCCCTGGCCACCAGCGCCGCGTCGCCTTCGCCGTCGAGCAGCCGGCGCAGGCGGTCGCGCAGGTCTTTCGGATAGGGAACCGTCAGCGCCGCACCGAAGGACTCGATGCGCTCCCCGTCTGTGCGGAGGATCGCGGCATCAACCCCGTCGCATGAGGTCCCGCTCATAAGACCGATCGCCGTCTGCACCTTCGCCCCTGCCGCCATGCCGCGCTACCTCGTCATCACAGTTTAGCGCCTCGGATCGCGCCCCTACGGGCCTACGACGCTCTAGGTCCCACGCCCGGCGAAGGCGATGAGGTTGCCGTCGGGATCACGCACGATGAACGTCCGCGCGCCCCAGGGTTCGGTTCGCAAAGTCTGGTGAAAGTCGGCTCCCGCCTGCTGGTATTCGAGGAACAGCGGCTTGGCGTCGTTCACCCTCACCGAAGCTGACAGAAGGTCGGGCTCGTTTCCCCGGGTCTCGGCGTCATAGACCGGGCCGTCGACCCTGCGCAGGTTGAGCCGCGCCCCACCGCGCGCGACCTGAGCATAAAACGGTGGTTCGCCGTAGGAGAAGACAAGCACGAAACCCAATTTGGAGACGTAGAAGGCGCATGCGGTCTCCATGTCGGAGACGAAGAGCTGGGGTTCTGCGGCGACGATCTCGACATCACCGTCCGTAGGCTGCGTGGGCTTGGACATGGCGTCGGCTCCTTGGATCAACGCCGACCAGCTATCGAAGCCGGACCGCCGGGCCATCAGTTCCTGGGCATCGGCCAGCTTGAAGTCCGCGGCCATCACCGCCTCGTCGGACAATCCGCGATAGCGGTGGAGATACATCCTGATCTGCACCGCGACCGGATAGTACCCGTCACGGTGCCACCGAAGATATCGCTTGGCCTGCTTTCTGATGGCTTCGACGTCTGGCATGGGCGCATGGGGTCACTGGTTTAGTAGGCGGGCTTTGCCCCTCCGGCCGACAGGCCGCTGCGCCCTACTGAAGCGGCGACCACGCTAAGACGGGACCTCGGACGGGTCAAGGTCGCAGCAGCGGATGTTGGGGCCGGCGCGGACGTTTGCCAGCCCCCGCCCCCTGTGCTAGAGACCGCCACTCACCGTTTCCCGTCCGCATTCACCGTCCGGCACGCCATGGCGCAGCTTCGTTCCGACTTCCTCCGCGCAGTGACCGAGCGCGGCTACATGCATCAGTGCACCGACCTCGAAGCGCTGGATGCCCATGCGACCGAGAAGCGGATCGTCGCCTATATCGGCTTCGACTGCACCGCGCCGAGCCTGCATGTCGGCAGCCTCGTCTCGATCATGCTGCTGCGCCTTCTCCAGAAAGCGGGGCACAAGCCCATCGTGCTGATGGGCGGAGGCACCACCAAGGTCGGCGACCCCTCGGGCAAGGACGAAAGCCGGAAGCTGCTGGACGCCGCGGCCATTGAGGCCAACAAGGCCGGCATCAGGACGGTGTTCGAGAAGTTCCTGACCTTCGGCGACGGACCGACCGACGCGATCATGGTCGACAACGCCGACTGGCTGGACCGCCTGGAATACATCGCCTTCCTGCGCGATTTCGGCCGGCATTTCTCAGTCAACCGCATGCTCACCTTCGACTCGGTCAAGCTGCGGCTGGAACGCGAACAGCCGCTGAGCTTTCTCGAGTTCAACTACATGGTGCTCCAGGCCTACGACTTCCTGGAGCTCGCCCGCCGCGAGGATTGCGTTCTCCAGATGGGCGGGTCGGACCAGTGGGGGAACATCGTCAACGGCGTCGAGTTGGCGCGCCGCGTCGACGGAACCGGCCTCTACGGCCTGACGACGCCGCTGATCACCACCGCATCGGGCGAGAAGATGGGCAAGACCGCCAAGGGCGCGATCTGGCTCAACGCCGACATGCTGTCGCCCTACGATTACTGGCAGTTCTGGCGCAATACCGCCGACGAGGACGTCGGCCGGTTCATGCGCCTGTTCACCGAACTGCCGCTCAGCGACATCGCCAAGCTGGAGAAACTCCAGGGGGCAGAGCTCAACGAAGCCAAGAAGGTGCTGGCCAACGCCACCACCAGCCTGTGCCACGGCGAAGCGGCCGCCGAAGAGGCATCGGAGACGGCGCGTCGCACGTTCGAGCAGGGGGGCTTCGCGGAAGGCCTGCCCGAGATCGAAATCCCGACGGCAGCGCTCAAAGAAGGAGTCGCGATCTTCGACCTCCTGAAGCAGGCGGGCCTGTGTGCCTCCAACGGGGAGGCGCGAAGGCTGGTCCGCGGCGGCGGTGCACGCCTGAACGACGCGCCGGTCGAATCCGAATCCCATCTGGTAACGCTGGCTGACATCAATAGCGACGGGGTCGCGAAGCTCTCCGCCGGCCGCAAGCGCCACGCCCTGGTCCGGGCGGTCTGACGGCCGCTACTCGGCGCCGCGGCCGGTCAGCGGTTCCGGCGCGCTGTCGCCGATCGAGAACAGCTCCCGGAAGATCCCCGGCGTCAGAACGGCCAGCGGGTTGACGGAAATGTTCGGGTCTTCGACCGATCCGGTCATGTGATAGGTGGCCGCGAACATTCCCTCGCCTTCGCCGCCGGTCAGAATGTCGCCGAGGATGGGGATCTGCCCGAGCGCCGTGTTCAGGGCGTATGCAGGCACGATCGTGCCGTGCAGGTCGGCCGCTTCGGTCTCCAGGTCGATGTCGCCGGCCACGGTGAAGCCCAGAGAGAAGCCGGCGACCTTGCCGTCGGTCACACGGAGCGTGCTTCCGACATAGCTGAATGGCAACGAGAGCTCGGTAAAGACCAGCCCCTGGCCGCCCAGAAGTTCGACCGCACCGGTCAGCGAGGCGATGCTGAGCAGGCGGGCGAGCATCGGTGCGTTTTCCACCTTGAAGTCGGCGACGACCAGCTTGCCGACGAAGGGCTGTCCGGGCTGATCGTCGCGGATCACCCCGTCGACCGTCAGGCGGCCACCGATCACCCCATGGCCGATCCCGAACCCGCGCGCGACGGCGCCGGCATCGTTCGAGACCAGATGGATCGCGCGACCCTGGGCATCGGGAGCGACCGTTACCGTCGCCTCTGCCGTCTCCGCCATCCGCGCGACGACAGAAGCATGGGCGATATCGCCCGCGGCCAGCGTGACCTGACCGGTCAGGCTGTCGAGAACGGTTTCGTCGTCGATCGTCACCCCGGCAAGGTCGAGCGACAGATTCACCCGGCGGTTCGCGTTCCTTTCCGTCGCCGAATCGTCCAGGAACGGCCGCAGGTCGACGTCCGATCCCCTAAGCGCGACGTTGAAAACTTCATCCGGCAAAAAATCGACCGTGCCGCTGTATCGGCCTTGGCGAAGGTGGAACTGATCGAAAGTCACCCGCTCGAGCGTCATATCCGCCGGCTTAAGCGTAGCGCTGCCGCTGGCGAGTAGCCCCGCGGCGGCGATATAGAATGCCGAGACCTGCGGCGTCCCCCCCTTGGGGAAACGGAACTCGAACCGGCCGCTGGCGGGCACCCCGACGACCTTCTGCCAGGCGAGCGCCGGCAAATCGAAGGCGATCTCCCGGGCGTTGACCGAAAGCGTGCCCTCACCGCTGCCATCGGCGCGTTCGCGATAGCGTGCCTGGACGTCCATTGGGCCGGCCAGGCCGGGCATGGCGAGACCAAGCGTCTCCCGCGCCATATCGTCCAGCCGTCCGGAGACCTCGTAGTCTCGGACATAGGCGCCCTGCGCACCGAAGTTCTCATGCCAGGCGACGGTCATCGGCACGCCGTCCAACGCCGCTTCACCACGAACGTCCATGCCCTGCTTGTCGACGGTCAGCGCCAACTGCCCGTCGGACAGAGCGATCGCTCCCAGAAGGCCTTCCTCGTGGCGCGGCGGCAGATAGGCGTCGGCCAGTTTCGATTCGACGGCGATGTCGAGATCGTCGAGGCGGACCGAATCGCGCATCGGCACACGGATATTCATCCGCGACGATGACGTCCCGCCGGTGGCCGCCGGATCCAGACCGAGCTTGCTGATCAGGCCGAGCCGCGGCCGATCGAGTAGCGTCAGTACGTCGGGCAGGTCTCCTGTCACTACCAGCGAGACTTCCGCCGCCTCGACCGGCGTGCCAAGATCGACGAGGTTCACCGTCCCGCTCTCGATCGTCGCGCCGTCGGTCACACCGCCGCGCACCACGATCCCCATACGATCGAGGTCGAAGACACCGCTGCCGGCCAGCCGATGGACGGCCGGCATCCCCGACATGTAGCGGACGGACATGCCTTCCACCTCGAACTCTCCCGATATCGCGGCGTCGGGTAGATCGGCCGCCGCCCAATCGTCGGGTGCGATCGCCACATGGGCGTCGATATGCGGAAACCGGCCTTCGGTGATGTTCTCGGCGACCCAGGCGCGACCATGGACGACGGCGGTCTCCGGCCACAGCGCGATGACCCTCTCGATGTCGATATCGTCGACGGTCACGTCCAGGGCGATGCCGGGGGTCGCCAGCGCCCCCGTCACACGGCCCGTTGCGGCGATCCGCGTCTCGCCGGTCTCGGCGCTGAACCGGCCGATCGATAGCGTGTCGGCCGCCGGCCGATACGAACCGCCGAAACGGGCGCCGTCGACCACGAGCGGTTCGGGATAGACCTCCGGAAGATCGAATTCACCGGCCGCCGCGGTCAGGTCGAACTCGATCCGATCGACGCTGCCGCCACCGGTCACCGCGAAACCGATCCGTCCGCTCACCGGAGCCCGAATTCGGCCGAAGGGAGCGAAAGCGGGCGCCATGACGGCCACATGAGAGGGCACGACACGCTTGAATGCGATGTTCATCGACACGCGATTCGCCGCCTCGGCGTAGATCACGTCGATTTCGACATGCGTCGGCTCGCCCGTCACGGCGACATCGAGAGCGAGTGTCGCATCCAGCCCTTCACGGCTTCGCGCGAGCTGGATGGTCGCGTCGGGCGCGGACCAGGACGTCTCGGTCGCCTGATCGTCGAACCGCAGCTTCGCCGAGGTTATGCTGACGCGATCCAGCGCGCCGAGGGGACTGTCCGGGTCGGGAGGGCCGGCGATCGCCGCCAGGAGCCCCTGCAGCACACCGTCGGGAGGGCCGCCCGCAGCATCCTGAAGATCGAGATCGATGCTGCCGTCGATCCGGCGGATGATCCTGAGGTCCGGATCACGAATTTCCAGCCGCGTCGGCGCGATCATGCCCCGGAACAACCGGGTCAGACTGAGGGAGAACGAGACTTCGCCAACGGAAGCCAACGGAACGCCGTCGCTGCTCGACAAAGTGAGATGATCGGCGCGAACGTCGAGCTTCCGGTCCCATCCCGCCCAGGTCAGCATTGCCTTGCCGAGATCGACCCGATAGGCACCGTCGGCGGGGGACAGCGCCTCCTCCAGTGGCGTGGTAAGGCTGGACAGCACGATCGGTCCCTGGCTCAACCGCCACGCAAAGACCGCGACCAGCACGACAAGCCCGAGCAACGCCGCAAAGACGAGATGGAGGAAAAGATGAGTCGTTCGCCGGATCACCTGTCGCCCTGAAGCCCGCAGCCCCTCTTGTTCTCGACACGGCGCTCGAAACCCGGCAAACGATGGCGAGAAGACTCATGATCTATGAACACTTTATAGCAGATTCTTCGCGAATTCCCCAAGCAGCGGATGCTGGCGCGGCCGCGCGCGGCCTGGAGCAGTGGCTCGAACCCGCCGACGATGATGCCGCGATTCGCCGTGCGATCGCCGACGACCCCGTCGGCGGCGCCATCCTGGACGCCGTTTTCGGAAACAGCCCGTTCCTGTCTCGCTGTGTCCTTCGGGATATGGGCTTCGTCGAGCGCCTGCTGCAAGAGGGAGCGGATGCGGCCTTCGCAACGCTGCTGCATGACGTGTCCCACGCGGACGCCGACCGGCCGAGCCAGGATCGTCTCAAGCAGAGGCTGCGCCAGGCACGGAGCCGCGCCTCGGTCACCATCGCGATAGCCGACATCACCGGCGCATGGACGGTCGAGCGGGTCACCGCGTCGCTGGCGGACTTTGCACAGGCGGCTTTGACCGTCGCCGTCCGTCTATTGATGCGCGAAGCCGCGGATCAGGGGCTGCTGGCGCCGTCCGACCCCGACCATCCCGACCGCGACTGCGGCTATTTCGTCCTCGGCATGGGAAAGCTCGGTGGGCGCGAGCTCAACTACTCCAGCGACATCGACCTGATCGTGCTGTTCGATACCGACCGCGTCCCCTATCGCGGCAGCGGCGAGATCGGGCGGTTCTTCATCCGCGTGACCCGTGACATGGCGGGGTTGATCGAGCAACGCACGGCCGACGGCTATGTCTTCCGGACCGACCTCAGGCTTCGCCCCGACCCGGCTTCGACACCACCCGCCCTCTCGGTCGCAGCAGCGATCACCTATTACGAAAGCGTCGGCCAGAACTGGGAACGCGCGGCGATGATCAAAGCCCGCCCGGTCGCCGGCGACATCGCCGCCGGTCAAGCCTTCCTCGATGCGATCCGCCCCTTCATCTGGCGCAAACATCTCGACTTCGCCGCCATCCAGGACATCCACTCGATCAAGCGCCAGATCCACCGCCACAAGGGCGGCGGCACCATCGCCGTCCGCGGCCACAACCTGAAGCTCGGCCGTGGCGGCATCCGCGAAATCGAGTTCTTCGCCCAGACCCAGCAGCTCATCTGGGGCGGCCGCTACCCCGAGCTCCGATGCCACGGAACCCTGGACACGCTGTCGGCGCTGACCGAGCAGGGACATATCGACGCGGCGACCCGCGACGAGATGACCGCTGCCTACCGGTTCCTGCGCCGGGCCGAGCACCGCCTGCAGATGACCGAGGACCAGCAGACCCACAGCCTGCCCGAAGACCAGGCGGCACTGGACCGGTTCGCCACCTTCCTGGGATATGACCGGACCTCCGATTTCGCGGCGGAACTGACCGGCCATCTGTCCCGCGTCGAATTGCATTATGGAGAGCTGTTCGAGGAATCGCCGTCCCTTACCGCCCCGCTCCCCGAAGGCGGGACATTGTCGTTCACCGGCACCGAGGACGATCCGGAGACATTGCTGACGCTGTCGCGCCTCGGCTTCGCCGATCCGGGACGCATCTCGGCGCTGATCCGCGGCTGGCATCACGGCCGTATCCGGGCGACGCGAAGTGCCCGGGCCCGCGAGCTCCTGACCGAGCTGACCCCGGCCCTGCTGGCGGCATTCGGCCAGACGGCGAGCCCGGACACGGCCTTTGCCCGTTTCGGCGACTTTCTGTCCCGCCTGCCGGCGGGCGTGCAGGTGTTTTCGCTGCTTCAGGCCAATCCCAGCCTGCTGACCCTGGTCGCCGAGATCATGGGAATGGCCCCGCGTCTGGCCGAGACTCTGAGTCGCAACCCCGATCTGCTGGACGCGGTGCTGACGCGCGATTTCTTCGAACCGCTTCCGGGGCCGGACGGGCTGACCGAGGGCCTTCGCGCCGACTTCGCGAGGGCACGCGACTTCCAGGACAAGCTCGACGTCGCCCGGCGCTGGGCCAACGAAGCGCAGTTCCGCGCCGGCGTCCATCTGCTGCGCGACATCGTGCCGCCGCCGACGGTCGAGCGACAGATGTCCGACGTGGCGGACGCCGTCCTCAGCGCCCTCCAGGACGAAGTCGAAGAAGACTTCGCCCACCGCCACGGGCGGATCGAGGGCGCCGGGCTGGCGATCATCGCCTTCGGAAAGTTCGGGAGTCGGGAGCTCAACTTCGAATCCGACCTCGACCTCGTGTTCGTCTTCGAGAACCCGCTGGGAATCGAGCGGTCGGATGGGCAGAAGTCGCTCACACCCGGCCACTACCACGCCCAGCTCTGCCAGCGAATGATCACCGCGATCACCGCGCTCACGCGGGAGGGTCGCCTCTACGAGGTCGATACGAGGCTGCGACCGCGCGGGACGGCCAGCGCGATCACGATCGATCTCGACGGCTTCATCCGCTACTACCAGGACGAAGCCTGGACATGGGAAATGCTGGCGCTGACCCGCGCCCGCGTCGTCACCGGTCCCTCGGCGATGCGCGCACGCCTGGACGCCGCGATCCGGGATGCGCTGACCCGTCCTCGCGATCCGGCCTCGCTCTACGCCGATGTCGCGGCAATGCGGCGGCGGATCGCCGAAGCCCACCCGGCGACCAGTCCCTGGCTGGTCAAGCACGCCCGCGGCGGGCTGGTGGACATCGGTTTCATCGCCCAGGCATTGCAGCTCGAGCACGGGGCGGAGCATCCCGAAGTCCTCACTCCCGCCACCCTGGACGCCCTCCACCGACTCGCCACGGCCGGGCTGCTGCCGGCCGGACACGCTGAAGCCCTAGGCAACGCGGCACGTCTTCAACTCGACCTGCAGGCAATGCTCCGCCTCACCATTGCCGACCGCTTCTCCGAGGCCGAGTCCTCGCGTAGTTTGCAGGACGCCCTGGCGCGGATCGGCGACGCGCCCGACTTCGCCGCCCTGTTGAGCAAGCTGGTCGACGCCCAGCAGGACGTATCGGCCCTCTATCGTGAACTGGTGGAGGATCGCGCCGGTACGCCGGAGACCCCGACCGATCGAGAGGAGAAGAAAGGACCATGACCCAGACCATCGAAGCCGGCAGCACCGCCCCCGACTTCACCCTGCCCACCGACGGCGGCGGCCAGTTCACGCTGTCGGCACAGCGCGGCAAACCGGTGGTGGTCTATTTCTATCCGAAGGACGACACGTCGGGCTGTACCAAGGAAGCGATCAATTTCACCGAGAAGGCGGACGAGTTCGCCGCCGCCGGCGCCACGGTCGTGGGTATCTCCAAGGACAGCGTTGCCAGCCACGACAAGTTCAAGGCCAAGCACGGCCTGAACCTCATCCTCGCGGCCGACGTGGACTGCACGGTCTGCGAGGCATTCGGGGTGTGGGTTGAGAAGAGCATGTACGGCCGCAAGTACATGGGCATCGAGCGCGCCACCTTCCTGATCGACGGCGCCGGCAAGGTCAGCCGGGCATGGCGGAAGGTGAAGGTCCCGGGCCATGTGGACGAAGTCCTGGCGGCGGTTCGAGATCTTTGATCGAAACGCTTCGCGACCGCGCGATCGGCGTTCTCCGGACCGCCGATCCGGCGGAGAAGATCCGCTGCGGCGCCGAAGCCGCGGCGGCATGGCGCCGTGGCGCCATCGTCGCGACCGGCGACTCGCTGCCGCCGGATCGACCGGAACGGCCGAGCCATCCCCTGCTGTTGCCGCCGCGGGATATGCCGCGCCGGCGTAGCCGTGGGTTGGCCGGCCGCATCGCCCTTCTCCACGCCGTGGCCCATATCGAGCTCAATGCCGTCGACCTTGCCTGGGACCTGCTCGCGCGCTTCACCGGCCCGGAGACGCCGCGAGGCTTCATCGACGACTGGGTCGGGGTCGCCGATGACGAAGGCCGGCATTTCGGTCTGGTAGCAGGCCGCCTGGCCGCGCTCGGCGCGGCCTATGGCGACCTCCCCGCCCATGACGGGCTATGGGAAGCCGCCCAGGCGACAAGCGACGATCTGCTCGCCCGCCTGGCGATCGTGCCGATGGTGCTGGAAGCGCGTGGCCTCGACGTCACACCACAGATGATCGACAGCCTGAAGGCCGCGAACGACCCGGAGAGCGCCGCCGTTCTGGACGTCATCTATCGGGAAGAGATCGGTCATGTGGCGGCCGGCGTGCGGTGGTTCGAGCACTTCGCCGCCGCGCGGGGCGTTGCCGCCGAGTCAGCTTGGCAGGACCTTGTACGGGCGCGTTTCCGGGGCATCCTCAAAGCGCCCTTCAACCGCGATGCCCGGTCCGCCGCCGGTTTCCCTGCGCGCTATTACGAACCGGTCGGCGTCATCCCGTAACCTGAACGAACCGGATCGCGCCAATTCGCCATGCCTGAAATGCAGATCGGGCCGGTCCTTGCAGAACCGGCCCGATCGTCTTTCAGTGCCCGCGCGAGCGGGATACGCCGCTGTCAGCCGCTGGTCTGCTCGCCAGCCATCAGCTTCATCGCCTTCTGACGGTCGTCGCACACGCAGGTCTTCAGCGCGTCGACGCAAGCCATCTGATCGCCCTTCTCGCAGTTCTGAAGGCCGGTCTGGCAAATCTGCTGCAGTTCCTTCGAGGTCATCTCGACCTTGTCGAGGCAGGACGCGGCGAATGCCGAAGTCCCAAAGGCGAGAGTCGCCGTCGCGACGGCGGCAAAAATCAGTTTCTTCATGGCGCTTCCTCCCAGTTTTAGCCGGTTTATTGGGAAATGGTCACCGCAGCCGTTTGTTTTGTCAAGCAGGCGAGGAACTTGCCGAACCATCGCGTCAAGAGCGCGTCAGTCGCCGCAATGTTCCACCGTTTCCAGAAGCTCCGAAACGAACGCCGGAAGCAGTCCGGATGCCGGTCCGTGCAGTTTTTCGACAAACAGGGACACGGTCTCCGAGGGTTCCAGGTTGATTTCCACCGTATGCGCCCGGCCCAACCGCCGGACTTCGTGGACAAATCCGGCCGCAGGATAAACGTTCCCCGACGTTCCCACGGACACGAACAGGCCGCACCGGTCGAGCGCCCCATAGATCGCATCGAGCTCCAGCGGCATCTCGCCGAACCAGACCACATGCGGCCGCAGGGTGCCGGTACGGCCGCACGCCGGGCAGGCGGAATCGGGGGCCACGTCGTCCCGCCAGGCATGGATGGACCCATCGGCGCCGCAACGAACCTTCAGCAGTTCGCCATGCATGTGGATGACGTTGCGGCTACCGGCGCGTTCGTGCAGGTCGTCGATGTTCTGGGTGACGACAAGCACCTCGCCGGGCCAGCGGGCTTCGAGGTCCGCCAAGGCGAGATGCGCCGGGTTGGGCGCGATCGCCGCCGCCTGCAACTGGCGGCGGCGGGCGTCGTAGAACGCCTGCACAGTGGCGGGATCGCGGGCGAACGCCTCAGGCGTCGCCACGTCCTCCAGCCGCACCTTCGACCAGATGCCGTCCGCGTCGCGGAAGGTATCGAGGCCGGACTCCTTCGAGATGCCGGCCCCCGTGAGGACGACGATGGCAGACTGCGGCGACAGCGCCGACCGGTTAGCCGCCACCATTGCCTTCGGCCGTCACGCCCTCGACCCGCGCCGCCAGCGACGCCGCGAGGAACCGTCCGATATCGCCGTTCAGCACCCCTTGGGTGTCGCTGGTCTCCACATTCGTCCGCAGATCCTTGACCATCTGATAGGGATGGAGGACGTAGGACCGAATCTGGTGTCCCCAACCGATGTCGGACTTGCCGGCTTCGATCGCCTGCGCCGCCTCCTCGCGCATCTGCAACTCGCGCTCGTAAAGACGCGCGCGCAGCATGTCGAACGCCGCGGCCCGGTTCTTGTGCTGGGATCGCTCGTTCTGGCACTGGACGACGATGCCGGTCGGCATGTGGGTGATGCGGATGGCACTGTCCGTCTTGTTGACGTGCTGTCCGCCCGCGCCCGAGGCCCGATAGGTATCGATGCGAAGGTCTTTGTCGAGGATCTCCACGTCGATGCTCTCGTCGACCACCGGGTAAACCCACACCGAGGCGAAGCTGGTATGGCGCCTGGCCGCCGAATCGTAAGGCGAGATGCGCACCAGCCGATGCACGCCGCTCTCGGTCTTCAGCCAGCCGAAGGCGTTGTGTCCGCTGATCTTGAGCGTCGCCGATTTGATGCCGGCCTCTTCGCCCGGGCTCTCTTCCAGCCACTCGACCTTGTAGTCGTTCTGCTCGGCCCAACGGCTGTACATGCGGACCAGCATCTCGGCCCAGTCCTGGCTTTCGGTGCCACCGGCGCCGGCATGCACTTCGACGAAGCAGTCGTTGGAGTCCGCCTCGCCCGAAAGCAGGGCTTCGAGCCGATTCTGCGCCGCGCGGTCGCGAAGCGCCTGCAAGGTCTCGCTCGCCTCGCTCAAGACCTCTTCGTCGCCCTCGCTCTCGGCAAGCTCAGCCAGCTCGACGGCGTCGGTGAACGCCTGTTCGAGACCGCGGAAGCCGCTGAGGGAGGTTTCGAGCCGCGTGCGCTCGCGCATGACTTCCTGCGCCGCCCGCGGATCGTTCCAGAGATTCGGGTCTTCAGCCTTGGCGTTGAGTTCGTCTAGTCGGAATTCTGCGGCATCCGGGTCAAAGATGCCTCCTCAGCAGGGTCAGCGAGTCACGAATCTCGCCGGCCACCGCTTCAAGTTCGGCGCGCATAGGGCCTCCATGGAATGCTTGGAATCAGTCGTCTCGGAACGGCGTCAGTATAGACCGCCCGTTCCGAGATTTGGAGTCGCCGCTGCAGGAACGGTGCCCTGCTGTCCGTCCGCCCCCGCCGCGCCGCCGTCAACGCCGACGGCGAAGGTCCGGCCCGGTTCGGCCTCGACGAACTGTGGATCGACCACCGTCTCGCGCTCGGCGACGTAGGTCGTATCCGGCTCCGTTCCGGGCTTGAACGCTTCGAGGATCACCCGGCTGCCCGGCGATGGCAAAGTGCCGGTATCGGCGTCGATCCGCACCATGCGGACCCCCGGCGGAATCCGGAAAGGCTGGGCCGGTTGCCCTTCGAGGGCACGCCCCATGAAATCACCGAAGATGGGCGCCGCGACGTTGGACCCGGTCTCGCGCGCGCCCAGCGTCTTGGGGTCGTCGAAACCGACGAACACGCCGACCACGAGATCAGGCGAATAGCCGATGAACCAGGTGTCGAAGCTGTCATTGGTCGTGCCGGTCTTGCCCGCGAGCGGCCGGTTCAGCGCAGACAGCCGGCGCGCAGTGCCGCGCTCGACGACGCCTTTCATGATCCACACCATCTGGAACGCCGAGGCCGGATCGGTCACGCGCTCACGCATATCCCTTAGCTTCGGCACGCCGGCGGCGGGATCGACGTCGGGACCGCGGCATTCTTCGCAGTCGCGCTGATCGCGGCGATAGAGCGTCTTGCCGTTGCGATCCTGAATGCGCTCGATCAAAGCCGGTTCGACGCGCTTCCCGCCATTGACCAGCATCGCGTAGGCGCTGGTCAGCTTCATCAGCGTCGTCTCGCCTGCGCCAAGGGCCATGGAAAGCTGCGGCTGGATCTTGCCGATTCCGAAACGTGCGGCGGTATCGACGATCGAGTCCATGCCGATGGTCGCGGCGAGCCGCACGGTCATCACGTTCCGGGACTTTTCGATACCGGTGCGGAGCGTCGCCGGACCGTAGAAGTCGTGGGAGTAGTTCTGCGGGCGCCACAGGCCCAGTCCCGGCCCCTGGTCGATGACGAAGGGCGCGTCCATCACGAGCGTCGCCGGCGTGAAGCCCTTTTCCAGCGCCGTCAGATAGACGAACGGCTTGAAGGCCGAGCCCGGCTGCCGCTCCGCCTGGGTGGCGCGGTTGAACTCACTCTCCTCGTAGCTGAAGCCGCCGCTCATCGCGAGGACCCGGCCGGTATGCGGGTCGATGGCGACGATCGCGCCGTTGACGGCCGGGATCTGGCGCAGTGCATAGCTGTCAGCGGGCGGCGGGTCCTCGCCGTCCTCCGCTTCCATGGGCTCGACAGCCACGATATCGCCCACCTTCAGCACCTCGGTCGCCCGTTTGACGGCGCCGCCGAAATGCTGGTCCTTCAGCCATTTCCGTCCCCAGGAGAGGCCGTCGAAGGGGATGGTGCCGCGGCTACCGTCGGCGAAGCCTATGGCGGCCTCCCGCGCCGTCACGTCCATCACCATCGCCACCTGCCAGGACTCGATCAGGGGCGGGGTTTCGATGCCTTGGAGTTGCGTCTGCCAGTCGACATCGGCCGTCACATGGGCGAGCGGGCCGCGCCAGCCGTGGCGTCGGTCATAGGCTTCGAGCCCGGCCCGAAGCGCCGAATCGGCGATCGTCTGGAGCTCCGGATCGAGCGTCGTCCGCACCGACAGACCGCCCTGATAGAGAGCGTTCTCGCCGTAACGATCGGCGATTTCCCGCCGCACCTCCTCGGCGAAGTACTCGGCCGTCACCACCTCGGCGCGGTCACGCCGGCGGATCGCGAGCGGCTCGTCCATTGCCGTCTGGGCCTGGTCCTGGGTGATGAAATGCTCGTCCGCCATGCGGGAGATCACCCAGTTTCGTCGCGCGACCGCGGCCTCGTGATTGCGGACCGGGTGATAATTGTTCGGCGCTTTCGGGAGCGCCGCCAGATAAGCCATCTCGGCGACGTCCAGCTCGTCGAGCGACTTGTTGAAGTAATAGAGGGCGGCCGCCGCGACCCCGTATGCCCCCTGACCGAGATAGATCTCGTTCAGATACAGTTCGAGAATCCGGTCCTTGCTCAACACGCGTTCCATCCGGAAGGCGAGCAGGGCCTCCTTGATCTTGCGCTCGAACGAAACCTCGTTGGTCAGCAGGAAGTTCTTCGCCACCTGTTGGGTGATGGTCGAAGCACCGATCAAACGCCGGTCGCTGCCGTAATTGCGCAAGTTCTGGATCGACGCTCGGATGACACTGGGAATGTCGACACCGGGGTGCTGGTAGAAGTTCTTGTCCTCCGCCGCGAGGAACGCCTTGATCAGCAGCCGCGGCATGGCCTCCACAGGCACGAAGACGCGCTTCTCGACTGCGTACTCGTCCATCAGCCGCCCGTCGCCGGCATGGATGCGCGTCACCGTCGGCGGCTCGTACTCGGCGAGCCTCTGATAGTCGGGCAGGCTTCTACCATAGCGATACAGCCCATAGACCGCCGCGCCGGCAACCGCGACGGAGCCGAGAACCAGAAGAAAAAGGCTCAGAACGAGGAACTTACGCAAATCAGAACCACTTTAGAGACGGATCGACACATCCACCGCGCGGCACCAGAGACCGACCAGAACAACGTAGTGCGCGATATGGTGGGCCGGAAGCCCTCGTCCGCCGAAAGATCGCTTCCGGTTACCGCTGTTGCGGAACCGCCACCCCTTACCAGGTCTTGGCGGTCAGCGTTTCGAAGTGCCGGTCCAGAGTTCGGACGATGGCGTCGATGATCGGCCGGCGCGCCTCGGGATTAAGCAGCAAGCGTTCGTCATTGGTATTCGACAGATAGCCGAACTCCACCAGAATCGACGGCACGTCCGGCGATTTCAGGACGCGGAATCCGGCCTGCCGATGCGGCTTGTGGATCACGCGAACACTGCCGCGCTTCAGTTCGCCCACCAGGGCCGCGGCAAGACGCTCCGACTGGTTGTTGGTCTCGCGCTGCGCCAGATCGATGAGAATGCTGGCGACTTCCGGGCTCTTATCCGAGAAATCGACTCCGGCGATGATATCGGATTTGTTTTCCTTCGTGGCCAGCGCCTCCGCCTCCGAATCCGACGCGGTCTCCGACAGGGTATAGACCGACGTGCCGCGATGGCTCTTGTCGGCCATCGAGTCGGCATGCACGGAAACGAATGCGTCCGCGCCCGCCGCGCGCGCGACGTCGACCCGTTCGCGAAGCGTCAGGTAGACGTCCTTGTCGCGAGTCATCACCACCTTGTAGCGGCCGGTGGCGATCAACACCCGCCGGAGTTGGCGGGCGACGTCCAGCGCCAGATCCTTTTCAAAATTGCCGTTGATGCTGATCGCGCCGGGATCGACGCCGCCATGACCGGGGTCGACGACGATCGTGTGGTAGATGCCACGGTCACGCGGCGGAAAGGGTGGCGGCGGCACGGGGACGGCGGCGCTTCGGATCGCGGCCGGGGGCGGCGCTTCGGGCGCCAGCGCCTGGGCGGCCGCCGCCGGGCGGACCTCCGAGTCCTCTCCACGCCGCGCGGTGCGGCGGAAACGCGTGTCGGCTTCGCCTTCCAGATCGATGACAAGCCGGTAGCCGCCGTTGTCCTGCGGCGGCAGCACGAAGATCGACTTGACCCGAGCCGGCCCCGCGAGATCCAGCACGACCCGCGACGTACCGGGCTTGTACAAGCCGAAGCGAACGCGGCTGATAATGCCCGCCTGTGACCCAAACGCGGCCGGCGACACGGCGAACCGTGCCTGGGGCATGTCGATGACCAGGCGATAGGGATCGGCGAGCGTGAATGTGTCGTAATCGACGCGCTCGGACAGCTCCATGACGAAACGCGTGTAGTCGGGATGCTTCCACGCACGCGCATCCGTGACGGTCAGCGCCCGCGCGCCCGCTGCGAAGCCGGTCGCCAGAGTCAGAGCGATCAAAACAACACGGAATGTCCGAGACCAGATCGCCATACTTTTATTGTTCGTCTGCTTTGTTCGAGCGGATCGACGGCGGCATCTTGCTCTACCGTTTTGGCAGGATGCAACAATGAATAGCATCTGACTTTTGATTACCAGGGCTGGTGTGGCGGACCGGCATCACGATATCTGTGAATATGTGATTGTCGAAACGGAACGCCCCCTCTATCATCACATACGCGAGTTTCGCCCAGGATTCGTTATGGCTTCGGCTAGCGGGTCTTGGTCGCGGCGGGGGAAAGCCGCTCCATGTAGCGCTCCACCCGGATTTGCCGCAGTCAGTACCGTCTCTCGCATCATGCGACAAGAGGCACCCTTGAGGTTGGAAGCTGTTCATCGCGCCGTTCAGGACGCTCACGTTCGTTGCCTACGCGAAGGCGTGGCCACGGATATGAGTGCCGATGTCGCATCTATACCGGCAGCAACCTCATATTTCATCAGTACGATCACGCGCCCCCGGCCGGCTTCGCTGGCGGAGAGAGCGCGGCGTGGAGAATTACCCGATGACGAAACGCATGCTCATAGACGCGACCCACCCGGAAGAAACGCGGGTGGTCGTCGTCGACGGCAACAAGCTCGAAGAATTCGACTACGAGACCGCCAGTAAAAAGCAGCTCAAAGGCAACATCTATCTCGCCAAGGTGACGCGCGTCGAGCCGTCGCTTCAGGCGGCCTTTGTCGAATATGGCGGCAACCGCCACGGCTTCCTGGCCTTCAGCGAAATACACCCGGACTACTATCAGATTCCGGTAAGCGATCGCCGCGCCCTCGAGCAGGAGCAGGCGGAAGCCGAAACCGAAAGCAAGGAAGAGCCGGGCTCGGACGCCGCGGCGTCCGCTTCGGCCGAGGGCACCGCCGAAGAGGTCGAGACGGTGAGCGGCGAGGACATGGAGGAAGTCGCCGTCCGGCGGCCCCCGACCCACCGCTACAAGATCCAGGAGGTCATCAAGCGCCGGCAGATCATGCTGGTGCAGGTCGTCAAGGAGGAGCGCGGCAACAAGGGCGCGGCGCTGACCACCTATCTGTCGCTGGCCGGCCGCTACTGCGTGCTGATGCCCAACACCGGCCGCGGCGGCGGTATCAGCCGCAAGATCGTCTCGGCCGAGGCGCGCAAGCGGCTGAAGGAGGTCGTGAGCGACCTGGAGGTCCCCGCCGGCATGGCGGTGATCGTCCGCACGGCCGGACAGGAACGCAAGAAGCCCGAGATCAAGCGCGACTTCGAATACCTGATGCGGGCCTGGGATTCGATCCGCGACCTCACCATGCAGTCGGTGGCGCCGGCGCTGATCTACGAGGAAGGCAACCTGATCAAGCGCGCCATCCGCGACCTCTACAACACCGACATCGACGAGATCCTGGTCGAGGGCGAAGAGGGCTACAAGGAGGCCAAGGACTTCATGAAGATGATGATCCCCAGCCGCGCCCGGCATGTGAAGCGCTATCGCGACGCGGTGCCGCTGTTCCACCGCCACCGGGTGGAAAGCCAGCTCGACACCATGCACAGCCCGACGATGCAGCTTCCATCCGGCGGCTACATCGTCCTGAACCCGACCGAGGCCCTGGTCGCGGTCGACGTGAACTCGGGCCGGTCGACGCGCGAACGCAACATCGAGGAAACCGCGCTCAAGACCAACCTCGAGGCCGCGGACGAGGTAGCCCGCCAGCTTCGCCTGCGCGATCTCGCCGGGCTGGTGGTGATCGACTTCATCGACATGGAAGAGACGCGCAACATGCGCGCCGTCGAGAAGCGGCTGAAGGACGCGATGAAGTCCGACCGCGCCCGCATCCAGGTGGGGCGGATCAGCAGTTTCGGCCTTCTGGAGCTGTCGCGCCAGCGGCTGCGCCCCAGCCTTCACGAGACGATCATGGAGGTGTGCAGCCATTGTGCCGGCAGCGGCGTCGTGCGCTCGACCGAATCGACCGCGTTGCAGGTGCTGCGGGCGATCGAGGAGGAAGGCATGAACGAGCGGACGGCCGAGCTGGTCGTCCATGTGCCGACCGAGGTCGCCTTCTACATCCTGAACCAGAAGCGCTCGGCACTGACCGTCATTGAGCAGCGCTACGGCCTCGAAGTCACCATCAACGCCGATGAAGCGCTCATTCCGCCGGCCTCGCGCTTCGAACGATTGCGTCAACGGGCGCCCGGCGAGGAAATCCCGCGCCCCGTCGCCATGGACAGCGTCTATGGTGGTACCGACGAGGAGGAAACCGACACGGCGGAAGAAGCGGTGGCCGAGACCGCTGCCCGGCCGGAGGAAGCGCCCGAAGGCGGGCGTCGCCGGCGCTCGCGTCGCAAACGGCGGCGGGAGGACGAGACGCCCGTCGCCGAAGTGATCGCCGAAGCCGAGGCGACCGACGTCGAGGCAGAGGCCCAAGCCGGCGCGGAGTCCGCCGCCGGGGACGAAGCCGGCGAAGAAGCCGTTCGCAAGCGCCGCCGCCGGGGACGTCGCGGCGGGCGCCGCAGGGCCCGCAGCCGGAGCGACACCAACCTCGAACAGTCCGCCGACGCCGAAGGGGAGAGCGAGGCCCTAGAGGAGGCGCCAGGCGAGACGGAAGCGGCCGAAATCGCCGCCGACGTACCCGCTGTCGCGTCCGAAGACGCCATTGAGGCGCCGGTCGCGGTTGCCGATGCAGCGGAGCCCATCGAGGTCGCCGAAGAAGCCGCGACGCCCGCAGAGGCCGAAGCGGCGGCACCGGAAGCCGCCGAAGCGGAAGCGACCGCGGAACCCGAACCTGAAGCGGAAGAGAAGCCCAAGCCGGCGCGGCGTCGGCGCCGGACCACCCGCAAAGCGGCCGAGGAAACCCCCGCCGCCGAGGAAGAAGCAAAGCCTGCGCGCCGGCCTGCCACCCGTCGACGGCGGAAGACGGCGAAACCCGAAGAAGACGCCGCGGACGCAGCAGCTTCGGCCGAGAGTGCTCCGGTCGTGGAAGAGACCCCGTCCGAAACGGCAAAGCCCGCCAATGGTGAGGCCAAGCCTGAAGGCGAAGCCGAAACCGGTGCGGAAAGCCGCCCGTCGTCAGGCAATGGCGCCGACGGGCATGGCGGCGATGAGCCGGCGGAGGACCGGACCGCCGAACCCGGCTGGTCGGCACAGGAAGGCGACGACAACGCAGACGAGGATCAGCCCTCCGGCGGTGGCGCACCGACCGAGGGCGATCGATCGGACCGTCCCCGTCGCCGGGGCTGGTGGCAGCGCCTGACCGGCAACTGACGCCGAGTGAGTCTCTGACGTCTCGAGCCGGGCGAGCCTCCGAGGTTCGCCCGGCTTTCGTGACCGGGTCTCTATCCCTTCCAGGCGATCAGCCGGTCCGCCGCCGTCGCCACGTCGGCTTCGGAGCCCGCGAAGGAGAACCGCACGAAGGCGTGCCCGCGCGCCGGATCGAAGTCGACACCGGGTGTCGCCGCGACACCGATCTCGTTCAGCATCCGCTTGCAGAAATCGCGGCTGTCGCCGGAATGTCGGCTAATGTCGGCATAGACGTAGAAGGCACCGTCGGCCGGCGCGAGACGGTCGAAACCGGCCTTCGGCAGCTTCTCCAGAAGCAGCGCACGGTTCCGGCCGTAAAGCTCGACATAGGCGTCGAGCTCCTCATAACAGTCGAAGGCGGCAATGGCGGCGTGCTGCGGCAGCGTCGGCGGCGAGATATAGAAGTTCTGCGTCAGTCGCTCGACCGCCGCCAGCAGATCGGGGGGCAAGATCATCCAGCCCAACCGCCAGCCGGTCATCGCGAAATACTTCGAAAAACTGTTCACGACCACGCAGTCGCGGTCATAGGCAAGGACGGTCGCCGCCGGCTCGTCATAGGTAATGCCGTGATAGATCTCGTCGGAAATCAGGCGGATGCCCTTGTCGCGGCAATAAGCGACGAGCTCGGCCAGTGCCGAGGGCGGCAACATGGTGCCGGTCGGATTGGACGGGCTGGCGAGGATCAACCCGTCGATCGACGCGCCCAATCGATCGAGCACCGCCGCCGTCGGCTGATAACGGGTGTCGGCCTCGACCGGCAGCGCCACGACCTCCAGGCCCAGCGCCGATAGAATATTGCGATAGGCGGGATAACCCGGCTCGGCCAGCGCGACACGGTCTCCGTGGTCGAAAGCGGCGAGGAACGACAGCAGGAAAGCCCCCGACGCCCCTGTGGTGACGACGACGCTGGACGGATCGACCGTAACGCCATAGCGGAGACGGTAATGCTCGGCAATGCGTTCACGCAGGCGCGGCAGGCCGAGGGCTTCCGTATAGCCCATGCGCTCGTTCGCGAGCGCCGCCCGCGCCGCCTCGAGCACCCGCGCCGGCGCCCCGGCCGCAGGCTCTCCAACCTCCAGATGGACGACGTCCCCATGGGTTTCCTGGCGCTTGTTGGCGGCGGCCAGCACCTCCATGGCGATGAACGGAGAAATGCCGGCACGGCCGGCGGTCTTCAATGCCATCTCGCGTGCTCCGCGGGTATCGGATCAGAAGGAGGTTCCGAGGCCGTAGCCACGGCGGTCCGACCGCACCGCGCAGGTGATCGGATCGCCGGGAAGGCCGTCCGGACAGAAGAAGATGTTCACCCGCCCGATCTCGTTGACCTCGGCGGTCTTGTGGCCGCGCCGACGCAGACGGTCGAGCCCGTCTTCCCCGGCACCCGGCTCGTACAGAACCACGTCCGGATAGCCGCCGTGGTGCAGACGAACGGCCCCCACCGCTTCCTGCAGGGGCTGCTGTTCATAGACCGCGGCAAAAATCGTCTGGACCAGCGCCGTCGGCACACCGACCCCGCCCGACGCAGAGGCGGCAAGATAGACCTCGTTCGCACCGGCATCGACCAGCAGCAGCGGCGCCATGCCGATCGGCGCATAGCCCGGTGACGGTGCCGCCGCAGGAACGATGCCGGTTCCCGGCGCGATGCGGCCGATGCCGAACAGATTGTTCATGGTGAAGCCGCAAGCGACCGCCGATCCCAGGGCATCGGCCACCACGAAACTGGTGCCGGCCGGGTTCTCCTGGAGATCGGATAGCGGCGTATTGGCCGGTACGTCGCTGGTATGGCGATCGGGATCGTAGTTCGCCATCAGCCCGCCGAGCCGTCCCCGGTCAAGCGACCCCGCAACGGACGATGAACTCCGCAACAGGTGAGCGGCGTCGCCGTAGACCCGCTCGGCGACCTCGAGGAACAGATGTTCGCGCTCGTCCGGACCGGCATCCAGGTAACGGCCCTCGTCGTTGAGGATCGCCCACATCTCTGCGGTGATCAGCCCCCCCAGTGCCGGACCGGGTACGGTGTAGACCGTATAGCCGTCCAGATCGACCGTCACCGGGTCGTACCAGACCGGCGCGTACGACCGAAGATCGTCGAGAGACACCGAACCACCGGCCTTGGCCACGCCGTTGACGTATTCCTGCGCCGTTTCGCCGCTGTAGAAATCGGTCGCACCGCGCGCCCGAATCCCGGCAAGGATCGATGAAAGATCGCGCTGTAGCAGCGTCTGCCCCTCGGTGATGATCCTGCCGCGTCCGTCGGCGAATACCTGCCGCGACGCCTGGTCCCGCGCGATCGCCGGTGCGGCCGCGGCGAGATCGTGCGCCAGCGCCCGCGACAGCGGAACGCCGTCGGTGGCCATCAGTTCGGCGGGAATGACAAGCTGCTGCCAGCGCAGCCGCCCGAACCGCGCCTGCAGGGCGAACATTCCCCTGACATTGCCGGGAACGGCCGCCGGCCGGTCGGTGCCGGCCACTGCCGTCGACGGGCGTCGCGGCAAGAAGTCGAGAGCCAGAGTCTGGCCGCTGGGCGCGTCATGGACCACGCACATGCCGCCACCGCCGAGACTCGCCACCGAAGGGTATGTCACGGCCAAGGTGAAATAGAGCGCGACTGCGGCGTCGGCGGCGGTACCGCCGTCCAGAAGGATTTCCCGCGCCGTTTCGACAGCAAGCGGCTCGTCTGCGGCGACGATGCCGGCGAAGCTGGTCGTCGGTACGGAGCTGAGAAGACTTCCCGGGCTACCGCCGCTCCCGCCCCCGCAGGCAGCCAACACCAGCGACAAGCCCGTCGAAAGCACGGCGCCGCATTGACGGGGTCGAGGCGCCCACCTAGCTTTGAGTCGAATCGAAAAGGGTCCGAATTTGCGCGCGAGACCGGTCGCTATCGTCATCCTGGCGCTTGTTCTGGCTGTGGGGACCACCGCACACCGGAGTTGGGCGCAGGGTTTGTCCCTGATTCGGGATTCTGAATCGGAAGATACCATCCGCATGTACGCAACGCCACTGCTGGAGGCAGCGGGGCTGACGCCGGATGTGGTCAATATCATCCTGGTCAATGACGATACGCTGAACGCCTTCGTCGCAGGCGGGCAGAACCTGTTCATCAATACCGGCCTGATCATGCGCACGGAGACGCCGAACCAGTTGATCGGCGTCATCGCCCACGAAATCGGCCATATCGCGGGCGGCCATCTGGCGCGCTCGGGAGAGGCGACGGCAGCGGCCAACACCCAGGCTCTGCTGTCCATGCTTCTGGGTCTCGGCGCGGCGATCGCCGGCGGCGGCGATGTCGGCAGCGCCGTAATGATGGGCGGGCAGCAGACAGCGCTCCGCTCGCTTCTCGCCTATACGCGCACCCAGGAACGTTCGGCGGATCAGGCGGCGCTGAAGCTGCTGGACGAGACCGGCCAATCGTCCAAGGGCATGCTGGATTTCCTCGATATCCTGTCGGGACAGGAACTCCTGTATGCGTCCAATCAGGACCCCTATCTCCGCACCCATCCGCTGTCGAGCGAGCGTATCGATTCGATCGCTCAACATGTGAAGGTGTCGCCTTATACCGACGCGAAGCCGAACGCGGTCTACGTCGAGCGCCACGCCCGGATGGTCGCCAAGCTGATGGGCTTCCTGAGGCCGCCGAACCAGACCTTCCTCCGTTATCCGGACGAAGACCAGAGCCTGCCGGCACGCTATGCGCGCGCGATCGCCACCTATCGCATTCCCGACATCGACGCCGCGTTGAAGGACATCGACGCGCTGATCGCGGAGCGCCCCCAGGATCCGTTCTTCCAGGAACTCAAAGGCCAGATGCTGTTCGAGAACGGCCGCCTCGACGAAGCGCTTGAGCCGTATCGGATGGCCAACGAGCTGAAACCCAACGATCCGTTGCTGCTGACGTCTTTGGCCCAGGTCCTGGTCGAGTCGGGGAAGGAGTCACAGCTGGAAAGCGCGGTCGGGCAGCTCAAGGACGCGACACGCCTCGATCCGAGAAATGCCCTGTCCTGGCGTTTGCTGGCGATCAGCTATGGCCGGCTCGATCAGCTCGATGAGTCCGCGCTCGCCAGCGCCGAAGAAGCCCTGCTGACCGGCCGCATGGGGGACGCGCATCTGCAAGCGGAACGGGCTTCGCGGAAGTTCCCCGAGGGCTCGCCCGGCTGGCTCCGCGCCCAGGACATTATTCGGACCTCCGAACGGAAGAGTTGAACGCGGAGTCCTGGCTCCCGCTGCCCCGCGCCTCGACACGCCTTAATTGTGCGAAAGAGGAATTTCGCTATCCATGGTTGGGTTTCTCTACCGTTCATTGAGATGAGCAGAGGTAAATCTCACCTCAATTGCGATAATGATACTTATTCGCAGAAAATGCGCGTTGTACTGACTAAGTGATCAGCAAACGTGCCACGAGATTTGGCAAGGGGCTCCCCGCCGCATCCCCAAAAACCCTAACCGCCTGATCTCCAGGGATTATCAACACTGAACAGACTAGAAGCCCGCTCATATTTTGGGCGGCTTTTGTTTTGCGTGGACGAATCGGCCCGACTGGTGCGAGCATTGATCGTCTCAACGACATTTCCTTCGCTCGGTCGGGGCCGAGACGAAGAAACTTGGGGTAATGGCAGGGGAGCTTCCTGAACCATGGCAAATCTAACAATCAACGGTCACAGCTATTTCGTCGATACGGAGCCGGACACACCGTTGTTGTGGGTCATCCGCGAGGAACTGCAGCTTACGGGGACGAAGTTCGGATGCGGCGCCGGCCTGTGCGGGTCGTGCACCGTCCATGTCGACGGCCAGGCGGTCCGGTCGTGCTTGACGACGGTCGCCGACGTCGAAGGATCCATGATCACCACCATCGAAGGCCTGCACCACGCCGATGCTCATCCGGTGCAGAAGGCCTGGATCGAGAAGCAGGTCCCGCAGTGCGGCTACTGCCAGTCGGGGCAGATCATGCAGGCGGCGGCATTCATCGCCCGCAATCCCAGCCCGACCAACGAAGAAATCGTCGACGCCATGGACGGCAACCTCTGCCGGTGCGCGACCTATTCCCGCATCGTCGACGCGGTGCGTCGGGCTGCCGAGATCGCGCAGGAGGCGGAAAATGCTTGAGCAAACCACACTGACGCGGCGCGACTTCCTGGTCCGTTCCGGTGCCGTCGGCTCGGCGGCGATGCTGTCGATCGCCCTCCCCGTCAGCCTCGGCGGTCTCGCGGAAGCGAAGGCGGCGGGGATGAGCCAGTTCACCCCGTCGATCTGGTTCACCATCACGCCTGACGGCATCACCACGATGCACATCGTCAAGACCGAGATGGGCCAGCATATCGGCACCGCCCTCGCCCAGATCATCGCCGAGGAGCTGGAGGTCGACTGGAACCACGTCGTCCTCGACTACCCGGAAGGCAGCGCCGAGAACTTTGCCAAGTACGGTCTCGCCTACACCGTGAACAGCGGCTCGGTGACCACCGAGTTCGACCGTCTGTCGCGCGCCGGTGCGGCCGGCCGCATCGCCCTGATCGAGGCCGCCGCCAAGCTGCTCGGCGCCAATGAAGCCGACTGCTACGCGGAAAACAGCAAGGTCGTCGACAAGGCCTCGGGCCGGTCGATCGCCTATCGCGACATTCTGCAGCAGGCCACGATCGAGCGGACCTTCGCCTATCCGGACGACTTCCGGAAGGTCGAGCCCAAGCCGCGCGGCAACTACAAGATCGTCGGCAAGTCGATCCCGGCGATCGACATTCCGCAGAAGACCAACGGCAAGGCACAGTACGGCATCGACGTGTTCGTGCCGAACATGTGCTACGGCGCCCTGGTCATGCCGCGCAGTCGCTACAAGGCGAAAGCGCTGAGCGTCGACGAGACGGAAGCCAAGAAGATCCCCGGTTTCCTCAAGTCGGTGATCGTCAACGACTCCTCCGGCAAGTGCACCGGTTGGGTGCTGGCGCTGGCCGAGAAGTTCCCCCAGGCCATGAAGGCTGCCAAGGCCCTCAAGGTCGAATGGGATGCCGGGCCGTATGGCGACCTGTCGCTCGAAGACATCATGGCGACCTACCATGATCTCCAGGCCGATCCGAGCCAGGGCGCGCCCTGGGTCCTGGAAGGCGACACCGGGGCGGCGATGGCCGCCGCCGACGACGTGCTGGAGATGGAATACACCACCGACATGGTGTGCCATGCGGCGATGGAGCCCCGGAACGCCACCGTCCACAAGGTCGGCGATACGTGGCACGTCTATATCGGCACCCAGAGCACGTCGTTCGCCCGCATGACGCTTACCGGCGTGCTGGCGGCCGCGACGGGTCAGGATGCCAGCGAGATCAAGGTCATCGTCCACCAGTTCCTGGTCGGCGGCGGCTTCGGCGGCAAGCAGGACTACGACGAGATCATCGCCGCGGCCTTCGCCAGCGCCGATATCGGCCGTCCGGTCAAGCTGATCCATACCCGCGAGACCGAGCTGGCCACCAGCTTCGCGCGGACGCCGACGCTGCATAAGTTCAAGGCCGCCCTGAAGGACGGCAAGCTGTCCGGCATGCAGCACGACATCGTCTGCGGCTGGATGGGGGCCCGCTTCGGCGTCGGCGAAAAATACGGCTCGGACTGGCTGCAGCTCGATGCCGACGATGGATCGGGGCGCGATATCGACCAGTGGTCGATCGGCGGCAGCGATCATTGGTACGACATCCCCAACCATACGGTCCGGGCGATCAACGACGACCGCACCACTTGGGCGGTGCAGGCCTCGGCCCTGAGGACGGTCTCGAACTCCTACAACATGTTCGTGGTCGAGAGCTTCCTCGACGAGGTGGCGCACAAGCTCGGTCTCGATCCGGTGGAGTTCCGCCTGAGCCTGCTCGACGGCAAGGGCGGCGGACGCGACATCCCCAACGCGGGCTATGCGCCGGGGACGCCGTCCGACTACTACATGGACCGGCTGTGGCTGTCGCTGCCCTGGCCGCAGGACGGGACGTGGATTCCCTATGAATCCGCCACCGTCGGCGGGGCCAAGCGCTTGGCCAACGTCCTTCGCGTCGCCGCCGGCAAGGCAGGCTACGGCTCGAAGACGATGGGCAAGAACCGGGGCATGGGTGTCGCCGTGTCCTCGGCCGAGGAACGCCAGAGCCCGACCTGGGTCGCCGGCGCAGCCGAGGTGACCGTGGATCCGGAATCCGGGGTCTTCTCGATCGACAAGCTGACGATCGCCATGGACATGGGCATCGCCGTCAACCCGCAGAACGCCATCGCCCAGATCAAGGGCAGCGCACTGTGGGGCGCCAGCCAGATCCTGACCGAGCGGCTGACCTTCAAGGACGGCGCGTTCGAGCAGGGGAACTTCGACACCTACGTGCCGATCCGTCTGCACCAGGTGCCGGAAATCGACGTCGTGCTGGTCGAGTCCGGCAACCACCCGAGCGGCGTCGGCGAGCCGGCATCGACGGTGGTCGCCCCGGCGGTCGCCAACGCGATCTTCAACGCCGTCGGCGCGCGGGTGCGGCACATGCCGATCACGCCCGACAAGCTGAAGGAAGCGCTGAAGAGCGCCTGACCTGGAAACCGGGGCCGGCCATGAGCCGGCCCCGCCTTCTTTTCCGGCCAATCCTCGTCATTGCGAGGAGCGAAGCGACGCGGCAATTCAATGCCCTCGCTTCCGGCGCGCCGAACTGGATCGCCACGGCCCCACGGGCCTCGCGATGACAATCCGTTCCCGTCTCCGATTTGCTTCCGCCCCCTGCGAGGGGGCATACTCGCGGCGCATTGTTGAAACGGAGAATACGGCGATGTTGGCGAGACTTGCGATCGGCTTGAGCGCCCTGCTGTGGATGACGGCTGCCCAGGCTCAGCAGGCCGATCCCATGAAGTCCGAAATGTGGGAGACGATCCGCGCCGAGCATCTCGGCGGCGGCACGATCGCCTTCGACGACAGCATCCGTCTGATGATGCCGGAGCGCGTCGAAACCGCTTTCAGCGTGCCGATGGTGGCCAAGTTCGTGGGCGACCTGCACGACGTCGAGGAATTCGTCGTCATCGCCGAGAACAATCCCATCCAGGGCGTCATCAGGATGACGCCCTATCGCCCGATCGAATCCGTCGGCCTCGATATGCGGCTGGAGCAGTCCACGCCGGTTCGCGCCGCCGCCCGCACCCCGGACGGCGTGTGGCACGTCGCCTCGACCTTCGTCACGGTGATGACCCAGGGCGGCTGCTCGACCCCCAATCCCGAAGGGGGCGCGAGCGAACTGGGGGCGATCGCCGCCAAGACCTTCGACCGCGTAGGCGGCGCCAGCCGGCTCAAGTTCAAGATCAACCACCCGATGGACACCGGCTTCGCCACCCAGGACGACGGAACGCCGATCCCCGCCTATTACATCGAATCGATGACCATTACCGACGATCACGGCCCCGTCGCAGACCTGCACACCTCGGCGGCGATGGCGAGCGATCCGACCATCATCCTCGACCTGCCGGAACGCCAGCAGAGCGTCAAGATCGACGCCCGCGACAGCAAGGGGCTGCTGTTCGAGTTCACGTCCAACCCGCCGACGATGTAACGCCATGGCCCGGCGCCATCTCGCCGGCGTCTTCCTCCTGTCGCTGGCCGTCGGCTTCCTGCCCGGCGCCGTCAGGGCGGAAGCCCCTGACTATCACCTCGCGCCGGAAGCGGTTGCCGACGGAGTTTACGTTCTATGGGGAGCCCAGGACGCGCTGACGCCGGAGAATGGCGGCGCCATCGCCAACAGCGGCTTCATCGTCGGCGACGAAGCCGTGCTGGCGATCGACCCTGGCCCGACCGCACTCTTCGCCCAGCAGCTCCTGGACACGATCCGGGGCGTCACAGAGCTGCCGGTGAAAGAGGCCGTGGTGACGCATCACCATCCCGACCACGCCTTCGGCATCGAGGCGACGGTCGAGGCGGGCATTCCCGTCCTGATGCACCCGGCGGCGGCGAAGCTGTTGGCACGCGAAGGCGAGACGCTGCTGGGCTTCATGACCGAGCTGGTCGGTGAGGCTTGGACGGCGGGGACCAGGATCGGCGCCCCGACGCTCGCGGTCGAGACTCCGCAGACGATCGACCTCGGCGGCCGCGCGATCACGGTGACCCCGATGACCGGCGGCCATACGCCCGGCGACCTGATCGTCTTCGACGAGAAGACCCGGACCCTGTTCGCCGGCGATCTGGTTTTCATCGGCCGCGCCGCCACCGTGCCCCACGCCGACATCCCGACCTGGCGCGCCCATGTCGCCGCGCTGAAAGCCATGAACTGGAGAGAGCTGGTGCCGGGACACGGCCCCCTGGTCAATGACCCGGCGATGCTCGACACCCTCGACGCCTATCTCGCCTATCTCGATGACTTCGCGCGTACCGCCTGGAACCGCGGCGACAGCCCTGCCGAAGCGCTGATGGAGCCGCTGCCGGAACGATTCCGCGGCCTCGCCCAGGTCGACGTCGAGTTCCAGCGCTCGCTCTTGAGCCTGTTCGAGCGCTTCGAGACCCACCCTCCCGAACCGCGCTGACAGGGCCGACCGGTCGTGTCACCTTGCTCCACACGGCTTTGACAACGGGGGCGCAGCATGGCCGATGATCTCTGCATGATGTCCGCGACCGATCTGGTCGCGGGATTCCAAAGCGGGGCCCTGTCCCCCGTCGAAGCGACCGAGGCCGCACTCGCCCGCATCGATCAGGTGAACGGCACCTACAACGCCTTCGTCGTCGTCGACGGCGACAGAGCGTTGGCCGACGCTCGCGCCGCCGAGGAACGCTGGCGGAAAGGCGAGCCGGCCGGCCTCGTCGACGGCGTGCCGACCACGGTCAAGGACCTGCTGTTCGTCGCCGGCTGGCCGACACGGCGCGGCTCGCTCACCAGCGACCCCGGCCCTTCGGCCGAGGACTCCGCCGGCGTCGCCCGGCTCCGCGAGCACGGCGCTGTCTTCCTCGGCAAGACGACGACGCCGGAGTTCGGCTGGAAGGGCGTGACCGACTGTGCGCTGACCGGCATCACCCGCAACCCCTGGAACCCCGAGCGGACACCCGGGGGCAGCAGCGGCGGCGCAGCGGCGGCGGCGGCGCTCGGCATGGGCACGCTCCATCTGGCGACCGACGGCGGCGGGTCGATCCGCATGCCGGCCGGCTTCTGCGGCCTCTACGGCATCAAGCCGACCTTCGGCACGGTGCCGGTCCATCCCCACAGCGTCATGCTGACCCTGTGGCATTCCGGCCCGATCAGCCGCACCGTCGGCGACGCGGCGCTGATGCTGACGGTGATCGCCGAGCCCGACCTCCGCGACTGGTACGCGGCACCCGGCCGGGCGCTCGACTACCGCCGTTATGTGGACGGCGGGGTAAAGGGGTTGAAGATCGCCTACAGCCGCGATCTCGGCTATGCCGACGTCGATCCCGAGGTCGCCCGGCTGGTCGAGGCGGGTGTGCAGCGGTTCGCGGACATGGGCGCCATCGTCGAAGACGTCGGCGCGGTCTTCGACGATCCGTTCGAAACGACGGGCCTGATGTGGTCGGTGGGTCTCGCCCTCGGCACCGACGGAATGACCGAAGCCCAGCGCGCCCAGGTCGAGCCGCCGGTGCTGGCGCTCGCGGACCCGGCGCGCACGCTCTCGGCGCTGGACTACCGCCGGGCCGAGCAGCGGCGGGAGACGCTGGGCCGGCACATGCAGCTTTTCCACCGGGATTACGACCTGCTGATCACGCCCCAGCTTCCCATCACCGCCTTCCCGGTCGGGCATGAGGTGCCGCCGGGGACCGGCATGACTCGATGGTGGGAATGGTCACCCTTCACCTATCCCTTCAACCTGACCCAGCAGCCGGCGGCAACCGTCCCCTGCGGTTTCGCGTCGGATGGGCTGCCTGTAGCCATGCAGATCGTTGCGGCGAAGTTCCGCGAGGACCTAGTATTGCGCGCCAGCGGAGCATACGAGCAGGCACACCCGTTCGTGATGCCCACTGACGACCGGACCGTTGCACAGGACAAGTGACCGATGCCGCTGCAATCCCTCGACCATATCAACATCGTCACCAACGACCTCGAAGCATCGAAGGCCTTCTATCTGAGAATCCTCGGTCTCGAACAGGCTGATTTCCGGCCCGACTTCCCGTTCGGCGGCGCGTGGTTCAAGCTGGGCAGCGCCGAGGACAGCGCCTGCGTCCATATCGTCGTCCGCGACACCCCGCCGGCCCGCAACCTTGGCCGCGTCAACCACTTCGCCTTCCGCGCCAGCGACCTGGCCGGCACCAAGCGGACCCTCCGCGAACACGGCATCACCTTCGAAGGCCGGCCGCAGACGGGCGGCGAACGCTACCAGATCTTCTGCAAGGACCCGGACGGCGTCGGCGTCGAGATGAACTTCGACCTGGCTGCCGAACGCGCCGCCGGCACCGACGACGGCCTGTAAGCGCCCACGGTCCCGTCATTGCGAGGCGCGCAGCGCCGCGGCAATCCAGCCCCACGGCCGCCCCAGGATTGCGTCGCCTTCGGCTCGCAATGACGACGACAGGGCCTCAATTCCTCCGTCGCCCCCGCGCAGGCGGAGCCCAGAATGCGGCGCGGCCTGTGGATTCCCGCCTGCGCGGGAACAACGGACGAGATAGCTACACGGGCGTTTTCGCCGTCACCGGCGGGACCAGGAAGTCGAAGTCGGCCCCGCCGGTCGCCTGCCGTACTTCGGTCATGTGCAGCTTGAGCCAGCCGCGATCGCTGCCCGGATGCGGGTCCGGCGCCGTCCAGGCGGCGCGGCGACGCTCCAGCTCGGCCTCGTCGACCAGCAGGTCGAGACGACGGGCATCGACGTCCAAGGTGATACGGTCGCCGGTCTGGACGAGAGCCAGCGGCCCGCCGACCGCAGATTCAGGGCAGACATGGAGGACGATGGTGCCGAAGGCGGTGCCGCTCATCCGCGCGTCCGAGATCCGCACCATGTCCTTCACCCCCTGGCGCGCGAGCTTCTTGGGGATCGGCAGGTAGCCCGCCTCCGGCATGCCGGGCGCGCCCTTTGGCCCGGCATTGCGCATGACCAGGATGTCCTCGGCGGTGACGTCGAGGTCGGGGTCGTCGATGCGGAGAGCGAGATCCGCGGGCGAATCGAACACCACGGCGCGCCCGGTGTGCCGCAGCAGTTCGGGCGTCGCCGCCGAGCGCTTCACGATCGCCGTCTCGGGGGCGAGGTTGCCGCGCAGCACGGCGATGCCGCCCTTCTCGTAGATCGGTTGGGAGCGCGGACGGACGATGGTCTGCGGCCAGGGCGCCGGGCGGGCGTCGAGCTCTTCGCCCAGGGTCCGGCCGGTGACGGTCAGGCAACCCAAGTCGAGGAGCGGCCCCAGTTCCCGCATGATCGCCGCAAGGCCGCCGGCCTTGTGCAGGTCCTCCATGTAGTTCTGGCCGGAGGGCTTCAGGTCGACCAGCACCGGCGTCTCCTCGCTCATGCGGTCGAAGGCTTCGAGATCGACCGCGATGCCGCGCCGTCCCGCAACCGCCGTCATGTGGACGAGGCCGTTGGTCGAACCGCCGACGGCAAGGAGGATGCGCAGCGCGTTGGCGAACGCAGCAGGCGTCATGATGCGGTCCGGCGTCAGGCCCTCGGCCGCCATCGCGACGGCGCGCGACCCCGTCGCCTCGGCCTGACGCAGCCGGTCGGCGTGGACCGCCGGGATCGCCGCCCCGCCCGGCAGCATCATGCCCAGCGCCTCGGTCATCAGCGCCATGGTGCTGGCGGTCCCCATCACCATGCAGGTGCCGGCGGTAGTGGTGAGGCTGTCCTCGATCTCACCGATTTCCTGATCGTCCAGCTCGCCGCCGCGATAGCGGCCCCACATGCGGCGGCAGTCGGTGCAGGCGCCGAGGCGCTCGCCGCGCCAGCTTCCCGTCATCATCGGCCCGGTGACCAGATTGATCGCCGGAATACCGGCGCTCGCCGCGGCCATGAGCTGGGCGGGCACCGTCTTGTCGCAACCGCCGATCAGCACTACCGCGTCCATCGGCAAGGCTCTCACCATCTCCTCGGTGTCGATGGCCATCAGGTTGCGGAACAGCATGCTGGTCGGGTTGAGGAACGGCTCGCCCAGCGACACGGTCGGGAAGGCGAGCGGCAGCCCGCCGGCATACATCACCCCCCGCTTCACCGCCTCGACCAGCTCCGGCATGGTTCGGTGGCAGTTGTTGTAGTCGCTGCCCGTGTCAGCAATGCCGATCACCGGCCGGTCGAGGTCGGAGTCGGAATAGCCCATCGACTTGGCGAACGACTTCCTCAAATAGAGTGAGAAGCCTGGGTCGCCGTAGGAGGTGAGCCCGTCCCGCATGCCGCCCTGCTTCGTGCCGTCGCCGTTGCCGCCCATCCCGATCCTCCTGGTCTTTCTTATCGTTGGCGCGGCTACGCTATCCTGTCGACGAAGCGCAGCAAAGGGGATGGAGGGCGGCCCACGTCCAACTGTCATTCTCCCGCACGACACGAGGATCTTCTCGCCACCAGCAGCGATGCTCGCGTCGAGCGAGAGCATGACAGTGAAGGCGAAGGTGGAGACCGCAACCTGGATTTCGCTGACGTTCCATCCGGGCTACCTTGCCTGCAAGCGAGGACGAAGGAGACCTACATGAAGACCGTGCCCCTCGACCAGCGGCTCTACGACTATCTGCTGTCGGTATCGAGCCGGGAGACTGAGGTGCAGCGGCGGCTGCGCGAAGAGACGGCGACGCAAGAATGGTCGATCATGCAGACTTCGCCCGACCAAGCCCAGTTCATGGCGCTGGTCGCGGAGATGATCGGTGCCCGCCGCTATCTGGAGGTGGGCGTCTATACCGGCTACAGCGCGCTGGCGGTAGCGCTCGTTTTGCCGTCCGATGGCGAGGTGGTGGCCTGCGACGTGAGCGCGGAATGGACGGCCATCGGCCGGCGCTACTGGGCCGAAGCCGGCGTCGCCGGGAAGATCGACCTGCGCCTCGCGCCGGCCGCGGAAACCCTCGCGGCGTTGATCGCCGAGGGCCGCGGCGGCACCTTCGACCTCGCCTTCATCGATGCCGACAAGACCGGCTATGACGCCTATTACGAAGCGACGCTCACCTTGCTCCGTCCCGGCGGCGTGGTGATGCTGGACAACATGTTCCAGGACGGGCGCGTCGCCGACCCCGCCGCCACCGGTCCCTCGATCGAAGCGATCCGCGCGTTGAATGCCAAGCTCCGCGACGACGCACGGGTCTCGGTCAGTCTGCTCAGCATCGGCGACGGCCTGACCCTGGCACGGAAGCGGTAAGCGGCGCCCGGTCTATTTCCGTTTGCGTCCCGCTCGTGCCGGCCGCGGCCGATGTTCGAGTTCGGCAATGATGGCGCGCTTCCGGTCGGGATCGTAGTGCAGCCACTCGGCGATCTCGGTCATCGTCCGCCCGCACCCCTCGCAATAGCCGGTCACGCGGTCGATGCGGCACACGCTGATGCAGGGCGAAAGGGTGCTCATGCTTTCAATATAGCGCCGACCTAGACGGATTCGGGTCGAGGGTCACCCGCCGGGAAACACCGACCGGCCGGCAAACCGGGCGGCAGCCCCCAACGCCTCCTCGACGCGGAGCGCTTCGTTCCATTTCGCCATGCGTTCGGAGCGGGCGAAGGAGCCGACCTTGAGCTGGCCCGCATTCCAACCGACCGAAAGATGGACGATGGTCACGTCCTCGGTCTCGCCCGAGCGCGCCGAGACGATCGTTCCCCAGCCGGCGGCCTTGGCCGCATCCAGCGCGGCCTTCGTTTCGGTGACGGTGCCGGCCTGGTTGGGCTTCACCAGGAGGCAGTTGCACGCGCCTTGCCCGGCACCGGAGCGCACCCGGTCGGCATTGGTCACCAGGAAATCGTCGCCCACCACCAGGACGCGGTCGCCCACGGCTTGGGTGAAGCGCCGCATGCCCTCGATGTCATCCTCGCCGACCGGGTCTTCGACCGAAACGATGGCGAAGCGGTCGATCCAGTCGATCACCAGCGCGCACATCCCGTCGCTGTCGAGCGCCCGGTCTTCGAGTGCCAGATGGTACCGGCCGTCGCGATGGAACTCGGACGCCGCGATGTCGAGGGAGATCGCCACATCCTGCCCGGGGGTATAACCCGCCCGCTCAATCGCGCGGGTGAGCATGGTGAGGGCTTCCTCGTTGTTCGCGAACAACGGCCAGAAGCCGCCTTCGTCAGCGACCCCGGCGGAAAGGCCCGCTTCATCCATCAGCGCACCGGCGGCGCGATAGACCTCTGCCGTCATCACCAGTGCCTCGTCGAACGACTTGGCGCCGGCCGCCACCACCATCAGGTCCTGGATGTCGATGCGTCGTCCGGCATGCGCGCCGCCGCCGAAGATCTGGATTTCCGGCAGAGGCAGCAGCGTCGCATCGGCTGCGAGATACCGGTAGAGCGGCAGACCGGCCGCCGCGGCAGCCGCGTGGAGCGTCGCCATCGAGACCGCGACCATGGCGTTGCCGCCGAGCCGCGCCTTGTTGGCGGTCCCGTCGAGGGCGATTAGCGCCGCATCCACCGCTGCCTGATCGACCGCATCGAATCCCCGAAGCCGCTCGGCGATTTCACCGTTCACCGCAGCGACCGCGCCGGAAACGTCCATGCCACCCAGCAGAGCGCCGCCGTCGCGGCGATCGATCGCCTCGGCCGATCCGCGCGACGCGCCCGCCGGCGCAATCGCCCGGCCGACGGCGCCACCGGCCAGGATGACTTCCGCCTCGACCGTGGGACGGCCCCGCGAGTCCCAGACCCGCCGACCATGGACGCCTTCGATTGCCGTATCGGTCACTCAGACAGCTCCTTCCTCCAACGTTCCGCCACCGCAGCGAGGGTATCGACCCGGGCGGCCAGCAGTTCGCGGGCGACACGCCGCACCGCGTTACGATCGTCCTCGCGCTCGACATATTCGACGGGCGACTTCCCGTCGACGCGCCCCAGGAACAGGCCGGGAAGCAGCCGCGCCGTGCGGGCCTCGAGGATGGCCGCAGGCTCCCAGGTCACGCGCTCGCGATAGGCCCCCGCCAGCGCCGCGAACGCGGCGAGATAGTGGTCCCGCCACTGAGGCCGCCACAGGCATTTGAGCAGCAGGTGGTTGAGGCAGAAGGCGAGATCGAAGGCCGGATCGCCATACCAGGCGCATTCCGCGTCGAGGAATACCGGTCCCCTCGGGCCGATCAGGATGTTCTTCGGGCTGACATCGCCATGGACCAACGTCCGCTTCGTCGCTGCGGTGATGTCGGCCAGGCGGTGGAGCGGCTCGGCGCGGTCGGGATGCACCTCGGCCGTCGCAATTAGATAGGGTTCGAGCCGGATAGCGTAGAAGATGTCGTCGGTGGGGAAACGTTGGGCTACCTCGTCACGGTCGGCGGTCGCGGCATGGATGGCACCGATCCGCGCCCCGACGGCGGCCGCGATGTCCGGGTCGATGACGCCGTCCCTGAGCTCCGCCTTCCACACCGGATGGTCGGCCGGGTCGAGATAGGCCATGACGAACATGCCGGCATCCGCATCCTCGGCGATCACCGCCGGCACGGCGTCGGGCTCGACCGCGGCGGCGGCGCGCATCCACGCCACTTCGTAGGCATTCCGCGACACCGGCGCGAACCACGGCTTCTCGACGCGGAGCTTCGGCAGCGCCCGCTTGATGCAGGCCGGACCGGACGGAAGCTCGACCCGCCAGATGTCGGAGGATACGCCACCGGTGAGGCGGGTCATCGCCGGTTTGTCGCCTTGCGCGATCAGCCCCAAATCGGCCAACGCCCGTGTAACGGACTCGGTCGCTTCGGGCGTGTCTTCGGGATGTGCGGGAGTGGTCACGCGGATTCGTGAGTTGTAGCGGGAGCGCCCGACAATGCCGTAGCCGGCGCCATCCCGCAACGGCAGGAAGACAGGCGCCAGAGCTTCCGAGGCCATGGCCGACCAATTGGTCCTCCGGAGACCTTGGCGACATCACCGCCTGTCGCCTGGGCAAGAAAAAGGGGCGGCACTTGCGTGCCGCCCCGAATTTTCCCGAACGCCCCGATGGGGTGCCGGTCGTGATCAGGCTTCGCCGAGGGCGGCCTTGACCTTCTCCGGCGTCATCGGCAGCTCGCGGACGCGTGCGCCGACGGCGTTGAAGATGGCGTTGGCCATCGCCGGCGGCACCACCGTCACTGCGGGTTCGCCGCAGCCGGACGGATAGTGGCCGTTCTGGACCAGGGTGATGTCCATGTCCGGCACCTGGTTGATACGCAGCGGCGTATAGGTGTCGAAGTTGCTCTGGACGATCATCCCGTTTTCCATGGTCGCCCGTTCCATCAGCGAGTGGCTGAGGCCCCAGAGCGTCGAGCCCTGGACCTGTTGCATCACGCCGTCGGGGTTGACCAGGGTGCCGAGATCCATGACGACGGTGAGCTTCTTGACCGTCACCTCACCGCTGCCGCGGTCGACCTTGACGTGTGCCACGCAGGCGGTCCAGGTCGGCGAGCCACGCTCCTGCGAGCTCACGGCCGCGACGCCCATGCCCTCGTCCTCGCCCATCGGCTTCACGCCGTAACCGGCGCGCCCGACGGCGATCTCGAGGACGTTGCGGAGCCGCTTCGCACCACCGACGCTGTTCGGCGGCGTGCCGGCGTTCTTGCCGGCCGCGTCGAGCATGGCGATGCGCATGTCGACCGGGTCGACCCCGGCCTTGTGCGCGATCTCGTCGATGAAGCTTTCGACCGCCCAGAAGGTCCAGGCCGGAGCCACGGAGCGGAGCTGACCCGGAGGAGTCGCGCTCTGCGCCAGATCGTTCTCGATCGCGCGGACATAGTGATTCGGCACCGTGTACCAGAAGTCACTGCCGTTCATCGAGAACGGGTCGATACGGCCCTTCTTGTCGACCGATTCAGCCAGGAAGCCCGGCGCCTGCCGCTTGGTCGCCCAACCGGAGCAGACGTCCTGCTTGACCGACTTCAGCTTGCCGCCTTCGACGGCACCCGACATGCGCTGGTAGGTGATCGAGCGGTGGAAGTCGAACCAGACGTCCTGCTCGCGCGAGTAGACCAGCTTGACCGGACGACCGGCCGCCTTCGCCGCCAGCGCCGCCGGCAGCATCGCGTCGGGCTCCAGACGGCGACCGAAACCGCCACCCAGATACTGCTGATGAATGACGACGTTCGCCGGCTCCATCCCCAGAGCCTCGGCCACCATCGCCACACAACGGGTCTGCCACTGGCAGCCGGTGTAGAGATGCATGACCCCGCCGGCTTCCTGAGCCGTGCAGTTCATCGGCTCCATCATGCCGTGATAGGTCAGGCTGGTGATGTACTCGGCGTCATGGGTGGTGCCGGACATGTTGGCGTCGACATCGCCCTCGAGCACCCAGGCGAACCCGGTGTTCGGGTCGTCGGTGAGGCTCTTCGCGTGCTGGAGGATGCCTTCGCTGTTGACGTCGGCATTCGGGCCCATGTCCCAATCGACCTTGATCGCCTCGGCGGCACGCCGCGACGCGTCGAAGGTCTCGGCCAGCGCGATCACGTAGTTCATCTGAACCTGGGTCGGGTCCTCGACCATCACGGCCTTGACGTAGCCCGGGATGTTCTTGGCGGCCGAGTCGTTGAAGCCCTTGGCCTTGGCGCCCCAGCGCACCGGCGGGTTGACCCAGGTGCCGTAGAGCATGTTCGGCACGAACACGTCGATGCCGTAGCCCGCGGTACCGTTGGTCTTGGCCGGAATGTCGAGCTGCTGGACCGGCTTGCCGACGACTGAGTAGGTGCCGAACTTCTTGAGCTCGATCGCCTTGAGATCGTCCTCGCTGAAGGTCCGGTCGATGGTCTGCGTCGACAGGATTTCGGCATAGGTCATCGACTGGCCGGTCGGGCCGTGAATGACCTTGCTCTGCTTGGCCATGCACTCGCTGACCGGAACGCCCATCGCCTTGGCGGCGGTTTCGATCAGGGCGATACGGCCCGAGGCACCGGCGCGCGAGAGCTGGTCGAACGTCCAGTTCACGCTCCAGCTGCCGCCGGTGATCATCAGGCCCCACTTCTCGTCGGACGAGGGGTAGTCGACGCGGACGTCGTTCCAGTCGACCTCCAGCTCCTCGGCGACCGACTGCGCGAGCGCGGTGCCGACATGCTGGCCCATCTCGGCCTTGGTGATGTGGACCGTGGTCCGGCCGTTGGCTTCCATGGTGATGAACAGAGAGGGCTCGTAGTTGCCGGCGGCGATCGCCTGGCTGGCGCTACCCGCGAGGCGCGGCAGAACCGAGAAGCCCATGACGAGACCGGTACCGGCAGCCGCCGAACCGATCAGGAAGTCGCGACGGGTCACCCCGTCCTTACGCGTCTGTACCGTCATGTTCAGGCCTCCATCGCAGCGCGCTTGATGGCCTTGCGGATGCGGACATACGCCATGCAGCGGCAGAGATTGCCCGACATGACCTCGTCGATGTCCTCGTCCGTGGGGTTCGGCCGCTCGGCCAGGAGCGCGGCCGCCTGCATGATCTGCCCGGACTGGCAGTAGCCGCACTGCGGCACCTGCTCGGCCACCCAGGCCTTCTGCAACGGATGCTGGCCCTTCGGATCCAGGCCCTCGATCGTGGTGATGCGCGTGCCGACCGCGTCTTCCAGGGCGACCTGGCACGACCGCGTGGCGACGCCATCGATGTGAACGGTGCAAGCGCCGCACATCGCGATGCCGCAACCATACTTGGTGCCCGTCATGCGCAGCTGCTCACGCAGGACCCAAAGCAACTTGGTGTCCCCCGGTGCATCCACGACATGGCTAGCGCCGTTAATTACGAGAACTGCCATTTTACCTCCACTGAGTGCCTCGCCGCGGCCTTTGGACCGTCAGGCGTGGTCTTCGGAGTTCCATTGCCAGCGACGGAGCAGCCACTTCGCCGATCTCTGGATGGAACCGTGGCGAAACAATAGGGCAATCGGTCGGGGCGGGCAAGCGAAGCCGAGCGGCCTGCAGGCTCGCTAAGCGCCTCATTTTAATATGATTTTGAGACTTAATCGCATTTATGCCGCGGGCGATCAGGCCCCCTGCGCGGTGCCGGAGTGGCCTCCGCGGAACGGGTGGCGTATCGTCGCGGCCAGCTTCACAGACCGGAGTTCGCGATGATCGACTTCGCCTTGCCGCCAGAGATCGAAGACCTCAAAGAAAGAACCGCCCGTTTCGTTCACGATACCGTGATACCGCAGGAAAACGATCCGCGTCAGACCGCGCATGGTCTGACGGACGACTTCAAGAAAGAGCTGATCGCCGATGCGCGAAAGGCTGGCCTGCTCTCACCGCATGTCGGAAAGGAGTGGGGCGGCCTCGGCCTCGACATGCGCGGCATGGCGGTAGTGTTCGAGGAGGCGGGCTACTCGCTGCTCGGGCCGCAGGCGCTGAACTGCGCCGCCCCCGACGAAGGCAACATGCATCTGCTCGAGGTCGGGGCGACCGAGGCGCAGAAGGAGAAGTGGCTGAAGCCGTTGACGGCCGGCGAGATACGCTCCTGCTTCTCGATGACCGAACCGCATCCGGGGGCCGGCTCCGACCCCAACAT
>PBKC01000041.1 GCA_002721365.1 Rhodospirillaceae bacterium | reverse complement strand
GTCAGCGGTGCCGTTGGAGCAGGAAACGGCACTCGAACGCCGTTCTGAAGGACGGTGAGGCCGGCCTTCAGGGCGGTGGACATGATCCGAACAAGAACGGCTTCACCCTCCAGGCCGCCGAACTGGCGATCTCGGGGGCGGTCGATCCCTATTTCGACGCTCGCGCCACCATGGTCTTCCTGCTCGACCAGGATGGGGAGAGCGTGGTCGAACTGGAAGAAGCCTGGGCGCAGACCCGCAATCTGCCGGCCGGGCTTCAGGTGCGGGCCGGCCACTACTACACCGAGTTCGGCCGCATCAACCCGATGCACCTTCACGCCCAGGACTTCGCCGACCAGCCCTTCATCATCACCCGGATGTTCGGCGGCGACGGTCAGCGGGCGCCGGGGGCCAGGGTCTCGTGGCTGGCGCCGCTGCCCTGGTACTCGGAGGTCATCGTCGGTGCGCAGAACTGCAACGGCGAGACCATGCCGAGCTTCTGCGGCGAGGACGAGGGCGTGGGCGGCTTCGGCAATGCGATCATCAAGTCGCGGAACTTCTCCGACGCCCTGACCTATTCCGGCCGCTGGCTGAACGGATTCGATTTCTCCGACACCGTCAGCGTGAACCTCGGCACCTCGGTCGCCTATGGGCCCAACCGCACCGGCCCGGACAACGACACGCTGATCGTCGGCGGCGACCTCTATGCGAAATGGCAGCCGGAACGGACGGAGGGCGGCTTTCCCTTCCTCGCCTGGCAGACCGAGGTTCTCTACCGGGACTACGAAGCCGGGTTCGGCATCGACCGGACCACTCTGCATGACTGGGGTCTTTATACCCAGGCGGTCTGGGGCTTCCGGCCGGGTTGGGCGACGGGATTGCGGTTCGGCTACGGCGACGGCACGGGCGGCCCTCCTGCCGAGCCGCTCGAAGGCGACCTGAACCGCGCGAAGCGCTACCGCATCTCGCCGAACATCACCTGGTACCCGACCGAGTTCAGCAAGATCCGGCTTCAGTACAACCACGACTGGTCGGAGGGCCTGCCGGGAGCCGGCGTCAACGCCGACATCACCGATCCGGCGGCCGCGTCGCCGCACGGTTCGCACACCGCCGACAGCATCTGGCTGCAGCTCGGCATCGCCCTGGGCGCCCATGGCGCGCATTCGTTCTGATCGGGGAGGACCATGAAGCGTTTCCTGTTTTTCCTGTCCCTGGCGTGGATCGCGGCGGCCTCGGCCGCCGCGGCCCAGGTCCGGGTCGTCACGACCACGACCGATTCCGCGTCGATCGTCCAAGCCGTGGGCGGGTCGGAGGTGGTTGTGGAGAGCTTGACCCGTGGCAGCAGCGACCCGCATTTCGCCCAGGCCAAGCCGAGCATGATTCGTCAGGCCTATGACGCGGATCTGCTGGTCCTGATCGGTGCCGACCTGGAGATCGGCTGGTTGCCGGCCGTTTTGCAGTCGGCGCGGAATCCGGACATTCTGCCGGGACAGCCTGGCCATCTGGACCTGTCGACCTTCGTCCGCCGCCTGGAGATGCCGACCGGCCCCGTCACTCGCGCCATGGGGCATGTCCATGCCAAGGGCAATCCGCATTTCTGGCTCGACCCGCGCAACGGTGTCGTCATCGCCCGTGCGATCGCGTCCCGCCTGGCGGCGATCGATCCCGAGCACGCGGAGACCTATAAGGCCAACGCCAAAGCCTTCGCGGCGACGATCGACGAACGGATGGCGGCTTGGCGGGAGGCCATGGCGCCGCTCGCAGGCCGAAAGGTCGTGACCAAGCACAAGTCGCTGGTCTATCTGGCCGATGCGTTCGGGTTCTCCGTCGTTACCGAGATCGAGCCGATGCCCGGGGTGGAACCCAGCGCGGCTCAGCTCAAGTCGCTGGTGGCGACGATCGAGAGCGAAAACGTGGCCGCCATCCTGGTCGAGCCGCTCTACGATCTGCGCCCGGCGGAGTTTCTGTCCCAGGAAACCGGCGTGCCCCTGGCCGTCGTCCCGCAGTCGGTCGGTGCGCTCGACGGGGTCGACGACTATGTCGGCCTGTTCGAGCGCATCGTCGCCGAAATCCGCAAGGCGGGGATCATTTGACCCGGCGGGAAGCAGCGGCCGGAGACAGGCTGATCGCCGTCTCCGGCCTTCGGGCGGGTTTCGGCCGGCCGGTCGTGGGCCCTCTCGATTTCACCGTCGATCGCGGTGAAGTCGTCGGTCTCCGCGGCCCCAACGGCGCCGGCAAGACGACCGTCATCGAGGCGCTGATCGGCGAGGCCGGGCTGTTCGGCGGCACGATCGAGCGGCCCGAGAGAGTGGCGATCGCCTATCAGAGGCAGCGTCTTCCCGATGTTTCGGGACTGCCGATCGCGGGCACCGACATCGTCCGCGTCATGGGCGTGCGTCCGGATGACCTGCCGGTTCCGGTGCGGGGCCGGCTCGACATCCGCGTCGACCGGCTGAGCCTCGGCCAGCGGCAATTGCTGTTCGTCGGCGTCGCCCTGGCGGCGCCGGCGGCGCTCGTTATCCTCGACGAGCCGACCAATAACCTCGACCCGGAAGCGGTCGCCGAAGTCGTTGCCGCTATCAAGGACGGTCCGAAGGAGCGCGGAATTCTTCTGGTCAGCCATGACTCCCGGTTCGTCGAGACCGTCTGCACCCACACCGTGGAGGTCCGGCCGTAATGGGCGTCTTTCTCGATCCCCTGTTCCGCACCCAGCTCGTGACCGGTCTGCTGATCGTCCTCTTCGTGCCCCTGCTGGGCCCCTATCTACGGATGCGGGGCGAATGGCTCGCGGCCCTGGGCTATTGCCATGTCGCAGCCGCCGGAGCGGTGTTCGCCGTCCTCATCCCCGGTGTGCCGCCGATGCTGACCGCGGCCGGCTCCGCCGCGGCGATGGCGGCGGGAAAAAGCAGGTTTCCGCGTGCCGGCAACGATATCTACGGCCTCGCCATCCTTCTCGCCTGGTCGGCGATGATCCTGGTCATGGCCAACAGCCCGTTCGGCCGGATGATCGGCGAAAGCCTGATCGACGGGCAGCTCTACTTCGCCAACCTCGGGCATCTGATCATCGCGGCGATGCTCGCGGTCGCGGTCCTGGCGGCGCTCTACGCGCTTTCCGACACCCTGCTCCGGGATCACCTGTTCCCCGGCCAGCAGAAGGCCAACCGTCAGCCGATCGCCCGCCATCACCTCATGTTCGACGTCCTGACCGCACTGGCACTGGGCCTGGCGGCGAGTGCCATGGGAATCATGGCGGCCTTCGCCCTGGTGTTTCTGCCGGCGTGGCTCTCGTTCGAGTTCGCCCGGTCCTGGCGGCAGGGAATCGTCATCACCTCGGCCATCTCGCTCGTGGGCTATCTCGTCGCCTTCTGGCTGGCGATGGCGCTCGACCAGCCGTTCGGTCCCAGCTTCATCGCAGTCCTTCTGGCACTGATGCCGGCGGGCCTCGTCCATCGGCTGTGGCGCCGCCGAACGGCAGCCGAAGATCGCGGCAAAGCCCCTTGAGATGCTTTCACCCCAGAACCGCAGCCCCGCACGAACGTTCTAGAGACGGCGCATAGCCTTATTTCGGCCATCGATGGAAGGAGTTCGTACGATGGGTCGCGGTATTCTTCTCTGGCTGCTGGGTATTCCGATCCCCATCATCATCCTGGTCCTGCTGCTTACCTGAACAGGACCGGCGCCGGCTGGCCATGCTGTGCCAGCCGGCGGCCGAGCCCGCTCATTCAGCGGGCGCAGCTTCCTCCGTGGCACCATAGGGACGTGTCCAGCCGACGGCATGTTCCTCCCTCAGCGCGCGGACCAGCCCGATCATCATCAGAATGATGATCACCGAGAAGGGCAGGGCTGCCGTGATCGATGCCGTTTGCAGCGCGGTCAATCCGCCGGCAGCCAGAAGGACGGCGGCGACGACGCCTTCGCCCAGGCCCCAGAAGACACGATGCGCGACCGGCGGCTCGGCATCGCCGACCGAAAGGATGGTGTTGATCACCAGCGTGCCCGAGTCCGACGAGGTGATGAAGTAGGTGGCGATCAGCAGCGTCGCCACGAATGCGCCGACCGTGCCCATGAAGCCCACATCCATCTTCTCGAAGGTCGTGTAGAGGGCGATGGTCACGTCCTCGGAAACGGCCTCGCTGATGCCGCCGGGGCCGAACAGCTCGATATGGAGAGCGGTACCGCCGAATACCTCCAGCCAGATGAAGGCGAGGACCGCCGGTACCAGCAGGACGCCCAGGATGAACTCACGGATCGTGCGGCCGCGCGAGATGCGGGCGATGAACATGCCGACGAACGGCGCCCAGGCGATCCACCAGCCCCAATAGAAGGCCGTCCACCAGTTCTGCCAGTCGCTGTCCTGGTTGGTGGCTGTCCACAGGCTCAAGGGGATGACGTTCCAAAGATAGTCGCCCGTGTACTGCAGGAAGCCGTTCAGCAGGTAGCGGGTGGGGCCGAAAATCAGGAAGAACGCCAGGATCGCGATGGAGAGCCACAGGTTGAGCTCGGACAGGATCCTGACGCCCTTGCCGACACCGGATACGACCGAGGCGGTGGCGATGATCGAGATCACCGCGATCAGGCCCATCTGCATGGACAGCGAGATCGGGACGCCGAACAGATGGTTGAGGCCGGTGTTCATCTGCTGGACGCCGAGGCCGAGCGAGGTCGCGACGCCGAAAATGGTGCCGAACACGGCGAGCACGTCGGCGGCATGGCCGATTGGTCCGTAGATGCGTTCGCCGATGATCGGATAGAGGGCCGAGCGGATGGTGAGCGGCAGCTTCCGGCGATAGGAGAAATAGGCGAGGGAGAGAGCGACCACGACGTAGATCGCCCAGGGGTGCAAACCCCAATGGAAGAAGGTGAGCCGCATCGCGACCTGTGCGGCGCGTGGCGTTCCCCCCTCGGTGATGAACGGGTTCGATTGGAAGTGATAGATCGGCTCGGCGATGCTCCAGAAGACGAGGCCGATCCCCATGCCAGCGCCGAACAGCATCGAGAACCAGGCGAAATAGCCGAACTCCGGCCGTTCGTCGTCCTCGCCCAGCCGGATCGATCCGAAGGGGCTGAACAGCAGCCAGATCACGAAGAACAGCAGGCCGGCGACGATGGCGATGTAGTACCACTTCATCGCGTAGAGGATGGCGTCCTTCACCGAGTCGAAGACCAGCGATGCGGTGTCGGTCATGAACGCCCCGAACAGGACGAAGATGACGACGACCGCCATCGAAATGATTGCGACGGTCGGGTTAAGGCCTTTGAGCCATCCTGATTGTGCCTGCATCGATGCCGATCCCTTCAGGTTCGCCCCTGTCCGCAACGCGGCGGTCAAGGCTTCGCGCGGCCCCTTCTTTGTTCCGGAATCGGTACGGCTCCGGATCGAGGGACTCGCCGGACAATGACGACATGGTAACTGTCACCACGCCGTCGCGGTTGCATCGCCCGCCGGACGATGCCGAGTGCGGTGCGCAGCCCCGACCGGGACCGCGCGCCTGTCTCACTCCAATGCGGGTACCACCCCGCAGGCAATGCGCGGGCCGCCGCCGCCCAGCACCTTCGGGGCGTCCGAATAGGTATCGCCGCCGCGATGGATCATCAGTGCCCGCCCTCTCACGTCCGCCAGGGTCAGGCGCGGCGCCAGAACCGGCATGGTCGCCGTGCCGTCGGCCGCGACGATCAGCGCCGGCAGGTCGCCACGATGGCCGTGGTGATATGGCCCCTCGTGGCTTTCGGTCGCGTCGGGATCGAAATGGCCGCCGGCATCGAGGCCGGGGATCATCTTTCCTTCCTTCTCCGCCGCCATGCAGCTTCCGTTCTCATGGACGTGGAATCCGTGCGCGCCGGGTTCGAGGTCGGAGAGGTTCGGCGTCAGCATCAGGCCGTACTCGCTGTCCGACAGATGGACGACCCCGATTTCCGCGCCGAGGTTGATCTGGGCGGTCTTTCGAATCGTTACCTCGACCTCCTCCTGGGCGGCCGCACCGAGCGACAGACAGCTCAATGCGATGCCGGCAAGAGCCGTGCGAGCAATCGAATTCTTCATGCCTTCCCTCTCTGAATGAACCGGTCGGCGCCCTTCGTTTCCTCAGCCGATGCGCCTATTCGCGGACGACGAGGACGGAGCAGCGGCTGTGGGTCACGACATGGGCGGCGTTGCTGCCCAGCAGATAGTCGCTGGCCCGCGGATTGTGCGAAGCGAGGAGGATCAGGTCGGCGCCCACTTCGTGCGCCGCGCGGCGGATCTGGCGGTGCACCGAACCATGCTTGATCGACGTCTGGACCGGAACGTCGTCGGTGCGGTAGCGGCCAACCACCTCTTCCAGCCATGCGCAGTAGTTGCGGTCGGTAACCCGCAGGTTGGGGTCGATCTCCGGCGCAACGGTCATCACATGGACGGTACCGCCAGCCATGCGGGCCTGCTCGATCGCGACCGGCAATGCCTTTCGCCACGAGGCCTCGAGGTGGAGATCGATGGGGACGAGGATCGTCTTGAACATCGGGTGCCTCCTTTCCGCGAAGCCAACCATAGCGGCATTGCCGGCGATTCGACAGGCGCGGCCGCAGAAAACGTCATGGAAGCGAAATAGGGCGGGATATGCTTGATAATGACTGACCGGTCATTCATATAGAAATCCATGTCAGCTGAGCGCCCCAACTCCACTCCTCGACGCCGTCGGGCCGAGGCCCGACCCGACGACATTCTCGACGCTGCCCTGACCGTATTTCGCCAGCGGGGTTTCGCGGCGGCGCGGGTGGAGGACATTGCCGCCCAGGCCGGATTGTCGAAAGGGGCGGTCTATCTCTACTTCGACTCGAAGCAGACGATGCTGAGAGCGCTGGTCGAACGCGCCGTCCAGCCCTTGGCCGAGCAGATTGCCGCTTTGGCCGATTCCTCGTCCGACAATGCGGAGAAGACGCTGCGCCGCGTGCTGCGCTTGGCTGGCCGTGCGCTCGACGAATCCGACATCTTCGCCGTGCCGCGGATCGTCGTTGCCGAGGCCGGGAACTTTCCCGATATAGCCCAGCTCTACCGCGAGAAGGTGATCGAGACGGGTCTCGGTGCGTTGAGCCGGCTGGTCGCCCGGGGCATTGCCGAAGGGGCGTTCAGGCCCGTGGACCCCCACCATGCGGCGCGATCGATCGTTGGCGCCGTTGTCCTCCACATGATCTGGGTTACGACCTTTGCTCGTTCCGATGATCCGGCGCTGCCTGCGTCGGAGGTCCTGGAAGATCATCTCGATCTGCTCTTGAACGGCCTCGTCCCGAGGCGGGAGGCATCATGAAACGGCTGTTGGTCCTGGCTGTGGTGCTCGCGCTCGCAGGGTGTGAGGAGCAGGAGCAGGGTGTCCTCCACGGATATGTCGAAGGCGAGTTTCTGCGCCTGGGGCCGCGTGATCCCGGCATCGTGACCACCCTCAAGGTCTCGGAGGGGGACGAGGTGAAACGCGGCGCGGCGCTGTTCGCTGTCGATGCGGAACGGGCGCGGCTCGCGGTCGACGAGGCGGAGGCTCAGTTGAAGGCGGCGAACGAGCGTGTCGATGACCTGCTTGCGGGCGGGCGGCCCGAAGAGGTGAAGGCGACCAGGGAGCAACTCGCTCAAGCCCGGGCCCAGGCCGAGCTCGCGCGGGAGACCTTCGCCCGCACTCGCTCCCTTGCCGAGAAGGGCTGGGTTTCCCAGCAGAAGGTCGACCAGGACGGGCGGTCGCTGGAGAGCGCCAACGCCAAGGTCGACGAGTTGGAGGCTCGTCTGGCGCTGGCCGCCCAGCCGGCGCGGAAGAACCAGATCGAGGCGGCGCGACGGGAATCCGACGCTGCCAAGGCGGCGCTCGGCCAAGCGTTACAGGCGTTGGCGGACCGCAGCGTCGCAGCACCGGCGGCCGGCAGAGTCGATCAGATCTACCTGCGTCCCGGCGAGTTCGCCAGCGCTGGTCAGCCGGTACTGTCCCTGTTGCCGCCGGATCGGGTGAAGGTCCGCTTCTTCATTCCCGAACCGGAACTCGGCCGGGTGCATGTCGGCGATGCGATCGCGGTGGCCTGCGACGCCTGCGCCGCCGGCCTGCAAGCGACCATCACCTTCATCAATTCCGAGGCGGAGTTCACGCCGCCGGTGATCTTCTCGTCCGAGGAGCGCGCCAAGCTCGTCTTCATGGCCGAGGCGAAGCTTCAGGGCGGCGCCCAGCTCAAGCCCGGCCAGCCGGTCGAGGCGCGGCTGCTGCCATGACGGACAACGCCGCGATCGAGGTTCGCGGCCTCACCAAGCGCTTTGGCGACAGGACGGCGGTCGACAATCTGTCGATGACCGTGCCCGAGGGCGTCATCTACGGCTTTCTCGGTCCCAATGGCTCCGGCAAGACCACGACCATCCGCATGATGTGCGGGCTCCTCACCGCCGACGGGGGCGATGGGCAAGCGCTGGGTTACGACATCAACCGTCAGGCGGGCGAGATCAAGGCGCGGGTCGGTTACATGACCCAGCGATTCTCGCTCTACGAGGACCTGAGGGTGCGCGAGAACCTGAATTTCGTCGCCCGCATGTATCGGGTCCGCGATCGACGCCGCCGGGTCGACGAGATCATGGAGGAGTACGGCCTCGCCGAACGGCGGAACCAACTCGCCGGCACTCTATCCGGCGGCTGGAAGCAGCGCATGGCTCTCGCCGCGGCAATGCTGCCGAAGCCCAAGCTGCTGCTGCTCGACGAACCCACCGCAGGTGTCGATCCCGCGGCGCGGCGCGACTTCTGGGACCGAATTCGCGACATGACCCAGCGGGGCATCACCGTGCTGGTCTCGACCCATTACATGGACGAGGCGATTCAGTGCGATCACATCGCCTTCATCCTCGACGGGCGCAAGTTGCTCGATTCGCCGGCCGCCGAGGTGGCGGAACGATCCGGGCTGGTAACCTGGCGGGCGACAGGCCATGGCCTCTCGGACCTCGCTCATGCGCTCGATGGGGTCGCGGGGATCGAGCAGGTAGCCCGGTTCGGCGACGCGCTCCATGTCTCCGGCCTCGATGAAGAGGCACTGGAGCGGGCAATCGCTCCCTACCGGGATCATGACGGCATCACCTGGGAGCGCCGCAAACCCGGCCTGGAGGAGGTGTTCATTCACCTGATCGAGAAGAACAGAGGCCGAAACGGCGAAGCCCGGAAAGACCAAGCGTGATGTTCGGCTTCTCCTTTTCCCGGACGCGCGCCGTCTTCGGCAAGGAGTTCATCCAGCTTCGCCGTGACCGGCTGACCTTTGGGATGATCATCGGTATTCCGCTGATGCAGCTCCTGCTGTTCGGCTATGCGATCAACAGCGACCCTCGCCATCTGCCAGCGGTGGTGCAGACCCGTGATCCCGGCGAGGTATCGCGGGCGATCACCGCTGCGATCGAGACCTCGACTTTCCTGGATTTCATCGGCGAGGTACAGAGCCCGACCGAAGCCGACCGTCTGCTTCGGACCGGGGAGGCCAACTTCGTCGTGGTGGTCCCGGAAGATTTCGAGGCCAAGCTCATCCGCGGCGAACGGCCACAAATCCTGATCGAGGCCGACGCCACCGACCCCGTCGCATCGGGCGGACCGATCGGGGCGATGCCGCAGATCGTCGAGTCCGGTTTGGCGCATGTGCTGAAAGGGCCGCTCAGCCAGCTTCAGCCGCGGCAGACGCCTTGGGAGATCGTCATCCACCGCCGCTACAACCCGGCCAACATCACCGCCTATAACGTCGTCCCCGGCCTGCTGGGCACAATCCTCACCATGACCATGGCGATGATGACGGCGATGGCCATCACCCGCGAGGTCGAGCGGGGAACGATGGAGGCTCTACTGTCGACGCCGGTCAAGCCGATCGAGGTGATGATCGGCAAGATCCTGCCCTATGTCGGGATCGGCTTCCTGCAGACGGCGATGCTGCTCGGTGCATCGAAGCTTCTGTTTCACATTCCGTTCGTGGGCAGCTTTCTGCCGCTGTCCGCCGGCGTGTCCCTGTTCATCCTCGTCAACCTGGCCCTGGGCTTTCTGATCTCGACGGTCGCCAGGACCCAGATGCAGGCGATGCAACTCGCCTTCTTCGTCTTCCTGCCGTCGATCCTGCTGTCCGGCTTCGTCTTTCCCTTCGCGGGCATGCCGGAAGTGGCGCAGTGGATCGGTTCCGCCCTGCCGACGACCCACTTCATCCGGCTGGTCCGCGAGGTGATCCTGAAAGGCGGATCGATGCAGGAGGTCATCCCCAACATCTGGCCGATGGCGATTCAGCTCGGCGTCATCACTCTCATCGCCATGAACCGGTACCGCCGCACCCTCGACTGAGGGTCAGCGAGCGGCTTCGCGCGCCGGTCAGTTCGGTCCGGAGTCGGCGATCAGCGAGCGATAGGCGTGCCAGGTGGCATGGCCGACCAGCGGCAGGGTGATGATCGACCCGACGTAAAGTGTTGCGACGCCGCAGACGGTCAGCAGCGCGATCAGCCAGGCCCACAGCATCATCGGCCAGAAGTTCCGGCGGACCGCTTCAATGCTTTTCGCCATTGCCGTCACGGCATCGGTCTCGTGGCGCATCAGCATCGGAACCGAGATCACGCTGACGGCGAAGGCCACGAAAGCGAGCACGGCGCCGACCGCAGTCCCCACCGCCAGGAACGACAATCCCTTGTAGGTAAACAGGAAGGCCGAGACGAGCTCGGGTACCGGCGGGGCCTCGATGCCGTAGAAAATGGCGAAGATCAGCATCGCCGTCCGGATCCAGGCAAGGAAGAACAGCGACAGCAGCGCGCCGACGAAGGCAAGCTGGGCCGGCGCCCTGGTGTAGACGAAAGTGACGTCGATCAGCCGCACCGGCTCGCCGGTTTCCAGCCGCCGGCTGGCCTCGTAGCACCCGACCGCGAGCATCGGGCCGACGAGCATGAAGCCGGCGATCAGGGGCGGCAGCAGATAGAGAAGATCGGCGTAAACCAGCCCGGCGGTGATGGCGACGCTGATCGCGAAGAACACGGTTCCGTAGGTCAGGCTGATCGTCGGGACACGCCACAGATCACGCCAGCCGGCAGCAAGCCAGATCCAAGGCTGCTCCAGCGAGACGTGGCGGATGGTAATCGGATCAGTCCGCAAATGGCCGTGGGTGTCTGCTTCGACGTCAGCCATCCCGTCCTCCCTGTTGTTGCTCTTCGTCGTCGAAGAGAATGCGATGGGCCGCCCCATCGAGATCGTCGTACTGCCCGGACTTGAGCGCCCACAGAAATGCAGCAAGGCCGAGAAGGCCGAGGAACAGGGCTGCCGGGATCAGGTAGACGAGAACATTCAACGGAGCGCCCTCTTGAAGTTCAGGCGGAGCGCGTTGCCGGTGACCGCGAGCGACGACGACGACATCGCCACGGCCGCGATCAAGGGGGTAATCAAGCCGGCCATCGCCAACGGAATGGCGATCGCATTGTAGAGCAGCGCCAGGCCGAAGTTCTGGAACACCAGTCGTTTCGACGACCGTGCCACCCGGATCGCTTCGACCACGGGCGCGAGCTTGTCGCCCTGAAAGACCAGGTCGGCGGCCGTGCGGCTGACGTCCGCGGCGCTGGACGGCGACATCGAGACGAAGGCGGCGCCGAGCGCCGGGGCATCGTTGAGGCCGTCGCCGATCATCAGCACATGGCGGCCTTCGGCCTGCATGGCGTCGAGCGCCCCGACTTTGTCGCGAGGGGTGAGTTCCGCCCGCCAGTCGTCGATCGAGACCTTGGCCGCAACCGCCTCAACCACCGACGGCCGGTCGCCCGACAGCAGAACGACACGATGGCCGCGCGCGTGGAACCAGCCGACGACCTCAGCCGCATCGGCGCGGAGGCGATCGGTGAACGTGAACCGGACAGGCGTGCCGCCCGGACGGCTGAGCCAGAGCTCGGGCCCGGAATGTCCGGTTCCCGTCTCGGATTCGCAGCCGCACCACAGCCGGTTGCCAAGCCGGACCTCGCCGGCCTCGGTTTCGGCACGGAGGCCCATGCCCGGTTCTTCGTGCACGCCTGCCAGGGCCGGTACGTCGGGCGCAGCGCGGGTAAGCGCGCGGGCGAGGGGATGACGGCTCGCCATGGCCAGGGAGGCCGCGAGGGCCAGATCCTCGGGGGCGACCGCCTCAGGCGCGACCAGTTCCGGTCGACCCAGGGTCAGCGTTCCGGTCTTGTCGAAGACGACGGTGTCGAAGCCGGCCAGCCTCTCCAGCCCGTCGGCGGACTTCAGCAGAACACCCAGCTTCAGCAGCCGGCCGCTGGCCACCACCTGCACGGCCGGCACCGCGAGGCCGAGCGCACAGGGACAGGTGATGATCAGGACGGCGATCGCGTTCATCAACGCGACCTGCCAGTCGGCGCCGCCGATCACCAGCCAGCCGAGGAAGGTCACGGCGGCCAGGATATGGACGGCCGGCGCGTAGACGGCGGCGACACGGTCGGCGATGCGGACATAGCGGGCGCGGCCCTGCTCTGCCGCCTCCATCAGCCGGACGATATCGGCGAGGAGAGTCCCTTCGCCGGCGGCGGTCACCCGGATATCGAGCGGCGCACCGAGATTGAGGGTTCCGGCATGGACAAGTGCGCCGGCAGAGACGGCTTTGGGCAGGCTTTCCCCGGTGACGAGACTGGTGTCGATATCCGAACGGCCGGCGATGATGGTGCCGTCGACCGGAATCCGTTCTCCCGCGGCGACCGCGACCGTCATGCCCGGCTCAACGTTGGCGACGGGCACCGCCCTCTGTCGGCCGGTCTCGTCGACCACCGTCGCCGCAGTCGCGCCCAGCACCATAAGTTGCTCGGCCGCCGAACGCGCTTTGCCACGGGCGCGACGGTCCAGGTAGCGGCCGATCAGCAGGAAGAACAGCAGCGTTACCGACGCGTCGAAATAGGCGTGAACACCGCTGTTCATGGTCTCGTAGAGACTCATGCCGGCCGCGAGGATGACCGCCAGTGAAATCGGCACATCCATGTTGAGGCGGCCTGTCGACAGCGCGCCGGCGGCGGAGCGGAAGAACGGCCGGCCGGCATAGGCAACGGCGGGCAAGGCGATCAGCGCCGAGATCCAGTGCAGGAAGTCGCGCGTGACCGTGCTCATGTCCGCGCCCCAGGCACCCGCCCAGACCGACACCGACAGCAGCATGACGTTGGCAGCGGCGAAGCCGGCGACTGCCATCGCCCGGAGGAGCTTCTTGTCCTCGTCGTCGGCCGCGCTGGCGAGGGCGGCCGGATCGAACGGAACCAGGCGGTAGCCCTGGGCGGCGACCCGAGCGACCAGGTCGGCGGCCTGCGCTGCGCCGGTCTGCCAGCGCAGGAACAGACGGCGGGTGGTGAGGTTTACCCGCGCCTCGACCACACCCGGAACGGGCGTGAGCGTGCTTTCGATCTGCCGCACGCAGTTGGCGCAGTGCAGATTCTCGATCATGAGGTGGAGCGACGCGGTCCCGTCGTCCGCCGTCCGCACATAGGCGGTGGGGTCGACGGCGGGGCCTTCGTCGTGGGCTGGCTTGCTGTCGAAGCCGTGGACGGCGACGTCGGCCATATCAGTCGATCCAAAGCCTTTCTTTGACGCGGAAGCGATCGCCGCCCTGCCGCGCGGCCAGGAGGTCCAGATCCCATTGGCCTTTAAGCGGCAGGTCGAGGCCCGTTGCGTAGCGTCCGTCGCCGACGAAAGTGAGCTCGATGGTCTGGTCCGAGCCTTCGCTGGTCGGACGGATCAGGCTGCCTGAAACCGTCAGGTCGTCGAGCGGCCGGCCTTCGGCATCCCGCATCACCACGGTCAGGGTCTTGGCAGTGTCCTCGCCGACGCTGACGTCCACCTTCCATCCCAGGGCGTTCTGAGCCTCGGCGGCAGCCAGGGTCTCGTTGTAGTGCAGGCCTTCGAGGTAGGAATGGTCGGAGGTGAGCCCGGTCCAGCTTTCGCCGGCGAAATAGACCAGCGCACCGTTGGCGGCCATCACCACGCCGAAGAAGGTCAGCAGACCGAACAGCACATGGCGGCCTTTGATGACCGGGCGGGCCTCGGCACTACTCATCGGCGTGGCCCCTTGAAGGAAGTCTCGTTCTCCACCTCGTCGCCCGTCGCCTTGTCGGTGATGACGAACTCCACATCCTTCGATCCATGATGAATCGTACCTTGCGGGACCGCGACGAAAATCCTGAAGCTTCCGACGCTGTCGGGGCCGACGGTCAGCGCAGACACGTCCTCCGCACCGACCACGGTGTAGGTCGGATTCTCCAACCCTTCGACGGTCAGGCCGAACGTTCGGGTCTCATGGGCCATGTTGAGGATCTTCACCGTGTAGCCGTTGCGGATGCTGCCGTCGGACAAGGTGACGAACAACGGATTGCGGTCGCGGAGCACGTTGAGTTCGAGGTCGGAACGGGTGGCGAGCAGATACAGCATGACGCTGCCGATCACCGCGATCAGCGACGCATAGAGGATAGTGCGCGGTCGGAGGATATGGCCGATCGGCTTCTTGCCCTCGGCCCGGCGTTCCATGTTGGTGATGGTGTCGTAGGCGATGAGGCCGCGGGGCAGGCCGACCTTGTCCATGACGCCGTCACATGCGTCGATGCACAGGGCGCATGAAATGCATTCGAGCTGCATGCCATCGCGGATGTCGATGCCCATCGGGCAGACCGCGACGCACTGGTTGCAGTCGACGCAATGGCCGCGGCCCTCCCAGCTCTCGCCCTTCTTGTGCGCGCCGCGCGGCTCGCCGCGGTCGGCGTGATAGGTGACGATCAGCGAATCCTCGTCGATCATCGCCGACTGGATGCGCGGCCAGGGGCACATGTAAGTGCACACCTGCTCGCGGGCGAAACCGCCCAGCAGATAGGTCGTCCCGGTCAGGATGCCGATGGTGATATAGGCGATGGCGGGTGCGTCGAAGCGCAGCAGTTCCCCGGCCAGCGTCGGGGCATCGGCGAAATAGAATACCCAGGCACCCCCGGTGCAGAGCGCGATCAGCAGCCAGATCGCGTGCTTCTCGGCACGTTTCCGGAGTTTCGACATAGAGAAGGGCGCGCGGTCCAGCTTGATGCGGGCATTCCGGTCGCCTTCGATCATCCGCTCGACGGCGATGAACAGGTCCGTCCACACCGTCTGCGGGCAGGTGTAGCCGCACCAGACTCGGCCGGCGACGCTCGTGATGAGGAACAGGGACAATGCCGCCAGGATCAGCAGTCCGGTGACGTAGTAGAACTCCTGCGGCCAGATCTCGATGAAGAAGAAGTAGAACTTGCGCGCCGGCATATCGATCAGGATTGCCTGATCGGGTGCGTCCGGGCCGCGGTCCCACCGCAGCCACGGTGCCAGATAGTAGATGGCCAGCGTCACGGCCATGACGATCCACTTTATGCGGCGGAAGGTGCCTTCCGCCCTCTTGGGATGGATCTTCTCGCGCTTCTGGTAGAGCGACCGCCATTCCTTCTTGTTGACGGGCTCTACTTCACTGCGTTCGACAACGTCCCCCAGCGCTCCGGAGGCCGCGGCGTCGGGCGACTCCATGGGGCCTCCGGGCGCAGGATGTTGCACGTTCAAATGTCTACTCTCCGCCACCCAGAGAGTGGACGTATACGGCGAGCTGCTTCACGGTCTCCGACTCGAGCCGCGGCGCCCAGGCCGGCATCACGCCAGACCGGCCGTGGGTGATCGAGTTGACGATGTCGGCGCGGGTTCCGCCATAAAGCCAGATCGCGTCGGTGAGATTGGGAGCGCCCAGATCGTGAGAGCCCTTGGCGTCTTCCTGGTGGCAGGCGACGCACTGCTCGGCGAAGACCTGTCCGCCCCGCTCCACCGCGTCCGCGGGCTCCTCGCTTCCTGAAAGGCTCTGCACATACGTCGCCACGTCGTTCACCTGGCTGCGATCGAGAATCCCGTCATCGAGAAAGGCCGGCATGATGTTCTGCCGTGTGTCCGGGTGATCCGACCGAACGCCGAACCGGATCGTCTGGTAGATGGCGTCGACGTCGCCGCCCCACAACCAGTTGTCGTCGTTCAAGTTCGGGTAACCGGGGCCGCCTTGGGCGCCCGAGCCGTGGCACTGCGAGCAGTTCACGGCGAAGGCGGACCGGCCGCCGGCCAGCGAGAACTCCAGCAGTTCCGGATCGCTGTTGATCTCGGAGACGCTGGCGTCGCGGATGCGGTCGAGATAGACCGACTGGGCCGCGCGGGCCGCTTCGACCTTCTCGGCAAAGGCACCCCGGTTGGAGTAACCGAGCAGGCCCTTGGTGTAGCCGGTGATTCCCGGCCAGGCCGGCATCAGGATCCAGTAGACGACGGCCCACAGGATGCTGGCGTAGAAGACCCACAGCCACCAGCGCGGCAGTGGATTGTCCAGTTCCCTGATGCCATCCCACTCGTGACCCGTGGTCTCAACGCCGGTCACGGTATCGGTTTTGCGATCGCGAGCCACGGCTCACCTCTTCTTCGTATCGTCGGGGTTGTCCGAGTCTTCCAAGGGCATGCGGGCGGCCTCCTCGAACTTCTTCTTGTTCTTCGGCCATAGCGCATAGACCAGCACGCCGAGGAACAGGACGACGAGGAACACCAACCCCCATGTCTGGGCGAAATGGGAAACGGCGTGATAGTCCATGGCCGTGACCTAACGCAGGTTCTCGCCTTCGGCCTCGAAGGCGCTGAAGTCGACCAGCGTCCCCAGCATCTGCAGGTAGGCGATCACGGCGTCGAGCTCGGAGATCATCTCCGGGTTGCCGTCGAAGTCCCGCACCTGGGCCTTGGGATAGCGCGCGAGCAGCGCATCCGGATCACCCGCATCGGGGTTGGCCTGGGTGTTGAAATCGGCCACGGCGTTCTCGATCATCTCTTCGCTGTAGGGCACGCCCACCGCGACGTTGGCCTTCAGATGCTCGGCGATATCCGCCCCTTCGATCGGCCGCTCGGCGAGGAACGGGTAGCCCGGCATGACCGATTCCGGGACAACGCTTCTCGGATCGGTCAAATGGGCGACGTGCCATTCGTCCGAGTAGCGGCCGCCGACCCTGGCCAGATCAGGCCCTGTGCGCTTGGAACCCCATTGGAAGGGATGGTCGTACATGCTCTCGGCTGCGAGGCTGAAATGCCCGTACCGCTCAGCCTCGTCGCGCATGGGCCGCACCATCTGGCTGTGACAGGTGTAGCAGCCCTCGCGGACATAGATGTTGCGCCCGGTCAGTTCGAGCGGGGTGTAGGGGCGCATGCCCTCCACCTCCTCGATCGTGCTGTCCAGGTAGAACAGCGGTGAGATCTCCACCAGCCCGCCGATCGACACGGTGATCAGGATACCGATCAGCAGGACGATCGAGTTCTTCTCGAAGCGGGCGTGGCCTTCCCAGATCTTGTTCGACAATGCCATCGGTCGCTCCTTCAGGCGCGGGCGAGGGACGGGGCGCCGGCGACGTGCTCGGTCCGGAGCTCGCCGCGGATCGTCCGCCACAGATTGTAGGCCATCACCAGGGCGCCGATGACGAACAGCAGGCCGCCCAAGGCGCGGATGATGTAGAAGGGATGCATCGCCTCCACGGTCTCGACGAACGAGTATTCGAGGAAGCCGAGGCTGTCATAGGCGCGCCACATCAGCCCCTGCAGGATGCCCGACACCCACATCGACGTGATGTAGAGGACGATCCCGATCGACGCGATCCAGAAGTGCAGGCTGACCAGCCGGAGCGAGTAGAGCCGCTCGCGATTCCACAGCACCGGCACGAGGTGATAGAGCGCGCCGAAGCTGATGAAGCCGACCCAGCCCAGGGCGCCCGAATGCACGTGGCCGATGGTCCAGTCGGTGTAGTGGCTCAAGGAATTGACCGACTTGATAGACATGAGCGGGCCTTCGAAGGTGCTCATTCCGTAGAAGGCGACCGACACCACCATCAGGCGCAGAACCGGATCGGTGCGGAGCTTGTCCCACGCGCCCGACAGCGTCATCAGGCCGTTGATCATGCCGCCCCAGGAGGGCATCCACAGCATGATCGAGAAGGTCATGCCCAGCGTCTGCGCCCAGTCCGGCAGCGCCGTGTAGTGCAGGTGATGGGGACCCGCCCAGATGTAGAGGAAGATCAGCGCCCAGAAGTGCACGATCGAGAGGCGGTAGGAGTAGACCGGCCGCTCGGCGCGCTTGGGGATGTAGTAGTACATCATCGCCAGGAAGCCGGCGGTGAGTAAGAACCCGACCGCGTTATGGCCGTACCACCACTGGGTCAGCGCGTCCTGAACGCCCGCGAACAGCGAATAGCTCTTGGTCCCGAAGAAGGAGACCGGCACCGCCAGGTTGTTGACGACGTGCAGCATCGCGATCGTGACGATGAACGCCAGATAGAACCAGTTGGCGACGTAGATATGCGGTTCCTTGCGGCGCGCGAGGGTGCCGAGGAAGACCAGCAGGTAGACGACCCAGACGAGGGTGAGCCACAGGTCGACGTACCATTCCGGCTCGGCATACTCGCGCGACTGGGTGATGCCGAAGATGTAGCCGGTGGCGGCCAGGACGATGAAGAGCTGGTAGCCCCAGAACACGAACCAGGGAGCGAAACCGCCGGCCAGCCGCGCGCGGGTGGTGCGTTGCACGACGTGGAAAGACGTCGCGATCAGCACGTTACCGCCGAATGCGAAGATCACCGCCGAGGTGTGCAGGGGGCGCAGCCGCCCGAACGTCGTCCATGGCAGGTCGAGGTTGAGGACGGGAAAGGCCAGTTGGAGGGCGACGACCAGCCCGGCAAGAAAGCCGGCGATTCCCCAGATCACGGCGGCGATCACGCCGGCCCGGACCACGCCATCCATATAGCCCTGGTCCGCCGCCGGAGCGGTTCCGGCAGCGACCGCTTCGGCCCGGTCATAGGCGGTCTTGATCAGGAAGAAGATGCCGGTCAGGCAGACGACAAGGAACAGGAATCCATGCGCGTACATGCCCGTATCGGAAGCGTTCGCAGTCAGCATCAGGCCCAGCAGAGCTCCGACGCCGAGCAGTGCACCAACCAGCCAATTCATCTTTGATCCCTCATGATCAATGCCCTCCTCATTGACTGACCGGAGTTTCGCCAGCCGATATGTAGCGGCGTAATAGGAGCGGTAACGCACCGCAACATTAATCTCGATCAGTTACGGCGCGAAATAGTAGGTCGAAAGACAGTCCCTGAGCACCACCTACTCGTGTGAGAGTCATTCTCGTCACGGGGCGCTTTTCTCCGACCGCCAAAAAGGCATTTCAAACCGCCGTATTTGCCTAACGCAAAGGCGTTCGCTCATCCTCGGTCCGGACGGTTTTGAACAGATAGTTAATTGCATCCCTTAATCTGTTGGGTCGTAAGGAATTTCGGCCATACACAAACCGCCGACGATTAAGGCATTAAAAATGCACTGCTGCTCAAAAGGTTGACTCGACCGGCAGCCGCATCGCTGCAATCATTCCTGCCGTTCAGCAGTCCGGGAGGGGCAGGGAATGGCAGTACGCGACGTCCACTATCTGGAGCTTGTCGATGTCGGGAAGCGCTTGCACGCAAAGGAGATTTCTCCGGTCGAACTGACCAAGTCGATACTGAAGCGCATCGACAAGCTCGACGGCAAACTGAAATCCTATGCCACGGTGATGGCCGATAGCGCGCTCAAGGAGGCCGAGAAGGCGGAGAGCGACATCGGCAAGGGCAAGATCAAGAGCCCGCTGCATGGCGTGCCGATCGCCGTCAAGGACCTCTGCTACACCAAGGGTGTCCCCACCGCCGCGGGCATGACCATCCATAAGGACTTCAAGCCGAAGTTCGATGCGACGGTGGTCAAGCGGTTCCGCGACGCCGGTGCCGTGCTTTTGGGCAAACTGCAGATGACCGAAGGGGCTTTCGCGGATCACCATCCGGACATCCCGCCGCCGGTCAATCCGTGGAACGCCGATCACTGGTCGGGGGCGTCGTCCAGCGGCTCGGGCGTCGCGACGGCGGCCGGCCTCTGCTACGCCTCGCTGGGCTCCGACACCGGCGGGTCGATCCGCTTCCCGTCTGCCGCCAACGGTGTCACCGGGCTCAAGCCCACCTGGGGGCGCGTCTCGCGCTATGGCGTGTTCGATCTCGCACCGACACTCGACCATGTCGGGCCGATGGCCCGCAGCGCGGCCGATTGCGGCGCGGCGCTCAGCATCATCGCCGGTGCCGATCCCAACGATCCGACCTCGGTCCCGTTGCCGGTGCCGAACTATCTGGCGGGCCTGGACCGCGGCCTGCGTGGTCTCAAGATCGGCGTCGACTCGTCCTTCAACGCGAAGGGCGTCGACGACGTCATGGTGGCGACGGTCGAAAAGGCGCTCGATGTCCTGAAGGGGATGGGCGCCGACATCCGCAAGGTTTCGTTCCCCGAGCCCAAGCAGGTGGTCGACGAGTGGCTGGCCCATTGCGGGGTCGAGACGGCCTACGCTCATCGCGACACCTATCCGAAGAAGAAGAAGCATTACGGACCGGCTCTCGCCGGCCTGATCGACGTCGGCCGCGAGCTGTCGGGCATGGGCTATCAGGAGATCCTGCTGCACCGCCACGACTTCACCGGCAAGGTCAGGACCCTGTTCGAGGACATCGACCTGCTGGTCATCCCGGCGCAGTACATCGCCTCGCCGACCATGAAGAAGATGGCGACGCTGGGCGAGGACCCGAATGCGCTGTCCTCGCTGCTCCGGTTCACCGCACCCTTCGACCTGACCGGCAGCCCCACGATCACCTTGCCCGCCGGCTTCACCGACGCCGGCACGCCGGTCGCCTTCCAGTTCGTCGGCCGGCATTTCGAAGAAGATGTCCTGGTTCGCGCCGGCCATGCCTTCCAGCGCGAGACCGACTGGCATCTGAAGCACCCGGCTCTGTGATTCGCCGGCGGCCGTTCTTCGCTGACGGCCGCCGGCCCACCCGCTCGCGCCGCGCCGGCTAAGGCGGGCGCGGGAGGTTCAATGAAGAGGGAGAGGTTCCGTATGCGTAACAGATGGAAGGTCACCGGTCTCGGACTCGGGACGATGCTGCTCGCTTCGGTCTCGGCCATGCCGGCCTGGGCGGAGGACCCGATCAAGGTCGGCCTGCTCGAGGACGTCTCGGGCGACATCGCGGTCATGGGCCTGCCGAAGCTCCACGGGTCGGAGCTCGCGGCCAAGGAGATCAACGACGCCGG
>PBKC01000040.1 GCA_002721365.1 Rhodospirillaceae bacterium | reverse complement strand
TCTCTCGACCTCGGCGACCGCACATGGGCGCGGCTTGCCGACGGCACGCCGCTGGTCACGGCGGCGCATCGCGGCAACGGTTGGCTCGTGTTGTTCCATACGACCGCCAATGCCGACTGGTCGAACCTGGCGCTGTCGGGAACCTTCGTGCAGATGCTGCGCCGGGTCGTCGAAATGAGCGCGGGGATCGTGGGGGAAGAGACCTCCCTGCCGTTACCGGCGCTCCGGACCCTCGACGGTTTCGGGCGCCTCGTGGCGCCGTCGGCGGCGGTGACGCCGCTCGCTCCCAACCGTATGGCCGAAACCGTTCCCGGTCCGACCCACCCGCCGGGCTACTACGGCAACGACGCCCAACGTCGGGCGCTCAATCTCTCCTCGGCCATCGAATCGCTGGCGCCGCTCCCCGCCCTGCCGGTCGGGGTGAAACGCGTCACTTTCGAGAAACCCGAGGAAATCGATCTCATGCCCTGGCTGTTGGCGGCGGCGGCGGTTCTCGCTCTGATCGACATCGCCATCAGCCTGTGGATCAGGGGCCTCGTCCCGGGTGCAGGCGCGGCCGCGGCGATCCTGTTCGCTTCGGTGTTCGCCGGGGCCGGCATGCCATACGATGCGCTGGCGCAGGAAACGGTTCAGGCCCAGGTCCAGCGGCCGGGCCAACCCGGCACCCAGGCACAGTCCGAGCAACCGACGACCGAGCAGATCTATATCGAGAGCGCCAACGAAACCCGTCTCGCCTACTATGTGACGGGCGATCCGGATATCGATTCGGTCAGCCGCGCCGGGCTCTACGGCCTCGGCATGATTCTCTACCGCCGTACGGCCGTCGAACCGGGGCCGCCGATCGGCGTCGATCCCGAAACGGACGACATCACCTTCTTTCCGTTGATCTACTGGCCGGTCACGGCCGATCAGGCGCCCCTCTCGGATGTCGCGCTGAAGCGTCTCGACAGCTATCTGAAGGCCGGTGGAACTGTCCTGTTCGATACGCGCGACCAGGCGCCTGATCAGCGGATCGACCGGCTCGACGAGTTGCCCGGGGAATCCTCGCTGGGGCGCATGCTGGCCGGGCTCGATCTGCCGCCGCTGATCCCCGTGCCGAATGACCACGCCCTCCGCCGGACGTTCTATCTGCTCGATTCCTTCCCTGGCCGTTGGGAAGGGGGACAGGTCTGGGTGGAACGATACGAGGGGGGCGCCAACGACGGTGTCTCCTCGATCATCATCGGCGGCAACGACTGGGCGGGGGCGTGGGCGCTCGACGAACGTTTGGCGCCGCTGTTCCCGGTCGTTCCCGGCGGTGAGCGGCAGCGTGAGATGGCCTTCCGGTTCGGCGTCAACGTCGTGATGTACGCCCTGACCGGCAACTACAAGGCCGACCAGGTGCATCTGCCGGTCATTCTCGAACGTCTCGGCCTCAAGAACGGCGAGTCGCCGGACGGCGGGGAGGACCAGTAGGCGTCCATGGGCTCGTTCACCTCGGTCACTTTCACTCCATTGCTGCCGTGGCCCGTGCTCGTCGGGATTGCGGCCGTCGCGGTGCTGCTGCTCGGCTTCGCGCTGGCGCGCCGGGCTCGCGGTGTCATCTGGCGGGCGCTGATGATGACGGCGCTGCTGCTGGTCCTCGCCAACCCGACCCTGATCCAGGAACAGCGTGATGCGCTCGACGACGTCGCGGTGCTGGTCGTCGACGAAACCGCCAGCCAGGCGGTCGGCGAACGTCGCGCCCGTACCGACGAGGCTCGTGCGGCCATCGAAGCTGCCGCCGCGGACATGAAGGGCTTGGAGCTTCGCACGGTGGTGGTCGGCGATGACGACTCAGGGGAGGGGGGCACCCGGCTGTTCGAGGCGCTGGCGCGGAGTGTCTCCGACGTGGCGCCCGAACGGGTCGCGGGCGCGATCCTGCTGAGCGACGGCCAGATCCATGACGTGCCCGAGAACGGTCCCGGCTTCGACGCCCCCGTGCATCTGCTGCTGACCGGCGACCGCGACGAGGTCGACCGGCGGCTGGTTCTCGAACAGGCGCCGAGCTACGGCATCGTCGGCGACGAGTTGTCGATAGCGGTCCGCGTCGAAGACCCGGCCGCCGAGGGCCAGCCGGTGATGGTGACGTTGAGCGCCGACGGGAAGCCGGGTGAGCGCCACCCGATTGAGGTCGGCAAGACGGAGACGCTCTCGTTCTCGCTCGACCATGCGGGATCCACGGCCATTGAGCTCAGCGTGCCGGCCGGCAGTCAGGAACTCACGCTCGCCAACAATCGGGCGGGGCTGGTGGTGAACGGCGTCCGCGACCGGTTGCGGGTGATGCTGGTGTCCGGCGAACCCAATCCGGGGCTGCGCACCTGGCGTAACATGCTGAAGGCCGACCCGTCCGTCGATCTCGTCCACTTCACTGTCCTGCGACCGCCGAACAAGCAGGACCTGACACCGGTCCGCGACCTCTCGCTCATCCCTTTCCCGACGCGTGAGCTGTTCGCGGTCAACCTGCGCGAATTCGACCTCATCATCTTCGATCGCTATCACCGGCGCGGCATCCTGCCGATGCTCTATCTGGAGAACGTGGTCGACTACGTGATGGCGGGTGGCGCCGTGCTGGATTCAGCCGGACCGGAATTCGCGTCCGACGGCAGCCTCTACACGACGCCGCTTCGCGCCATCCTGCCTGGACAGCCCACAGGCGAGGTGCTGGAAAAGCCGTTCCGCCCGCGCCTGACCGACGCCGGACGCCGTCATCCTGTCACGGCCGACCTACCGGGGTCGGGGCCACCCGACGGCGATCCGACCTGGGGCCACTGGTACCGGGACGTCGAGGCGGTGGTGAACGACAACGCGACGGTGCTGATGAGCGGGCTCGAGAGCCGGCCGATTCTGGTGCTCGACCGGGTCGGTGAAGGCCGCGTCGCGCAGCTTCTCTCCGATCATTCCTGGCTGTGGGAACGGGGGCATGAGGGCGGCGGACCTCAGGCCGACCTTCTTCGTCGGCTCGTACACTGGCTGATGAAGGAACCGGAGCTGGAGGAGGAAGACCTCCGCGCGACCGTGTCCGGGAACCGCGTCGAGGTGGTACGGCGGAGCTTGGATCCGATCACCGGCTCGGTCACCGCCGTGTCGCCGTCCGGTGTCACCACCAGCGTCCCCCTGACGCCCTCAGGGTCGGGCGAGGCCGCGGGTTCGTTCTCCGCCAACGAAGTGGGCCTCTACAAACTTACGCAGGGAGATACCGCGACCGTGGCGGTCGTGGGGACCGCCAATCCGCGGGAATACACCGACATCCGGACGTCGCCCGAGCCGGCCCGGCCGGTGGTGGAGGCGAGCGGTGGCGGAATCGACTGGCTGGTAGAGGACGGGGTCCCCGATCTCAGGCGGTTTCGCGAGGGCCGCGCCGCTGCGGGACGCGGCTGGGTCGGCCTTCGCGACAACCGGGAATATCTGGTGACGGGCCTCGAGCAGCGTTCGCTGCTGCCCGAGGCTCTGGCGCTCCTGTTGGTGCTGGGGGGCCTGCTTCTCGCCTGGCGCAACGAGGGACGCTAGATTGGAGGCGTCTCGGGTCGAACGGACCTGAGATGTGAACCTCGATCTGTTTCGAGAAGTCGAGAGGAAGCGATTAAGGCCGCGCGCCGGGACGGTGTGAGGCGATTGCGTTCCGGCGGAGTGCCGGCCTCGCCTTGCATTCGCGGAAGGCACGCCCTACCGTCGACCAATCAGCCTTAGCACCGAGTCAGCCAGCAGCGATGCCCAAGGAAGGACGTGTCAACGGACACCGGCCGACCGAGCTTATCGGTCAGTTGGGACCGATCTCGATTTCGACCGCGCCGATCGAGGACAGCGACTTTGCGTTCGATGTCGAACGCACCGTCGCCGCGGTGACGACGTTGCGGGCGGAGATCCCGTCCGACGCGCGCACGGCGGCCTATCTGGGCACCGAGCGGGAAGGCAGCGGCATCGTCATCGACGATCAGGGCCTGGTGCTGACGATCGGTTATCTGATGTTGGAATCGCGGTCGGTAACCGTGTTGGCGGCGGACGGCACCGCGGTCGCTGCGGATTTCGTCGCCTATGATTCCGAGACCGGCTTCGGCTTGGTGCGAGCGGTTTCGCCCCTCGGTCGGCCGGCGCTGCCGGTCGGCAGCGCAGCGGAACTGGGTCCCGGCGACGACGTAGTGGTCGCTGCACGGGGTGGCCGGCGTCAGGCTATCCTGACGGAGGTTACTGCCCGGCGAGAGTTCGCGGGCTACTGGGAATACCTGATCGAGGATGCAATCTTCACCGCGCCTCCCCATCCTAACTGGAGCGGTGCGGCGCTGATCGACGGACAGGGACTGCTCTGCGGGGTGGGCTCGCTGCTCGTCGACGACGCCGGACAGGGCGAAGCCGCTTCGCAAGGAAACATGTTCGTTCCGATCGACCTTCTTCCGCCGCTGCTGGAAGCGCTGGAAGCCGGTACGCTCGCCAGCCGTTCGCCGCGGCCCTGGCTCGGCATGTTCACCGCCGAGGCGCTGGAACAGCTCGTGGTGACCCACGTCGCGCCGGATGGTCCCGCCGATCGGGCCGGCATCAAGGCGGGCGACGTGGTCGTCCGTGCCCGCGGCGAGTTCGTTTCGTCGCTGGCCGATTTCTACCGGCTGGTGTGGAGCATGGGGGCGGCCGGGGTCGAGGTGCCGCTGACCGTGCTGCGCGAGTCGGTGGCGCTGGAACTGACGGTCCATTCCGTGTCGCGGGGCGCGTTCTTCAGGACCCCGCGCGAATAACGCCGCGGGCGCGCAGACCCGATTCAGCCGTCGTTCCCGCGAAGGCGGGGACCCGGTTTTCTCAGCCGAGGACGACGTCCAGGTACATCATCACCGCGAAGCCTGCCATCAGGCCGGCCGTCGCCTGGGTGGCGAACTCCTTGCGGTGGGTCTCAGGGATGATCTCGTCGCTGATGACGAACAGCATTGCGCCTGCCGCGAACGCCAGGCCCCAGGGCAGCAGCCAGAGCGACAGACTGACGATCGTGGCGCCGACCACCCCTCCGATCGGTTCGACCAGCCCGGTGGCGAGTGCCACCAGCAGCGCCGTCCGCTGCTTGTAGCCCTCCGAGAGGAGCGCGACCGCCACCGCGAGACCCTCCGGCATGTTCTGGAGGCCGATGCCGATCGCCAGCGCGATGCCGTTGTCGACGTCGCCGCCGCCGAATCCGACCCCCACCGCCAGCCCTTCCGGAAAATTGTGCAGCGTGATGGCGATGACGAACAGCCAGATGCGCGACAGCCGGACGGCGTCGGTCCCTTCGCGACCGACGATGAAATGTTCATGCGGGGCGAAGCGGTGGATACTCCAGACCGCGAAAGCGCCGAGCAGTATTCCGGCGATCACCGTCATCGCCGCCGCCTGCTCGCTCGCCGTGATGGTCTGCGCGGCTTCGAGACCGGGCAGGATCAGGGAAAAAAACGACGCCGCCAGCATCACGCCGGCGGCGAAGCCCAGCATCACGTCCTGGACACGCGGCGACATCTCCCTGATCGCCAGCACCGGCAAGGCGCCGACGAAGGTCAGCATTCCTGCCGCAAGGCTGCCGGCGAAGCCCAGCGCGATGATGCTCAAGCCATCCATGGAATCGGTGCCGCCGCCCCGCCCGGCCTAGGCCGAACGGCGCGGCGGATGCTCGATCAGCCGCCCGACCTCGCCTTGCCGCGGCCCATCTCGATGGTGCAGATCGCCTTGGGCTCGTCGAGGCGGAAGACCAGACTTTCGCTCAGGTAGAGGTCGTAGTGGATTCCATCCTGCTGCGAGTACCCGGCCATCAGGTCCTGGCCGATGACCAAGGCGCCCACCCGGTGGTCGACCAGCACTCCGCCCTTGATCGGCGCCTTGTAGATGCCGTTGGTGCAGAGGCGCCGCAGATGCTCGAGCTGCAACATGTCGGTGCCGGGATAGCGGCGGAACAGCCCGTTGTAGAGGGCGGGTTCGAGGGCGAGCGCATAGGGGCCGCGGAAGCCGGCTTCGTCCAGCTTGGTCACGCCGGCAAGAACGTCGGTGAGGGCCTGATCGACTTCGGTCCAATCGCCGCCCGTCTGCTTGTTCCGACCTTCTGCGGTCATCAGCCCCGAAAGCTGGAAATCGGTCTGGCCGTAATAGATGAACTCTTCCTCGCGCGCCGCGATCGCCTCGGCGGCGTCCTCGACGGGGGCGACGTTCAGGGGCTGGCCGTTCTCCAGATGGGCGGCGACGCGGCGGATGCTGAGCTTGAAACCCCGTCTGAGCATCGGCACCGAAATCGCCCGGCCGAGCACGGCGCCGGCCTCGCCTGCCGCGGGCTGGCGGCAATAGTCGTCATTGCCGACCTCGACAGTGGTCAGGCCGGCCCCGTAGGGACCTTCGATTTCCAGGAACCGGCGACCGGTCAGCAGGTCGCTCGCCGCTTCGACGGCCGCATCGTCGATCGCCTTCCAGACGGCACCGTCGAACGGCGCCTGGGATCGGTTGAGATAATCCATTGTCCTACCCGTTCTTTTTCAGCGTGCCGATGGTGAAGCCTGCGGTCGGCGCATCGCCACTACCGCCCTCGCCGCCACCGCCGGCGGTGTCCTCTTCCTCGATCTCGGTGATCGGGGCGTCGGTGAACAGATAGGTGCGCAGCATGGAGTCCCAGTCGGCGGAGTTCCGGCGCATCCATTCGAGCACCATGCTCGCGTGCTCCATCTCCTCGCGCATGTTGTGGAGAAGGATTTCACTCAGCGCCTCGTCCTCGCAATCATCGGCACGCTGCTGGTACCAGTCGGTGGCTTCCAGCTCCTCGATCAGCGAGACGATCGCGTGATGGAGCGTCAGCGTCTTCCGTTTCAGCCGTTCCCGCGGCGCGTGCAGGGTTTCACTGCCCATTTCATCCGTCCTGCAAAATTGAAAAAATCGAGATAGTGGCTCGGGGCACATCAGTATTTAGAGCGATTCCAACCTTTGGGCAAGCCGCCCGCCGAAGCATCGAGAGCATGGCCTCGGACCACCCGGAGGCTGCGGCCGGTCGGCCGCTTCGCGAAACCATGATCCATGTCCGGTCGCCCCCGCTTTCGGAACCGCTGCAACCCGCCCTCACCGGGATGTAGCCTAATCGTGGCGCAGGGCAACGGGAAGGCCATTACCGCTTCAGTCCTCATGGCGGTGCGGCTTCGGCCTCGTGGCGGCAAGACGTTCCGAAGGGCGTCGAGCCGACGGCTCGAGGCCCTTCGCCGAAGATCAGCGGAAAATTTGACGACATCGCAATCAAGAGCCGCCCATTGATGTCGTCAGGTAATCGGCAGCACGTCATTCGAAAATCGGTCCGGTCCTTCCATTCCGCTCCCCCGATCACACTCTTGCAACGAAGCCATATTCGTCGCTCAATTGACTCGATCGCCGGATCGCTACGCAAGAACAGTCAAGGGAGGCGGCCGTGCTTTCCATCGAGGATTGCATCGCTCTCTGCGAGCTGACGGAAGCCGAGGTCGATGCGATCGCCGAGCATGAGCATCTGCCGGAGATCATCGCCGCCGAGCTCGGCGCCTATCTCTGTCATGCTCCGGACGGCAGCGCGCGAATCAGGGCCATGATTAGGGACGACATTCGGCAGGCACTCGCCGAAGGCGATGTCGAACACGCGTCCAAGCTGGTTGCGGTCCTGCGGCACTTCATCGAGACCCACCGCTGAGGTCGGTCCGGCAGCGATCCGACACCAGCGAAATCTCGAAAAGAACGAGGGCTTAGCCGTTTCCAGCTAAGCCCTCGTTCTGATTTGGTGGAGCCAGGCGGAATCGAACCGCCGACCTCTTGAATGCCATTCAAGCGCTCTCCCAACTGAGCTATGGCCCCATGGGAATGACCGGGCTCCCCCGGCTGCCCGCGGAAATTAGGCAGCGGCGGAGAGTGTTACAAGAGGAAATCGCTGCGCGGGATGGTCAGCGTTCCTCCTCGTCTTCCTCTTCCTCGACCACGTCGGCCACGTCGTCGTCGTCCTCGCCGAGTTCCGAGGCGTCTTCGATGAGCTCCTGGTCGTCTTCCTCCAGGTCATCGATCTCCTCGGCATCGTCGGAGGCGTCTTCGTCCTCGTCGTCCCCGACGTCCTCGTCATCCTCCATGACCTCGACATCATCGTCGTCGTTGACACGGGGCGGCGGCGCCTTGGCCCGTGCCGCAGGCGCGGCGGAAGACCGACGCGGCTTGGGTGGCGTCGCGAGATCGAGCTCCGTGCCGCATTTCGGACACACGACCGGCTGGCGGTTCAAATCGTAGAACCGCGCACCGCAGCTCGGACAGCTATGCTTGGATCCCCATTCCGGCTTGACCACTGAGTCGTCCTTGCATCAAGGCTCGGCGAAAGTCGGCGACCCTTTAGACAGCTTGCCCGATCCTGTCAAAACAAAATCTTCCGGGGCGGCGATCTCGTCGCTGCCAATCCGGGTCGAATGTCGCAGCTTCGTGCATGCAACTCGTTTCGGGCTGTGATAGAGAGTCGCGCCGAGCCGTCGCGGGCGGCTCCCTGCAACCTCCAGCGCCTGTCGTTCTTGCATCAACCCCAGCAACCCCTCGTCTCACAGCCAGTCGATTCTCTCGAGGGAGAACTGCGGGTGCCGGGCGACAAGTCGGTGTCCCACCGCGCGCTGATGCTGTCGGCACTGGCGGTCGGTCCGGCCGTTGTTTCCAATCTTCTGGAATCCGAGGACGTCCACCGTACAGCGGCGGCGTTGCGGGCGCTCGGCGTGCCGATCGCGCGCAATGACGACGGGACCTGGCGGATCGACGGCGTCGGTGTCGGCGGGCTCGCCGAGCCCGATGACGTGCTCGATCTCGGGAACAGCGGCACGTCGACCCGCTTGCTGCTGGGCATCCTGGCCGGGCATGTGTTGACCGTGTTCATGACCGGGGACGCGAGCCTCAGGAAGCGGCCGATGGCGCGGGTCGTCGATCCCCTGACCCGGATGGGCGCGCAGTTCGTCGCGCGTAGCCGGGCACGCCTCCCGCTCGCGGTGACCGGCGCCACGTCGCCGATGCCGCTCAGCTATCGTCTGCCGGTTCCGTCTGCCCAGGTGAAGTCGGCGATCCTGCTCGCCGGCCTTTCGGCGCCTGGGCGCACCACGGTGATCGAGCCCGAGGTCACCCGCGATCACACCGAGCGCATGCTGCGCCTCCTGGGGGCCACTGTCACCGTCGAAGCCGAGGAAGACGGCGCCCGGGCGATCACCGTCGAGGGGCAGCCCGAACTCTCGGCCCGCGATCTCGACGTTCCCGGCGATCCGTCCTCGGCCGCTTTTCCGGCGGTCGCCGCCGCGATCCTGCCCGGTTCGCATCTGGTCATGCGGCGCGTCGGGGCGAACGCTTCGCGCCTCGGGCTGTTCACCACATTGCGTGAGATGGGTGCCGACATTCGCATATCGGGCGAACGGGAGGTTTCGGGCGAACCCGTTATGGACATTGAGGTCCATGGCGGACGCCTCCAGGGAATCGAGGTGCCGCCGGAGCGTGCGCCGCTGACGATCGACGAATACCCCATTCTCGCCGTGGCCGCCGCGACGGCCTCCGGAACGACGGTGATGCGCGGGCTCGCTGAACTCCGGGTCAAGGAGAGCGATCGCCTCGCCGCGATCGAAACCGGCCTTGCAGCCTGTGGCGTGACCGTCAGTTCCGGACCGGACTGGCTCGAGGTGACCGGTTGCGGCGGACGGGCGCCTGGGGGTGGCCTGATCGCCGCCAATCTCGACCATCGGATCGCGATGGCCTTCCTGGTGCTCGGTATGGCGGCCGACGCCGCTGTGACGGTCGACGATGCGGCGAGTATCGCCACCAGCTTTCCGGATTTCGTCGCGACGATGAATGCCGTCGGCGGCCGACTCGGACTGACGGAGAGCGTGCCATGATCATCGCCGTCGACGGTCCCGCTGCGTCGGGGAAGGGCACGCTCTCGCGCCGGCTGGCCGAGCGTCTGGGGCTCGCCTACCTCGATACCGGGTCGCTTTACCGGGCCACCGCAGCGCGGGTGCTACGCGCGGGCGACGATCCGCATGATCCCGGCGCCGCCGCCGGTGCCGCCGCCAGCCTGACCGAACGTGATCTCGATGCACCGGAGCTCCGCGAGGAGGCGGTCAGCAACGCGGCTTCGGTGGTGGCGGCGATCCCCGAGGTCCGCTCGGCGTTGCTCGAATACCAGCGTGCCTATGCCGAGAGCCCGCCACCCGGGAAGGGAGGCGCGGTGCTGGACGGGCGCGATATCGGCACCGTCGTGCTGCCCGGGGCTGATCGCAAGATTTTCGTCACCGCAAGCCTTGAAGAGCGCGCGCGGCGACGCCATAGAGAGTTGCAGGCGCGTGGCGTTCCGAGTATAGAGGAGCGAGTCCTGCAGGAGATGCAGGAGCGCGATGCCCGAGACCGGGAAAGGTCCGTGGCGCCGTTGGCCGTAGCGGCCGATGCTTTCCTGCTGGACACGACGGAATTGGATGCGGACGCCGCCTTCGAGGCGGCGCTCGCTTTCGTGCTTTCGAGTACGGCGCGATCGCCGGAGCGGAGCACGAAAAAGCGGTAGGACGGCGTCGCAGGAACGAGAGCGATAGCCGACGAGGAGCAAAGGCGGCCCGGAGCGCGTGAGACGGGCTTGGGATTTAACATGGAGTTGGCATGAGTGACGTATCCGCCGCCCGGAGCGGCGCAGCAGCATCGGGCGACGAAGATTTCGCCACCCTGTTCGCCGAATCGATTGCCGAGGACGAAAAGGTCGAGGGCTCGGTCATCAAGGGGCGTGTGGTTGCCGTTGAGAACGATCAGGCCGTGATCGACGTTGGCCTGAAGGCCGAGGGCCGCGTCGCGCTGAAGGAATTCGCCCAGGGCGGACAGCCCGCCGACATCAATGTCGGCGACGAGGTCGAGGTCTTCCTGGAGCGGATGGAGAACAAGGACGGCGAAGCGGTTCTGAGCCGCGAGCGCGCCCGCCGCGAGGAGGCCTGGACCCATCTCGAGAAGTCGTTCAACGACGGCGAGCGGGTCGAGGGCGTGATCTTCGGGCGGGTCAAGGGCGGCTTCACGGTCGACCTCGGCGGTGCCGTCGCCTTCCTGCCCGGTAGCCAGGTCGACGTCCGCCCCGTGCGCGACATCACCCCGCTGCTCGGCACCAAGCAGCCGTTCCAGATCCTCAAGATGGATCGCCGCCGCGGCAACATCGTCGTCTCCCGCCGTTCCGTTCTCGAGGAGAGCCGGGCCGAAGCGCGGGCCGAGCTGGTGGCGAGCCTCAAGGAAGGCCAGATCCTCGACGGCGTGGTCAAGAACATCACCGATTACGGTGCGTTCGTCGACCTGGGCGAGGTCGACGGCCTGCTCCACGTCACGGACATCGCCTGGCACCGGGTCAACCATCCGACCGACGTCCTCAGCATCGGTCAGGCGGTCAAGGTCCAGGTCATCCGCTTCAACCCCGAGACGCAGCGCATCTCGCTCGGCATGAAGCAGCTCACCGCCGATCCGTGGGAAGGCGTCGAGCTCAAATATCCGGTCGGCACCAAGTTCACCGGCCGCGTCACCAACATCACCGACTACGGCGCCTTCGTGGAGCTGGAGCCGGGGGTCGAGGGGCTGGTCCACATCTCCGAGATGAGCTGGACCAAGAAGAACGTCCATCCGGGCAAGATCGTCTCCACCAGCCAGCAGGTCGAGGTCATGATCCTCGACGTCGATCCGGTGAAGCGCCGCATCAGCCTGGGCCTCAAGCAGTGCCTCGACAATCCGTGGGAAGAGTTCCAGGCGAACTATCCGCCGGAGACCATCGTCGAGGGCGAGGTCAAGAACATCACCGAGTTCGGCCTGTTCGTCGGTCTGCCCGGCGACATCGACGGGCTGGTCCATCTCTCCGACATCGACTGGGATCGTCCCGGCGAGGAGGCCGTCGGCGAGTACAAGCGCGGCGACATGGTCAAGGCCAAGGTCCTGGACGTCGACGTTCAGAAGGAGCGCATCTCGCTGGGCATCAAGCAGCTCACCGACGATCCGTTCCAGACCGCTGGCGCCGATCTGAAGAAGGGCGAAGTGGTCACCGGCGTGGTCTCGGCCGTTCAGGACAACGGCATCGAGGTCACCCTGCCGGGCGACATTACCGGCTTCATCCGCAAGGCGGAGCTGGCTCGCGACCGCGCCGACCAGCGGCCCGAGCGCTTTGCCCAGGGCGAGAAGGTCGACGCCAAGATCACCATGATCGACAAGGCGGCCCGCAAGGTCAGCCTGTCGATCAAGGCCCGCGAAGTGGCCGAGGAGAAGCAGGCGATGGCCGAGTACGGCTCGTCCGACAGCGGTGCGAGCCTGGGCGACATCCTCGGTGCCGCGCTCAACAAGGCGCGCGAGCAGGCGGACGCCAACGCCGCCGGCCAGGGCGACGAGGGCGAAGGCGAGGAAGAAGACAAGAGCTGACCGCTCTGCTGTCTTCCGCGCGGTAGGCCATGACGAGGGCCGGAGTGTTGAACTCCGGCCCTTGTTCTATATGTAGACGGAACCACCGTTCACCCCGACTGACCCGTTCATGTCCTTCGAAGCTGACCAGACCGTCGACCGTCGACGCCTGAAACGCCAGATTGGAGTCTGGCGGCTCTTGGCGATCGGGTTTGCCGTGGCGCTTGTGGTGGTTCTCGCCGAATGGTCCGGGGCCGACCGGGTGGTGCGGGGGGACTATGTCGCGGTTCTTTCCGTCGAAGGCATCATCACCAGCAATCGCCAGCGCGAGGAGGCGCTGGACCGCATCGCCGAGGACCCGCACGCCACGGCCCTGGTGGTATGGGTCGACAGCCCTGGCGGCGGCACCTATGCGAGTGAGGTCCTGTACCGGGCGATCCGCAGGGTTGCCCAGGAGAAGCCCGTGGTCGCGGTCATGGGCACCGTGGCGGCTTCCGGCGGCTATATGACGGCGATCGCCGCCGACTACATCGTTGCCCGGGAAAGCACGCTCACCGGATCGATCGGCGTTCTGTGGGAGGCCACCAATGTCGTCGGGTTGATGGAGACGCTGGGCATCGAGAGCGACACCATCAAGAGTGCGCCGTTGAAGGCGCAGCCTTCGCCGTTCGAGCGTCTGTCCGATGCCGGACGCGCCGCGACCCAGGCCGTCGTCGACGATACGCAGCGGATGTTCGTAGCGATGGTCCGGGAGCGTCGGTCGATCCGCCCGGTCGATATGGGTATGGCAATCAGCGGGCGCGTTTTCACCGGACGGATGGCGGTGGAACTCGGTTTGATCGATGCGCTGGGTGGCGAGCGCGAGGCGCTGGCGTGGCTGGAAGAGGCACAAGGCGTCTCCGCCGACCTGCCGCTGCTGCCGGTCGAGATCGAGCGCGAATGGCCCCTGGGCACGCCCGTCGCGTCGTGGTTCCGAAAAACCTTTTTACCAGAAGAGCTTAATCTTGACGGGCTGATTTCCGTCTGGCAACCTTCCAACGACCTCTGATGCTGCTGAAGCGCAATAGCCGGTCGCGAAGACCGTCGAGAAGGGGGCAAGGCGGGGGACATGACGAAATCCGAGCTGATTCTGCGGATTGCAGAACTCAATCCGCATCTGTTTCAGCGCGACGTCGAGCGTATCGTTTCGACCGTGTTCGAAGAGATTTCGGCGGCGCTGGCGCGGGGGGACCGGGTCGAGTTGCGTGGCTTCGGGGCATTTTCCGTGAAGAAGCGGGCGCCGCGGCTGGGACGCAACCCGCGGACCGGGGCGGCCGTGCGCGTGGCCGAGAAATTCGTCCCGTTCTTCAAGTCGGGCAAGGAATTCCGGGAACGTCTGAACCGCTGACGGCGGCCCGGGCCATGTCCGTGGCAAGGGAGCCGTCATGAAGTTCATCCGCCGGCTGGTCGCCGTCGTCGTTCTTGTTCTCCTGGTCGCCTTCTCCTACGCCAATCCGGGCGCGGTGACGGTGAGCCTCTATCCGCTGCCGTTCGCGGCCGACATTCCCCTTTTCCTGATCGTGATCGGCACGCTGATCGTCGGCGTGGTGATCGGCGGCATCGTCACATGGCCCGACATGCTGCGGCATCGCCGGCTCGCCCGCCGCCGCCGCCAGCGCATTGAGGCGCTGGAAAGCAAGCTCGCCGAGATGCAGGCACCGCCGCCGGTCCAGAGCACGACCGGCAGCGCCCTGACCCGGGTCTCCGACAAAGCGGCTTAAGGCTCCTCTCTCCGCGCGTCGTCATCGCGAGGCCCAAAGGGCCGCGGCGATCCATAGACCGCTCGCCCAGACTCTCTTTCCGGTGGATCGCCGCGCTTCGCTCGCGATGACGGGGTGAACTTGCCGGGCGACTTGTCTCTCACGCCGGCCGGGTGATGTGGTTCAGCAGCGGCTCGCCGGCGGCGAAGCGATCCATGTTCTCGGCGATCACCGACCAGCGGCGCTCCATCAGCCCTTCCGTCCACGCTGAGGCGTGAGGCGTCATGATGACGTTGTCGAGTTCATGGAACGGACGGTTGGCGGGACGGAAATTGTCTTCCTGCCCCGGTGCCGGATAGCGGTACCAGACGTCCAGCACGGCACCACCGATGACTTGTCGGGCGAGGGCGTCGTACAGGGCGTCCTCATCGCAAACCGCGGCGCGCGCGATGTTGATGATCACCGAATCGGACTTCATCAGCGTGAGCCTGCGGCCATCGATCAGGCCGCGGGTCGCGTCGGTCAGCGGGCAGGCGAGAACCAGGTAGTCGGTCCGCGGCAGGACCTCGTCCAGTTCCTCGATGGTGACGCATTCCGCATCCCGATCTTCCGGCTTGGTGCGCCCGATCGCGATGACGTCGAGCGCCGAAGGCGCGCACGCGGGCCGTGATGGCGCGACCGATATGGCCGTAGCCGAGAATCGCCACCGTCTTGCCGGCAAGCTCGCCATGGGTCGATCCGAACGACAGGAGACTGTGTTCCCACTTGCCGGTGCGGAAGACGCTGTCCATGCCGCACATGCGGATGTTCCATTCGAGCATTGCCAGTATCACGTATTCGGCGATGCCGATCTCGTGCTCGAAGACGTTGCAGACGGGGATGTCGGCGGGAAGGGCCGACCAGGTGATGGCATCGTAGCCCGCGCCCGGAAGCTGCAGCATCTTCAGCCGCGGTGCCGGCGGCAGGTCGGGCTCGACATGCATCGCGATCAGCACGTCGGCGTCGGAGAGCATTCCGGCCAGGGCATCGGCGCCCATCTCCGGTGTGTGGCACTGGATCGAGGCTTCCCGCCGCATCTTGCGCCGCAGCCGATCGGCGTTGGCAACGGCGTGAATCCCCTTAAGCACGATGTTCATCGGGTTCCTTTCCTCGGTCAGCGCAGCGTCCATGCGGGGCACCACCCATACGGAGCGACGTCATCATGCGGATCGTTCGGCAGCCGCACAACGCACCGCAGGCGCATAGCGCTTGACAGCCAGCGCTATATTCATATGAATATAGCTATTCCGTCTCCCCCGACGGGATACACGAGATGCCATTATCCCCCGATCACCTCCCCGGCCTCGGCCGGGGAGGTCTTTCTCGTGCCCGGCAGGTTTGCATCCAGCGCCGCTTCCCCTAACATCGGCGTCCGATCCACCCGCCATGACGGAATTCCATTGGCGCGCAAACGAATTGAACTGGACGAAGATCAGGATGCGCCGTTCATGCCGCGTTCGAAGCGGCCGGGCGTCTATCTGCGGGTGCTGTTGAGCGGCGGCGTGATGATCGGTCCCGGCAAGGCCGATCTCCTCCAGGCGATCGACCGGTTCGGGTCGATCTCGGCGGCGGGCCGGCATCTCGGCATGTCTTATCGGCGCGCCTGGCTGCTGGTGGATGAACTCAACGGCAGCTTCCAGAAACCGCTGGTCAGCGCGGTCCCCGGCGGCAAGGGCGGCGGCGGGGCGGCTCTGACCCCGATGGGGCAGGATATCCTCAAACGCTACCGCCATATGCAGGCGACGGCCGACGCAAAGCTTGCGGCTGAACTCGCCGAACTCGATTCGCTGTTGAAGCCCGGTCTCGCCGCAGAGGATTCGTCGACCAAGGACGGGCCGTCCGCCGGTGGCTGACGATCGGTTCTGGGACCCGATCGCGGAAGAGCGCGAGTCGGGTCTGCAACGCCTGCTCGGTTACAGGATCGTCGCCTGGGAAGACGGGTTCGCCGCGGTGTGCCTCGACCTCAAGCCTCACCACATGAACCGCAGCGGCGTTCTTCACGGCGGCGTCGTTGCGACGATGCTCGATGCCGTGGGTGGCTTGACCGGCCTCTATTGTCCGGTACCGGGACATGTCCGGAAAGCGGTGTCGATCTCGCTCAACATCAATTTCGTCGGTCAGGCGCGTGACCAGACGGTTCGCGCCGAAGCCCGGAAGATCGGCGGCGGCCGCAAGATCTTCTTCGCTCGCGGAGAATGTCTGGCGGCCGATGGCAGCCTGATCGCCACCGCCGAGGGGAGCTACCGCTATCGGAGCGGCAGCGAAGATTCCGCCGGCATACCCCGCGAGGACTGACACCCCCGTCCCGCGTGCGTGCTACCCGCTATCCAGGAATGTTGTCGCCACGGGCGGGTTCGTGGATGATCATCGTCGGCCGGCATCAGACCGGCGGGGGAAGCGTTCGTTCACGATTAAGACGAGGGTGCAATGAGTCAGCCGTTTCCGGCAGGGAAAGTCGCGTGGTCGGGCGAGAATCCGGGCATGTATCTGAAGGAGAGCGCTGACGGCGCCTTCGTATCTCTGGTTTCGTTCTTCCGAGTCGTCGTCTCGCCCCATGGCCGGGGCCGCGGCGTCGTGTTGATCGAGGCCCCTCAATCGGCGAAGAGCACGCCGGAGGCGCTGAACATCTGTCTGACCGACAACGAGCCTCTGGCCCGCTACCTGATGCAGAATTTCGTGTGCAATTTCGGACCGTTCCGCGACCAGCCGGCGCTGGCCGGCATCGAGTACCGGACGCTCGACGAGGTGCACACGGTCGGGGATTCCCGAACCACCTACGGTGAGATCCTGAAGGGCGACGGTCTCGATATCCGGCTCAACTGGTCGGAGCTCAGCGAGCCGTTCATGGTCGACATGCCGGCCGCCAATTCGGCCACGGGCAAGCATGAGATGTTCAGCCTGTTCCTCGACGCCGGCAAGGCGACGGCGACGGTCAACGGACGGACGGTCAAGGGGAAGTCGGTCCCCCGCGATTTTGCCGGCCGTCAGTCGACCACGGCATTTCTCGCCTTCTCGGAGACCTGGATCGAGCCGTGATTCGGAACCCGTCCGCCGCGATGTCACGATGAAGACCAACCGGCCTGTTTCCGGTACCTACCGTCGCGCGGCGATGCATCGCATCGCCGGCGTCGTGGTCCTTTGACGGGGACCGCGCGCAGCAGACGTCTATTCGACCGCCCCTACCTCCTGCTGACGCTCACCATTCTCTTCTGGTCGGGGAACTTCATCATCGGTCGCGCGGTGCACGGCCATGTGCCGCCCGTCGGGCTGGCTTTCTGGCGCTGGTTCGGCGGGTGCGTGCTGCTGCTCGTCTTCGCACGGCCGCCGCTGCTCCGCGACCGGGCGGCGCTGCTGAGAAGCTGGCGGGTCGTCCTGCTGCTGTCGGCGATAGGGATCGCCGCGTTCAACAGCCTCGTCTATGTCGGCCTGCAATCGACCGAGGCGATCAACGGTCTGCTGATGCAGTCGACGATGCCGGTGATGATCGTCGGCATGTCCTATCTGATCTTCCGCGAGACGGTGTCGCCGCTCCAGGGTTTGGGCGTGGCCGTGTCGCTGGCAGGAGCGGTGTGGATCGTCGCTCGTGGCGATCCGTCGGTACTGGCGACGCTCACCCTGAACGGTGGCGATGTTGTGATCGTCGTGGCGGTTGCCTGCTATGCCACCTATTCGACGCTGCTTCGCAAGCGGCCGAAGGTCGATCCATTCAGCTTTCTCGCCGTCACCTTCGGTCTGGGAGCGCTGATCCTGCTGCCCTTCTATCTGTGGGAGAGCTTTTCAGGGAACCCGATGCGGTTCGACCGGACGACGCTGCTCGCCTGCGGCTATGTCGCTGTGTTTCCGTCGATTCTCGCCTATCTCTGCTTCAACCGGGGCGTCGAGTTGATCGGTGCCAACAGGGCCGGGCAGTTCGTTCATCTGATGCCGGTGTTCGGCAGCGGGATGGCGATCCTGTTTCTGGGCGAGTCGTTCCAGGCGTTTCATGCCGTCGGCATGGTGCTGATTCTGTCCGGCATTTTCCTGGCGACCCGGCGGCGGTAGAGCGTTTCAGCCCGCGGCCTGGTCCGGTGGAAAACGCAGGGTGACCTTGAGGCCCGGCTGGTTGTCGGCCAGTTCGATCGCGGCTCCGTGCAGCATGGCGACCGCCGCGACGAGGCTTAAGCCCAGCCCGTTGCCGGGTGTGGTGCGGCTGTGCTCGAGCCGGGTGAAACGCTCGAACACCGGCTCGCGGTCTTCGGCTGGAATGCCGGGACCGCTGTCGGCGATCTCGCAGACGACTGCGCGTTCCTCCCGGCGCACGGCGAGCCAGACCCGCCCGTTTTCCGGCGTGTACTTGACCGCGTTGTCGAGCAGGTTGGCGATCGCCTGGGCGAGAAGCTGCTCATGGGCGCGGATGCGGCAGCCGGGCTCCAGCCGCTTGTCGAAGTGGAGACCCTTGTCCTCCGCCACCGGCTGGTAGAGCTCCGCGACTTCGTCGGCGATGGTGGTGAGGTCGACCGCGACCATCTCGGCTCGGCTCAGGCCCGATTCGGCCTGGGCGATGCGCATCAGCGACCGGAACGTCGCGAGGATGGCGTCGGCGTCGGCGATCGTCAGTTCCAGCGTTTCCCGCTCGGGCGCGTCCATCGGCGCGTTGCGGAAGGCGAGTTCGGCACGCGACCGCAGCCGGCTCAAGGGGCTCAGGAGATCGTGTCCCAGCGAGTCGGTCACCGCCCGCATGCCCGTCATCAGATGCTGAATCTGGTCCAGCATCTCGTTGATGCTGCGCGCCAGGCGGTCGAATTCATCGCCCGAGCCGTCGGTTTGAACCCGTCGCCCGAGATCGCCGCGGATGATGTCCCGGCTCGTCGCCGAAACGTTCTCGACCCGGCGCAACAGGTTCCGGCTGATCAGGAGCCCGCCCAGAACGGCGAGCGCGAGGGTCGCGACCGCCGCCCAGGCGAGGACACCGATGATGATGTTTCGGAAGTCGGTGATGCCCTGGGTGTCGTGACCGACGAGCAGGCGAAAGCCGCCGGGAAGCTGGAACGTGCGCGCCTGAATGCTGTGCGGGACTAGCGCCCCGTCTTCCTTCTTCTTCAGGGTAATGTTGAACCAAGTCTTGTCGCCGTCGACGCTGACGACGGCATCGTCCGGCCAGTTGGCCAGATTTCCGGCCAGCCGCCGTCCGTCCGGGGCGACCAGCAGATAGACGCTGTTGTCGGTGGGCTGGCGCCGGCTGCGCTCGCTCACCACTTCGATCAACCGTTCCAGCCCTTCCGTACGGTATTGCTCGGCGAGGCCGCGGATCTCCGCCTCGATCGTCTGGCGGACCCCCTGGTCGATTACCGCGAGGGCCCACCAGTAGACGAGCCCGAGGACCAGGGTCAGAAAGATTCCGACGATCGCCGCATAACGAAAGACGATGCGGAAGGTCGATGTCCGGAACGCCCGGAAGCCGCTGCTGGTGGTGGTCATCGGGATTTTCCAGCCGTCACGGCACGACTTGACCGTGCCATCCACGACTTCGGGTGTCGCCGCATCACTTCGGCAAATGCCGCTGATTCGTGGATCCCATGGCCGAGCCATGGGGTGACGAGGAAAAGCGATGGCTTACGGAAGGCACCAGGGGCACCGTCCTCAGGGTGTATCGCGCAGGACGTAGCCGGCGCCGCGGACGGTGTGAAGCAGGGGCTTGTCGAATCCCTTCTCGATCTTCTGGCGCAGCCGGCTGATGTGGACGTCGATGACGTTGGTCTGCGGATCGAAATGATAGTCCCACACGCCTTCCAGCAGCATGGTCCGGGTCACCACCTGATCGGCGTGGCGCATCATGTATTCGAGCAGGCGGAACTCCCGCGGCTGAAGCTCGATGGCGCGACCTGCCCGGCGGACCTGCCGGCTCAGGAGGTCGAGCTCCAGATCGCCGACCTTCAGCGTCGTCTCGACGCGTCCGGCATTGTGGCGCCGGACGATGGCGTCCAGACGGGCGATCAGCTCGGAGAACGCGAAAGGCTTGGTGAGATAGTCGTCGCCGCCGGCGCGCAGACCCTTGACGCGGTCGTCGACCTCACCCAGTGCGCTCAGGATCAAGACGGGCGTAGCGATGTCGGCGGCGCGGAGCGCCTGGATCACCGCGAGGCCGTCGAGATGCGGCAGCATGCGGTCGACGATCAGTGCGTCGTAATCGCCGCCTGTCGCCATGAACAGGCCGTCGCGCCCGTTCGACGCGACATCGACGACGTGGCCGCTCTCCGTCAGCCCCTTCGCCATGTACTGCGCGGCGTTCTCGTCATCCTCGATGATCAGAATATGCATCGCACCGCCAGCGTAATCCGAAACGAGGTTCCGCAGGGATATCCCGTTCTCATAAGGCATCGCACGCCTCCGTCGGAAGGGGAAGTAGGGTTTCGGGGGGCTGAAAAACGACGGGCCGGATCCCTGGAGAGATCCGGCCCGAAGCGTCTCGGTGCCTATCGGCGCGACCGGATTACGCCTTGCCGATCTTCATGCCGAGGAACAGGTCGTCACCGCTGCGATTGACCAGGAGAAGCAGGCTGTTGTGGTTCTCCTGCTTGGCCTTCTCGGCGATCGTCTCGACCTGAGAGGGGTCCGACACCTTCTCCCGGTCGATCTGACGGATCACGTCGCCGACCCGCAGGCCGTGCTCGGCGGCCGGGCTGCCCGGCTCGACGCCGACGACGGCGACACCTTCGACATCGTCAGGAACCTGGAACTGCTGGCGAAGATCCGGTGTGATCGGGGCGAGCTGGGCGCCGAACGCGGCGGCCGGAGACGACTGAGCGCCACCCGACATGCCGGAAGCCTCCGCGACCTGCTCGGGCTCCATCTTGGCGATGTTGACCGAGACGGTCTCGACCTCGCTACCGCGACGGATGCGCAGGTCAGCATCCTTGCCGGCGGGCGTGGCGGCGACCAGACGGGGCAGATCACGCACCGAGTCGATCTCCGTGCCGTTGTAGCCGACGATCACGTCGCCCTGCTCCAGACCGGCCTTCTCCGCCGGGCTGCCGGACACGACCTCGGCCACCAGCGCGCCGTGCGGCTCGTCCAGGCCCATCGCCTCGGCGATCTCGGGCGACACGCCCTGGATCTTCACGCCGAGCCAGCCGCGCTCGACATGACCGTTCTCCTTCAACTGCGCGATCACGTCCTTGGCGAGGTTGGACGGCACGGCGAAGCCGATGCCGACGCTGCCGCCGCTCGGGCTGATGATCGCGGTGTTGATGCCGATCACCTTGCCGTCGGTGGCGAAGGTCGGGCCGCCGGAGTTGCCGCGGTTCACCGCCGCGTCGATCTGCAGGAAGTCGTCATAGGGGCCGGCGTGGATGTCGCGGCTGCGGGCCGACAGGATGCCGGCGGTCACCGTGTTGCCGAGACCGAAGGGGTTGCCGACCGCGAGCACCCAGTCACCGATCTGGATGTCGTCAGAATTGCCCCACTCGACATAGGGCAGGTCCTTCGGCGCGTCGATCTTCAGCAGCGCCAGGTCGGTCTTGTCGTCGGTGCCGACCAGTGTCGCCGGATAGGTCTTGTCGTCGTCGAACGTCACCTCGATGTTGGTGGCGTCGTCGATGACGTGATTGTTGGTCACGATGTAGCCGCTCGGGTCGATGACGAAGCCCGAACCCAGCGCGTGAACCTCGCCCTGGGGACCCTGCGGGCCGCCATGGGGCATGCGGTCACGGAACTGCTTGAAGAACTTCTCGAACGGCGATCCTTCGGGGATGTCGAACGGCAGGTCGGGCATGCCCTGCATCTGCTCCTGGGCCGACACGGCGTGCTCGGAGGAGATGTTGACCACCGCGGGCGTGACCTTCTTCACCAGCGGGGCGAAGCTGTCGGGCGCCGGGGCGGCGCTGGCACTGGTCCAGACCAGCATGCTGCCGGCCACGAGCATCGAGCCCAGGCCGACGGCGCGCCGAGCGGCGGAGCGCATCCCATGCGCCTTCCGTTCGACCGGCTCGCCGATCACCGCCGGATTCGTTTCCGGCGCGTGCGTTTCGAATGTCTGCATCGGTCGCTCCTTGGATATCGGGGGGCGTCCCCCACGTCACAGGCGACCATATGCGTCGCGACTCTGTCGCCGGCCTTTCCTGCCGATTACAAATCGTTCATGTGCTGTCGACCGGCCGCGCAGGGAGGTCCCTGCGCGGCCGGGTCGCTTCGCTTCCGGCTACATCGTCATCCAGTCGCCCGACTGCTCGAAGGCATGGGCGGCCTGGTAGATCGTCGCCTCGTCCCAGTATTTGCCCACCAGCTGCAGACCGATCGGGCGGCCGTCGTTCATCCCGCACGGGATGCTCATCGCCGGATGGCCGGTGACGTCGTAGGGGCTGGTGTTGGGTAGCATCTCGAAGGCGCGGGCCAGGATGTCCTCCGGCGGCGCGTCCGGACCGGGAAGCGGCGTCGCCTTGATGGGCAGGGTCGGCATCAGCAGCAGGTCGACCTCGCCCAGCACCTTGTCGTATTCGGCGGTGAGCTGGCGGCCGAGGTTCTGGCACTTGGCGTAGAAGTGGCCGCGGTAGTGCTTGGTGAAATACTCACCGACCAGCATCGAGATCTTGAGCGAGAGCGACAGTTCGTCCGCCCGCTCGCGCCAATTGGCGTGGTAGTCGAGCAGGCCGGTCGCGTAGAGGCCCTTCCAGTTCATGCCGAGGCCGTTGCCGCGCATCATCTGCCATTGCAGACCTTCCAGCGCGATCGGCGTCCAGATCGCCTGACCCATGAGGTGCATGGGAACGGAGACTTCGGACACTTCGGCGCCGAGGCTGCGGAACCGGTCGGCGGCGGCGCGGACGGACGCGTCGACGTCGGGCTCGGAATTGGCGTGGCCGAAGCCTTCCTTCAACACACCGATCTTCATGCCCTTGACGCCTTTGCCCAGGGCCCTGGTGTATTTGTTGGTCTTGACGTTGATCTGGCGCGGGTCGAGGCCGTCGGGGCCGGCCAGAACCTCCAGGAACAGGGCGTTGTCGCTGACATTGCCGGTGATCGGGCCGGTGTGATCGATGGTCGATTCGATCGGCATCACGCCCGTATAGGGCACCAGGCCGTGGGTGCCCTTCATGCCGTAAGTACCGCTATAGGCCGAAGGGATGCGGATCGAGCCGCCCTGGTCGCCGCCGATAGCGAGGTCGGCCTCGCCGGTGACGATCAGCGTGGCGCTGCCCGACGACGAGCCGCCGGCCGAGTAGCCGGGCTTGCGGGCGTTCTCGACCGCCGCTGGGTCGCTGGTATGGCTGCCGCCCGACAGGCAGAAATGCTCGCAGGTGGCCTTGCCGACGATTTCGCCGCCGGCGTCGAGAATCCGCGTGACGATGGTCGCGTCGATGTTGGGGACGAACCCTTCCAGCGTCGAGGCGCCGTTCATCATCGGCACGCCCGCCAGGCAGACATTGTCCTTCAGCACGACCTTCTTGCCGGCCAGGGGACCGCGCTTCGCGCCCTTGACGGTCGCCTTCCAATACCAGGCGTTCAGCGGGTTCTCATCGGGACCGGGGCGATAGCCGGGAGACCGCGGATATTTCGAGTCGGGAAGATAGTCGGGCAGGGCGTCGAGGGCGCTGTATGCGCCGACCATGCCGGCCATCTGGTCGATGAAGAACTGCACTTCGCCGTCGGTTAACGACATGCCCAGGTCTTCCGCGATTGTGCGCATCTGGGCGGGAGTGGGACCTTTGACCGCCATGGCGACCTCCTAGCTGGTTGGACGTATGGACCCTCTCTTAAGCGCCGGCCTCCCCCTCCGGTGTCACTTGGCCGAGAGCTCGTGCGAGGCATGCAGCACGACGTCGCCGTCGAGCGCTCCCTCGGTATCGGCGATGAACTTGGCGACGGCGGGGGAGTTGTTGTGAAGCTCCATCGCCGCCTGATCGGCAAAGCGTTCGTAAGTGGTGAAGACGCAGGGGTCGGCCATCGACTGGCTGACGAAATAGCCGACGGTATCGGGCTCGTTCACCGCGACATGGGCGGCGACCGCGGCCAGCGCGTCGCGGACGATCGCCTCCTTACCCGCCTTCGCGCGGATGATCGCGGAAATGCTGATCATGATGACCTCCTCTAACCCGTGACGCCGATGAACTCGCCCACCACTTCCGGGTCGGCGAGATGCTCCGGCGCAACCTCCCGCGTGATGTGCCCGCGATGGATGATCAGCACCCGTTGCGACAGGGCGCGGATGAAGTCGAGGTTCTGTTCGACCAGAACGACCGTGAGGCCACGGTGGGCGCGGAGTCCGTGCAGATGATCGACGATCTCCTCGATGATCGAGGGCTGAATGCCTTCCGTGGGCTCGTCGAGCAGGATAAGCCTGGGATCGCCGCACAGGCAGCGGGCGAGGGCGAGAAGCTGCTGCTCTCCGCCGCTCAAGGCGCCGCCTGGGCGGTCGAGCAAAGGCTTAAGGCGTGGGAACTCGTCGATGATGGCTGGGATTACTTCGGCCTCGCGCCGGGTCCCGCCGGCGAGGCCCATGCGGAGGTTGTCGAAGACGCTGAGGCTCGGGAAGATCTCGCGGCCCTGCGGTACGTAGCCGATGCCCATCCGCGCCCTGCGCTCCGGCGGCAACCGGGTGATGTCGGTGCCTTCGAAGGTGACCCGTCCGGCGGTCGGCCGCAGATAGCCCATCAGGGTCTTGAGCAACGTGGTCTTGCCCATGCCGTTATGGCCCAGCACGCCGACGAACTCCCCGGCCTCGACCGCCAGACCGACCCCGTCCAGGATCGGAATGCGCCCGTAGGCCGCGTGCAGGCCCTCGACGGAGAGCATGGTCATGGCCGCGCTCCATCCACTGCCGTCATGCCCGCGCAGGCGGGCATCCAGGGGCTCGCGCCGCGGCGAAGCCAGTTTGCATCCCGCATGTGGCGCTGGGTTCCCGCCTGCGCGGGAACGAGGGGAAGAGAGTGCTGCGTCATTGCGAGCCGGAGGCGAAGCAATCCAAACGCCCGTGCCGGACTGGATTGTCGCGTCGCTGCGCTCCTC
>PBKC01000039.1 GCA_002721365.1 Rhodospirillaceae bacterium | reverse complement strand
GGCGGGATCGCAGTCGCCCTCCACCGCCCAGGCATGGACCAGCTTCCCGGCTTTCTGCCGGCGCGGTTCCAGCGGGACGAAGGGCCCCGGCGGTGCGAAGCCGGTCTCCTCCGCCATCTTGCGGCGCGCGGCGATCAGGAGGTCTTCGCCCGCCGCCGGCTCGCCCTTGGGGATCGACCAGGCCCCGGCGTCCTTGTTGGACCAGAACGGACCGCCGGGATGAACGAGAAAGACCTCGGGGCCGTCCTCCCGACGGCGATAGAGCAGCAGGCCGGCGCTCAGCTTGGGCATGCCGCATGCTCGCTCACGGGCCGGCTTCAGGCAATGCGGCGGCTTTCCGGATTTCCGAACGGAGCTGTGGGCGCACGCGCGCTTACCGGGCGACCGGCGAACCGGCATACTGCCGGCCGCCACAGATGATACAGGGAGAAGGAACATGGTCGACCAGTCGGGCAAGGTCGCGATCGTCACCGGCGCGTCGCGAGGCATCGGTGCCGCCGTCGCCGAGCGCCTGGGTCGCGACGGCTTCGCCGTCATCGTCAACTACGCCGGCAACAAGCAGGCGGCGGACCGCGTCGTCGACACCATCACCAAGGCCGGCGGCCGTGCCCAGGCCGTCCAGGGCGACGTCGCCGACGTGGCAGCGGCACGGGCGCTGTTCGACGCGGCGGAGAGCGCCTTCGGCGGGGTCGACGTACTGGTCAACAACGCCGGCATCATGATCCTGTCTCCGGTCGGCGAGACCAAGGACGACGATTTCGCGCGTCAGGTCGACGTCAACGTGAAGGGCACCTTCAACACCATGCGCGAAGCGGCGAAGCGGATGCGGGAGGGCGGCCGGGTGGTCAACTGCTCCTCCGCCGTGGTCCATCTGCTGATGCCCAACTACGCGGTCTACGCGGCCACCAAGGCCGCCGTCGAGGCGATGACGACCGTCTTCGCCAAAGAAATGCGCGGCCGCGACATCACCGTGAACGCCTTCGCGCCGGGGCCGACCGAGACCGACCTGTTCATGACCGGGAAGACGCCCGAGACGATCGATCGCCTGGCCAAGATGTCGCCGTTGGAGCGGCTGGGGCAGCCCAAGGACATCGCCGACGTGGTCTCGTTCCTCGCGGGACCGGACGGCGGCTGGGTCAACGGTCAGACCGTGCGCGCCAATGGCGGGATCGTCTGATCCCGTCGAAGCGTCGCAGGACTACGCCTCGGACAGCAGTCCGAGGCTCTGGGCGAGAGGCTGCCGAGGCTCCAGCAGGTCGGCCAGGGTGTAACCGTCCAGCGTTTCCAGAAACGCCTGTGTCGCCCGGCCGAGCGCCTGACGCAGGACGCAGCACCCTTCGATGCGGCAGAAGCCGGGCCCTGACAGGCAGCCCATGACGGCGAGGTCGTCTTCGGTCGCGCGCACCACCGCGCCGATCCCGATCTCCGCCGGCGCCCGCCCCAGGCGCAGCCCGCCACCCTTGCCGCGGACCGTTTCGACATAACCGAGCCGGCCGAGGCCGTTCGCCACCTTGGTCAGATGGGTCCGGGAAATACCGAAGGCGGTAGCGACCTCCCCGATCGTCGTCAGGCGACCATCCTTCGCCCCGAGAAAGATCAGCGTCCGCAGGGCATAGTCGGTCCACAGGGTGAGATGCATCGTACCCTCCAGCGCCGGCTTCGCAGCAGCGCCATAACATCCATTTCAAATTCATCTTATATGGCGTACTGTGATTCGCGCCAAGTTCAATGAGGAACCGATGACAGTCGACCGCCAACCCGGTCCCCGCAGCCGCGACCTGATCGTCGAAGACATCGTCGCCCGTACCGGTATCGACGAAGCGATGATCGAGCGGCTCGTCCGCACGTTCTACGGCCGGGCCCGCCAGGACCCGATGCTGGGACCGATCTTCGAAGCGCATGTGGCGAACTGGGAACGCCACATCGCGCAGATCTGCGACTTCTGGTCCTCGGTCGCCCTTCTGACCGGCCGCTATCACGGCCAGCCGATGGCGGCGCACATGCCCTTGCCGATCGACACGCCGCAGTTCGACCGCTGGCTGGAGCTGTTCGCCGAGACCGCCCATGAAGTCTGCCCGCCCGCCGCGGCCGCGCATTTCATCGACCGGGCCCACCGAATCGCCGACAGCCTGGAGCTCGGCATCGCAGCGAAGCGCGGCGAATTCAGGCCCCGCCGCACGCGACCGGCCTCGACCTTTCCACCGCAACGGCCGAAGCGAACGCACCGCCACGCTCCGACCGACTGATCCATATCCCGACACCTCCCCGGATGGGCAGTTGGCTTCCCGCATGAGCCCCATGTAGGCTCCGGGAAGGATCGGATTGGGGGCCTTGGAATGAGTCGCGTTGTCGGAGTGGCGATCGGTGCCGTGGTCCTGGCGATCGGGGTTGCGGTAGCGGGCTGGTTCGTGGGCAATGGTTTCGTCGAAGCGCGCACCGGCGACCGGTTCGTCACCGTCAAGGGGCTGTCGGAACGCGAGGTCCAAGCCGACCTCGCCCTGTGGCCGATGAAGTTCGTCGCCACCAGCAACGATCTCGGCGAGGCCCAGAACAAGCTGAAGCAGGACGCCCGCGCGGTCACCGCCTTCCTGGACAATGCCGGCATTCCTGAATCCGCCGTCGACGTGCAGAGCATCCAGGTCACCGACCTCCTGGCGCAGCAATACCGGTCCGGGCCGGTCGAAAGCCGCTTCATCGTTTCCCAGACGCTGATGGTCCGGTCGCCCGACATCGACGCGATCGCAGCTGCGAGCCAGCGGATCGGCGACCTGGTCGATGCCGGGGTCGTGCTCAGCGCCGACAACCCGATGATGTCGGGTCCGATCTACCTGTTCACCAGGCTCACCGACCTCAAGCCGGCGATGATCGCCGAGGCGACCGCCAACGCCCGCCAGGGCGCCGAACAGTTCGCGGCGGACTCGGGCAGCCATCTCGGCGGCATCAGGCGCGCCAACCAGGGCGTATTCCAGATTCTCGCCCGCGACAACGCACCGGGTATCATGGAGGAAACGCAGATCCTGAAGACGGTCCGCGTCGTCTCGACGATCGACTACTACCTGGAAGACTGACGCCGATGCTCAGAAGGTCCCGCCACACCAGCCGTCCGGGCCAACCGAGCCGGCCAATACGAGCCTGATGTCGACGCCGGCCTTCGCCGCCCGCCGCGGCACCGTCTCTTTCTCCGATACCATCCAGGACTTGAGCAGCGGCGCAGTCGTCGCCGTGGTCACCGTCTGCTACTGCCTCTCCTACGCGGCCCTGATCTTCGCCGGCGATCTGGCACCCGCCTTGCCGCTGGGAATCGGTGCGGTGTTCGCGGGCGCCGGGGTCTGCGCCATCGTCGTCGCCGCGATGAGCTCGCTGAAGACGGCTATCGCCGGGCCGGATGCGCCGACCATGGCCATCACCAGCGCCGTCGCCGGATCGATTGCGGCCACTTACCCGGATGCCGGTGCGCCCAATGCAGTCGCCACGGTGATGGTGACCATCGGCCTCGCCACCGGCGCCACCGGCATCGCCCTTTGCGTCCTGGGCGTGCTGAAGCTCGGCCGGTGGATCCGCTATGTCCCCTACCCTGTCATCGGCGGCTTTCTCGCGGCCTCGGGCTGGCTGCTCTCCGCCGGCGCAATCAAGGTGGTGACGGGGATCAAGGTCGACCTCGACCACCTCGCCGCCTTTGCCGAAGCCGACAAGCTAACCCATATCGCCGCAGCAGCGGTTTACGCCGCCATTCTCATGTTCGTTCTTAACAGGTGGCGGCATTTCCTTGCGCTGCCGACCCTTCTCGTGGCCGGAGGTACCGTCGCGTTCGCCATCATGGCAGCGCTCGGTCTGGATGTTCCGCAGGCCAAGCTCCAGGGGTGGCTGCTCGACGTGCCGTCGGAGACTGCGATGTCGGTGCCGTGGATCGACGGCAGTCTCGGGTTCGTCGACTGGAACCGGATCTTCAGCCAGTCCGGCAACCTCGCGGCGATCGTCGCGGTGACGACGATCATCGTCCTGGTCAACGCCACCGGCATCGAAGTCGAGGGGCGGCAGGATGCCGACCTCAACCGTGAACTCCGTAGCAGCGGCACCGCCAATATCGTCAGCGGGCTGATCGGCGGCGTGATCAGCAATCTGTCGCTCAACCGCACGATCCTGAATGCCCGTGCCGGCGCCACCTCGCGGATGAGCGGCGTTATCTCCGGCATCCTGACCCTGGTGATCCTGTTCGCCGGCACCCGGTTCGCGGGTTTCATCCCCGTGCCGATCCTGGGCGGCCTGCTGTTGTTCATGGGCGTATCGCTGCTGTTCAACTGGGTGATCAAGTCCCGCCGCCGGCTGGGGCCCGGCGATTACCTGCTGATCCTGGCGATCTTTCTGGTAGCGGTCCGCTTCGGCTATGCCGCCGGCGTCCTCGTCGGCGTGGTGGCGGCAAGCGTGATGTTCGCCGTCACCTACAGCCGTGTCCGGGTGGTGAAGCACGAACTGGCAGGGAACGAGTTCAGCAGCACGGTCGATCGGCCGGCGGAACAGGCTTCCGAGCTCAGACGCCACGGCAACCGCATCCATATTCTGTGGCTGCAGGGCTACGTCTTCTTCGGATCGGCCTACAACCTGCTGGAAGAGATCAAGCGGCGGGTGGAGTCGCGCGAAACCGCTCTGGGCTGGATCGTCCTCGATTTCCACATGGTGAGTGGCCTCGATTCGTCCGCGATCTACAGCTTCGTCCGCCTGAGGCAGTTTGCCGAGGACCACCGCCTGACGCTGGTCCTGACGGGCCTCCCTGCGTCGGTCGAAAACGCGATGCGCCGCCAGAAAGTCCTGGTCGAGAGAGACACGGTCGTCCGCCAGTTCCCCGACCTCGATCTCGCGCTCGAATGGTGCGAGGAAGCGCTGCTGGGCTCAACCGAACCGGATGCGGAATCCCATGATCCTTTCGACAATTGGCTGGCGTCCGAGATGGGCGATCCCGCCATCGCCCAACGCTTCATGTCGATCCTGGAACCACTGGACCTCGACCCCGGTTCTTCTCTTTTCAAACAGGGCGATCCGGCTGATGCGCTCTATCTGATTCGGAACGGCCGCGTCAGCGTGGTCATGGCCGACCTCGACGGCCGGCAGATCCGTCTCCGCAGCATGATCGGCCGGACGGTCGTCGGCGAGATGGGCTACTACCGCAGCCAGCCGCGAACGGCGTCGGTCGTCGCCGATATTCCCACCACCGCCTACCGCCTGTCGGTCGACCGACTGCGCCGGATGGAAAGCGAGCAGCCGGAGATCGCCGCCGCCTTCCACACCATGATCGTCCGGGTGCTGGCAGACCGCCTCAGCTTCGCCAATACCGAGATCGCCGCCTTGCAGCGGTGATCACACGGCCGCTCATCGTCGGCTGTAGAGACACATCATCGTATCGACCGCGTGGCGAACCACCCGCTCGGTCCGTTCCGGCGACGGACTGCTCTCGACTCCCAGCAAAGCCCTGAGCTGAAGGTGGCCAGTCAGCATGCCGTAGAACTGTTCCGCGGCGAACACGGTATCCGGCACGTTCATGCGGCCGGCAGCATTCTGTTCGTTCAGATAGCCCGATATCGCCGCGACGATCCGCGACGGCCCGCTTTCGTACGTGACGCGGCCGAGCTTCGGAAACCGCGCGACCTCGGCCATCAGCGCCCGATAGAGCGACAGCGAGGACGGCGCCAGCATGATGTCGACGAACTGACGGGCGATCGCGGTGAGCGTGGCGCGCGGATCGTCGGCGCCGGCTTCAGGCCATGAGAAAGGCGACAGCAGACGGCGGCAACGCTCCTCGATGATGGCGCCGAAAAGCGCCGCCTTGCCGCCGAAGTGGTGATAGATCGTCTGCTTCGAGACCTCCGCCTCCCTGGCGATGGCGTCCATGCTGGCACGCCCGTAGCCGTCCCGTAGAAATACGGTTGTCGCCGCCGCGATGATCGATGCCCGCTTCCGGTCGGACCGTTCGGTCCGACAGCCAACCGACTCCGCTACCGTCATACCCCGCCTGCTGCCCGTACCATTTTGATCTGCGTTCCACGCATAAGCGCCACACTTGACGCCTCGTGCAATCCGGTCATCCTAATGGACCGGACGGTCTAGTCCAATAAGGAGCCGCCGGATGCATCGTTCCTCAGCCCGATCGCGCGGGCGACCATTGCTCGCAGTGCTTGTCACTGTCGGGTTGTCCCTGCCGATCGCAGCCGTTCTGGCGCAGGAAGGTCGGCCGGCCGTGCAGGTCGAGGCACAGGCGATCGAGCCCGTGCCGCTGGTCGAGGCCGTTTCCGCGATCGGGACCCTCAATTCGAACGAGGCCGTCGTCGTCAGGCCGGAGATCGACGGGCGGATCGTCGAGATCGCCTTCGAGGAAGGCGAACCGGTCGCCAAGGGCGACGTGCTGGTGAAGCTCGATTCCGAGATCTACCGCACCCAGCTCGCCGAGGCGCAAGCCAGGGCGGAGCTGAGTGCGCGGAACTACGAACGCGCCAAAGCCCTGTTCGACAAGGGGCACGGCAGCGCCCAGACGCTGGACGAGGCCCAGGCCCAGCGCCGCGCCGACCAGGCAGCCGTCGCCGTCGCCAACGCCTGGCTCGGCAAGACGACCATCGCCGCACCGTTCGACGGCATCGTCGGCCTGCGGCATGTGAGCGTCGGCGACTACGTCCGGGCCGGCGAAGACATCGTCAATCTGGAGAACATCAACCCGCTGAAGGTCGATTTCAGTCTGCCCGAGCGCTACCTGCGCGTCGTCTCGGAAGGACGGACGGTCGACCTGGAGCTCGATGCCTTTCCTGGCGAGCACTATTCGGGGACCGTCTACGCGATCAATCCGAAGATCGATCCCGGCGGCCGCAGCGTGGCGGTCCGCGCGACACTCGACAATTCCGAAGGCCGGCTCCGTCCCGGCCTGTTCGCGCGCGTGAAACTGATCGTCGACCAGCGCCAGACCGCCCTCGTGGTGCCTGAAGAGGCGATCGTTCCGCGCGGCGACGAGCGGTTCGTTTTCGTCGTCCGGGATGGAACGGCCCACATGACCAAGGTCGAGCTGGGCCTGCGCCAGACCGGCCGCGTCGAGGTCGTCGACGGACTGACCGCTGGTGACATCGTGGTCACCGCCGGCCACGCGAAGATCCGCGATGGCAGCGCGGTCGACATCCGTGCCCCGGCGACCGAAGAGAAAGCGCCGGTTTCCTCGGTGGGCAACGCCGAGCGCGCCTCTTGAAGCTCTCCACCCTCTGCGTCAGGCGTCCCGTCTTCGCGACGGTGATGAGCCTGATTCTGATGCTGGTGGGCCTCGTGGCCTATCAGCGCCTGCCCGTTCGGGAGTTTCCGGACATCGACGCTCCCGTCGTCACCGTCGAGACGAGCTACCGAGGCGCCGACGCCAAGATCGTGGAGACCCAAGTCACCAAGGTCCTGGAAGACTCACTCGCCGGCATCGAGGGCATCGACTTCATGACCTCGATCAGCCGACCCGAGCAGAGCCAGATCACCCTCAACTTCAATCTCGACCGCGAACCGAATGCCGCAGCGGCCGACGTCCGCGACCGGGTCGGGCGCGTCCGCGACAATCTGCCCGACGAGATCGACGAACCGGTGATCCAGAAGGTCGAGGCGGATGCCCAGGCGATGATGTACCTCGCCTTCACCAGCGACCGCCACACGCCGCCCGAGATCACCGACTATGCCGACCGCTACGTGAAGGACCGGCTGCAGGTGCTGCCCGGGGTGTCGGAAGCACGGATCTTCGGGGAGAGACGCTTCTCGATGCGGATCTGGCTCGATCCGGATCGGCTCGCCAGCCACAACCTGACGCCCCAGGCGGTCGAGGACGCGCTGCGCAGCCAGAACGTCGAGATTCCCGCCGGCCGTATCGAGAGCACCGACCGGGAGTTCTCGGTTCTCGCCGAAACCGACCTCCAGACGCCCGCCGAATTCGACGACTTGGTCCTGAAGCGGGAGAACGGCTACCTCGTACGTCTCGCCGACGTCGGCTATGCCGAAATCGGCCCCGAGGACGAACGCCGGACGGTCCGCTACAACGGTGAAACCGCCATTGCCATCGGCGTGATCAAGCAGGCCACGGCCAATCCCCTCGACGTATCGCACGCTATCTACGCCGCGGTGCCGGAGATCACCCGAAGCCTGCCGGAGGGGATGAAGGTCAGCGTCGCCTACGACTCGACCGTCTTCATCGACGAGTCGATCAGCAACGTCTACCACACCATCGCCGAGGCGATCGTGCTGGTGGTGCTGATCATCTTCGTCTTCCTGCGTTCGGTGCGGGCGACACTGATCCCGCTGGTCACTATCCCGATCTCGCTGATCGGCGCCTGCGCGCTGATGTACCTGCTGGGCTTCAGCATCAACACGCTGACCCTGCTGTCGATGGTGCTGGCGATCGGCCTGGTGGTCGACGACTCGATCGTCATGCTGGAGAACATTTACCGACATATCGAGGAAGGCCAGACGCCGGTCCAGGCTGCCCTCAAAGGCAGTGGCGAGATCGGTTTCGCCATCGTCGCCATGACCCTGACGCTGGTCGCGGTCTACGTTCCGATCGGCTTCATGACCGGCACCACCGGCCGGCTGTTCACCGAGTTCGCCTGGGCGCTGGCCGGCGCCGTGCTGGTGTCGGGCTTCGTCGCCCTGTCGCTGTCGCCGATGATGTGCTCGCGCCTGCTGAAGAATCATTCCGGGCGCCACGGTTTCGTCTACCGCGCTGTCGAGAGCGTGCTGTCAAGCACCACGCGCGGCTACCGCCGGCTTCTCGGCTGGTCGCTGAAGGCTCGGCCGCTGGTGCTTCTGATCGGCCTCGGCGTCGCCGGCGCCGGCTATCCGATCTTCATGAACCTGACGTCGGAGCTCGCCCCGTACGAGGACCAGGGCATCATCCGCCTGTTCTACATGGCGCCCGAGGGGTCGACGATCGACTACACCGACAAATACGCGCTGCAGCTACAGCCGATCGTCGAGGACATCCCCGAGGTCGCCCACTACTTCGTCGTCTCCGGCTATCCGGTCGTGTCCCAGGGTTTGATCTTCCTCAACCTCGTTCCGTGGGACAAACGCGACCGCTCCGCCGCCGACATCGCGGCGGACCTGGGACCGAAAGCCGGCGCCAACCCGGGACTGCGGGCATTCCCCATCCTGCCGCCGCCGCTCGGACAGGCCCGGCATTCGAAGCCGGTGGAACTGGTGATCGGCACGATCCAGCCATACGACACGCTGGCCGGCTGGGTGGACGAGATCATGGCCAAGGCCGAGCAGTATCCCGGCCTCGCCAATCTCGACACCGACCTCCGGCTCAACATGCCGCAGCTCAAGATGGAGGTCGAACGCGACAAGGTCGCCGATCTCGGCATCGACATCGCCACGCTGGGGCGCACCGTGGAGACCTTGCTGGGCGGTCGCCAGGTCACCCGGTTCAAGCGAGACGGCGAACAGTACGACGTCATCGTTCAGATCGCCGACATCGATCGCACCAACCCGGACGACCTGCGCCGTATCTACGTCCGCAGCGGCGATGGCGAGCTGGTCCAACTCTCGAACCTCATCTCGATCGACGAGACCGTGGCGCCGAAGGAGCTCAACCATTTCGACCAGCTCCGCGCCGCGAAGGTGACGGCGAATCTGGCCCCCGGCTACTCGCTCGCTGACGGACTAGGTTTCCTTGAAAAGACCGTGCGGGAGGTCGTCCCGGCCGAAGCGAAGATCGACTATTCGGGTCAGTCGCGGGAGTTCAAGCGGTCGAGCGCCGACATATACCTGACCTTCGGGCTCGCCCTGGCCTTCATCTACCTGGTGCTGTCGGCGCAGTTCGAGAGTTTCGTCTATCCGTTCATCATCATGCTGACCGTACCGCTGTCGATCACCGGCGCATTGCTCGCCCTCAAATTCAGCGACGGCACCCTCAACATCTACAGCCAGGTCGGGCTGGTGACGCTGATCGGACTGATCACCAAGCACGGCATCCTGATCATCGAGTTCGCCCATCAGATCAGGGAACGCGGCGAGGACAAGCGGACGGCGGTGCTGGAAGCGGCGACACTCAGGCTCCGGCCAATCCTCATGACCACCGGCGCCATGGTCCTTGGCGCCGTGCCGCTGGCCCTCGCCGACGGTGCGGGCGCTCAAAGTCAGCAGGACATCGGATGGGTGATCGTCGGTGGGCTTCTGGTCGGAACCCTGTTCACGCTGTTCGTGATCCCGACCGTCTATACCTACCTCGTGTCCGACCGCCATCGTGCCGACGATGCGATCCGGCCGGACGAGGCGGCCGTCCCCGCGGAATAACGAAGAAGAAAGGGCCGCGCCCTCGCGCGGCCCCTTCTCCTCAGAGAATCGTGCCGTTCCTGGCCGCCATGTAGCCGAGCTCGGTCAACGGCGCCAGGGTCATGACCTTCTTCCGGAAGGTCGACCAGTTCTCGAAAATGCGTTGGCTGATCTCGTCGGTCTTGGCCGCCTCGGCCCGGACCTCAGCCGCCGAGTCGAGCATCGCCTTCATCACCTCCGGCGGAAACTTCTTAAGCTGAACGCCATGCCTGTTGAGCAGAACGTCCAGCGACTCGGCATTGCCGGTGGTCATCTCCGCCAGCATTCGGAACGCTTCGTCGCCGGCGGCGCGCTTGACGATCTCCTGGAGATCCTTGGGCAACTCGTCGAAGGCATCGCGGTTGATCGTCAGGCTCAACCCCGGCCCCGGCTCGTGCACGCCCGGTGCGTAGTAGTACTTGGCGACCTTGTGGAATCCGAAAGCGAGGTCGTTGTACGGGGCCACCCACTCCGCGGCATCGATGGTACCGCTCTGCAGGGCCGCGAGAATCTCGCCGCCCGGCAAGTTTACCGTGGTCGCTCCCAGGCGATTCAGCATCTCGCCGCCAAGGCCGGGAATCCGCATCTTAAGGCCCTGGAAGTCGCTGACCGAGTTGATCTCCTTCTGGAACCAGCCACCCACGTTCGGCCCCCCGCTCCCGGCCAGGAACCCGCGGATGCCGAACCCGGCATAGAGCTCGTCCCACAACTCCTGACCGCCGCCGAAATAGATCCAGGACGCATGCTCCTGCGCGGTCAGCCCCCCCGGCACCGAGCAGAAGAAGGGGATCATCGGATGCTTCGCGATCCAATAATAAGGCGCGTCATGCCCGCATTCCGCGGTCCCCGCCCGAACGGCGTCGAATACCTCGAACGCCGGGACCAGTTCGCCGGCCGCATAGACGCGCACCTCCAGACGGCCGTCCGACATGGCCGTGATCGACTCCGCGATCCGCTGTGACCCCGTTCCCAGTCCCGGAAAGTTCTTCGGCCAGGCGGTCACCATCTTCCACTGGAATTTCTTCTGCGCGATGGCCGGCGCGGGAAACGCACCGGCTGCAGCAGCGGTCGCGGCACCGATGCCGGCTCCCTTGAGGAAGCTTCGTCTTTTCATGGGTCATCTCCTCCGTGATCCGGCCGTGCCCGAAGCCGCCCGGTTTGTTTTTTGGTAGCGTCGGCCGATTGTCGTCTATCGACCGGGGCGCGTTCAACCCGGCGCCCAAAGTGTCGGCGCAACCACGCCCGGCCGTCCTCGACCAGGCTGCGCAGTTTCGGATAGCGGTAACCCAGCCTTTGTCTCAGAAGGCGCGCCCGCGGCGAAACCAGGGACAGCAGGTAAAGTCCGATCACCAGAAACAGGACACCCTGTAGGATTGGGAGGAACAGTCCGGCAATTCCCAGCAGAACGAACGTCCAGCCGGCGGCAGTGGTCAGGATACGGCGGAGCGCGGGACCGGAGCGCTTCCGCCTTCGCGACGATCGTGAACGCAAGGACGGCAGACCCTGTTAGCGGCCGAAGACTTGGACCAACGCCGGCCGCGAGGCGGGACGGCGACATCGAGAAATCCGCATCGGGCATCACCGCGTCGCCACTCGGCAAGCGGACCATAGCGTGCCATATGTCCCCGTGCGGAATGATTCCTGCCGAGGACCAGCGCGCGACGGCAGCCCGTCCCGCCGCTTGCCTGTTCTCTCTGCCGGAACGACCGCCATCGCCCTGTCGACCTGCACCGATACAGGAGGCTGACCGACATGACGAAACTTACCGCGAGCCATATCCGCAAACATGCACCGGATGCCGACGACACTGCGGTCGCCGACATCCTCGCCACGGGCGCATCGATCGCCGAGTTCGAGCAGGCGGCCGTCTGGGCCCGCGGCGATAGTGATATTGTCGGCGACGAGTCGCATGCGCTGACCGGCCGCATCAGGCGGGTCTACGAGATCCTGACGGAGGGAAATCGATGGGCCGAAGAACCGTGAAAGGCGCGCCGTGGCAACAGTGCGCATGACCGCACCGGAGGACGAGGCAGACCTCGCCCCCATCCCCGCCGCCTGCCGCGACCATTGGTACCCGCGCCGGAGCCATTCACTGCAGTCGAGGCGGATCCGTATCGTCACGCTGATGGTGGGGATCGCCCTTCTGCTGCCTCTTTTCATCGAGGTCGCCGAACGGGGCTTCGCGGCAGGGACACCACAGGGCGACGTCCTGTTCATTGCGTCGGTCGTCCTTTACGCCCTCGTCCTCCCTTTCGCGTTGTTCGCAACCGCGCTTGGCCTGCGTGACGGCGAGGTCCATTGGCTGGCGTGGCTCCGGCGGCTCGTTCTGGGTCCCGTTCAGCGGTGGCGAGCGAACCGGATTCCCGACACGGCGATCACCGCCTGCGCATTGCTGATGATCGATCGCCACGGTCCCCAGGCCCTGGGCACCGCCCATGACAATGCGGCCACGGCGCGCTGGCGGGGCCAGGAAGGCGCCCGCGTGGTGTGGGAGCGGGTGGGTGCGGCGATCGGCGCGGTGCCGACGGGTATCTGCCCCGCACGCCGCCATGCAAAACCGGGCCCTTCAAGCGCAGACTGAACCGCGCCCGCCGTCCGCGCGGACTCCAATCACGCAACCAACCTCGACAGTTTTCGTTGCCTTAACAGAACAGGGCGGCAGCCCGGCTCCGTTGTGGAAGGCAACATGATCCCCGACTGGCTGACCATACTCTCCGCAGTCTCACTGACTGTCGCATTCGTCTGTGCGGCGATCATCGCCGTCGACATCGCCAAGCACCCGCAGCACATGTGGATCATGAACGTCGTCTGGCCGGTGACGGCGCTGTTCGGCAGCATCGCCGCGCTGCTCGCCTATTTCCGCTATGGACGCCTCGCCGAAGACTCGAAGGCGCGTGCCGCGATGGAGAGGGACGAGACGCCGCCTCACAAGGCGCTGACCCCGTTCCCGGTCAAGGTCGGCAAGGGCACCAGCCATTGCGGCAGCGGATGCACCCTGGGCGACATCTGCGCCGAATGGCTGGCCTTTCTGGTTCCCGCGATCGCGGTCTGGCTCGGCTGGAAGTCGATCTTTCCGGAGAAGATCTATGCGGTGTGGATCGTCGACTACATCTTCGCCTTCGCGATCGGCGTCGTGTTCCAGTACTTCACCATCGCGCCGATGCGCGGCCTGTCGCTCGGACCAGGCCTGGTCCAGGCTGTGAAGGCGGATGCCCTGTCGCTGACCGCCTGGCAGGTGGGCATGTACGGGTTCATGGCCTTCGCCCATTTCTACCTGTTCAAGACGCTTCTGGGCGCGAAGCTCGCGGTCAATACGCCCGAATTCTGGTTCATGATGCAGATCGCCATGTGGGCGGGCTTCGCGACCGCTTACCCGGTCAACTGGTGGCTGATCCGGAAGGGCATCAAGGAGAGCATGTAGGCGACGCGAAACGCGCCAGGAACGCCGCAGCGCACCGGTCGTGCCATGCGACCCGATCACCCCGCGCATGAAAGCCGACATGCCCACCGCCTCGCGACAGAAGCGGATGGAGCCAGGGATTGGCGCCCCAATCGAAACGCAGATACGCCTCACCCGGAATCCATGGGTCGTTCAGGGCATGGATCATAAGGGTCGGTCGCGCGATGCCGCCCAGGAATCGGAGCGCCGAGCATTCGGCATAATAGTTCGCGGCGTCGGCGAAACCGTTGTGGGGCGCGACGAACGTGTCGTCGAACGCAATCACCGTTCGCGCCGCGGCGATCGCCCTTCGTTCCCGGTCCGTCAGAGCGGCGATCGGCGCCGTCGCCTCCGCCTTCATCCGGGCCAGCAGCCAGCGAAGATAGACCCGGTTTCGGAACGCGTGGAAACGGTGAGCGGTCGCCGCCAGGTCGATCGGCGCCGATACCGATACGGCTGCGGCAAGCGGAGTTTCCTCCCCCGCCTCTCCCAGATATTTGAGCAGCATGTTGCCGCCCAGCGAGTAGCCGATCGCGACGACGCCCGATCCGACGAGTTCGTCGGGAAGAGCAGCGAGCACCGCCCGGAAATCGTCCGTCCGCCCCGCATGGTATTGGAAACGGCATTGAGCGCGGGAAGGGCCCGCACCGCGCAGGTTGAGCCGTAGCACGTGATACCCGGTGTCGAGCAGGAAAGCCGCCGTCCGCAGCAGATAGGTACTGCCTTCGCAGCCGGTGAGGCCGTGAAGCAGGATCGCCAGAGGCCGGTTCCCTTCGGACCTCGCTTGATGCAGCGACCCCAACAGCACGTCACCGGTGCCGTCGGGCATACGAAAAGCAAGACGTTCACCCGGATGATCGGCAAGCGACGGGACGCGCCGCCGCAGGGTGTTGCGGACCGTCTGAAGGTCGCCGCCCCACCACGGCCCCTGAGCGACGAACGGTGCAAAGTCGCCGGCCCCGCTCAGACTTCCGTCGTCAGCCACTCCCGTATGACCTCGATCTGGTCGTTCGCCATCAGTGCCGGCGCATGGCCGACGCCGGAGAACGTCACCGCGCGCGTGCTCGGCCGCCGCCGTATCATCTCTTCCAGCACATCCTCGGTCAGGAGATCCGATTCGGCGCCCCGCAGAACCAGGACCGGGCAGGCGATGGCCTCCCACAACGGCCACAGCGCGATATCGGCGATCTCTTCGCTGCGGAACGGCACGGCAATCGCCGGGTCATAGGCAGGAACCAGATCGCCGTCGTCGTCCTCACGAACCCCATACCACGTCAGATGCCGCCACTCATCGTCGCTCAGCGGACCGAAGGGAGCGTAGGCGGCGCGAAAATGCCGCTCGGCCTCGGCCATGTCCTTGAAACGCCACTCGAGCCCGACATATTGGCCGATCCGTTCCAGCGCGGCCTTGGGAATGAACGGCCCGACATCGTTCAGAACCATCTTGTCGATCCGGCCGCGCATCACTTCGGCCTCGACGCCGGCGATCGCCATTCCGATCAGCCCGCCCATCGACGTGCCCACCCAGTCGACGGGACCGACCCTCAGACGGTCGAGCATTGTCAGAATATCCCCGACATAGGTTGGGACGCCGTAGCGCGCGGGGTCTACGAGCCTGTCGCTTTCGCCTCGGCCGGCGACATCCGGGCAGATGACCCGGAACTGGCCGGAGAGCACTTCGGCCAAGCGGTCGAAATCGCGAGCGTTGCGGGTGAGGCCATGGACACAGACGACCGTCCGTTCCGCTTCAGGCTCGCCCCATTCCACCCAGGACAGACGGCGCCGCCCGCCCTCTTCGTCTATATCAATACTGTTCCGGATCATCGATCACCACGAAGGTGTCGGGATAGAAGCCGTTGAAGCTCGACCGCATGGCGCTGGTATAAGCGCCCATGAGCCCGATCTCGATCCAGTCTCCTTCGCGAACATCCTCCGGCAACGTAAAGGGCAGAGGCAGCACGTCCTCGCCGTCGCATGTCGGACCGTAGATGGTGAACGGCACATGGGATGAAGAAGACGGCGCGCCGCCGGGGCGGATCAACCGGGTCGGCAGATCGACACGGGCGAAATGGACCTCGGAAAGGCTGCCGAACCGCCCGTCGTTGATGTAGAGGCGGTCGTCCTTGCGAAGCTGGACCTGCGCTACCAACGACACGCCGTCGGCCACCATCGCACGCCCCGGCTCGCACATCAGAACGGTCGACGAATCGAGGCCGAGCGCGCCATAGGCTTCCGAGATAACCTCGATGAACGTTTCCAGCGGCGGCGCGACTTCGTTGAGATAGGGTGCGGGGAATCCGCCGCCGACGCTCAACGACGCGATGGGCACGCCGGCCTGCGCCAGCACTTCGCCGGACAGTTCGAGCGCCGTCCGATAGGCATCGGGCGCCCGGCACTGAGAGCCGACATGGAACGAGAGACCGGCCAGACAGCCGCGCCGCGCGACTTCCTGAAGCAGGCGAACGGCGTCCTCGGGTGGCGCGCCGAACTTGGTCGACAAATCGAGCGCCGCATGCCCGGCCGGCGTCGCCAGCCTGACGCTCATCTGGACGCCCTCTCCCCCGGTCTCATCGATGATCTTGGCGACCTCGTCGATGTGATCGACGACGAAATGCCGGACTTCGTAGATCCGGTAGGCCGAACCGATGACCGACCGCGCCTTCACCGGGTGCAGGAAGTACGCCTCGGCATCGTCGAACATCTCCCACACCTGGGCGATCTCCGGCAGCGAAGCGGTATCGAAATGCCTGATTCCCGCCTCGTAGAGGGCGCCCAGGACCATCGTGCTGGGGTTGCATTTGAGCGCGTAGAGCACCCGGCCGGGCCAATGCGTCAGGAAACGCCGGGCCGAACTCCGCAACTTTTTCGGATGGACGCAATAGATGGGATAGCTCGGCTTGAGCGCCGTGACGACCGCATCGACCGAGGAAAACCGGGCATATCTCACTGACCTCGACGAACCTCCTGATGACGAACGCAGACCGCCCCGTGGTCTTGCACCCTCACATGTGGTGGGCTATGCCAGCTTGGACGCCCACCACTTCCATCATCGCCACAGTGTCGGGGAACTCTATGACGGATTCGACTTCCGGCCAGGGACCGTTGACGGGAATTGTCGTTCTCGATCTGACGCGTGTCCTCGCCGGTCCCTACTGCACCATGCTTCTCGCCGACCTGGGCGCCCGCGTGATCAAGATCGAACCGAAGACGGGCGACGATTCACGCCAATATGGTCCCTGGGTCAATGGCCGGTCCGCATACTTCATGTCGCTCAATCGTGGCAAGGAAAGTATTGCCCTCGACCTCAAGAACGACTCCGATCGCGCGGTCTTCGAAGCACTTCTGCCCCAGGCGGACGTGCTGGTCGAGAACTACCGGCCCGGCACGATGACCAAGCTGGGCTATGGATGGGAGACCCTGAAAGAGCGGTTTCCGCGACTCATCTACGCCGCAAGCTCAGGATTCGGCCAGACCGGACCCTATGCGCGCCGGCCCGCCTACGATCTCGTCGTCCAGGGCATGGGCGGAATCATGAGCCTGACCGGCCACCCCGGCGGACCGCCGACCCGTGTCGGCACCTCGGTCGGCGACATCACCGCCGGCCTGTTCACCGCCATCGGCATCAACGCCGCCCTGGTCGAGCGCAGCCGGACGGGCAAAGGGCAGATGGTGGACGTGGCGATGCTCGACTGCCAGCTCGCGATTCTCGAGAACGCCGTGGCCCGCTATTTCGCGACCGGCAAGGCCCCGGCCCCGACCGGCGCCCGCCATCCGGCGATCGCGCCGTTCGAGCCGTTCGCCACATCGGACGGACATGTCGTGATCGCCGCCGGCAACGACGCCCTGTTCCGGCGCGCCTGCGAGACGTTGGGCATGCCGGAACTCGCCGACGATCCGATGTTCGCCACCAACGACGCCCGCTTCGAAAACGTTCTTGCCCTCAAAGCACGGTTCGAAGCGTTGCTGCAGGGGCAAACCACCGATCATTGGCTCGCCCTCCTCGAAGAAGCCGGGATTCCCTGCGGACCGCTCAACGACGTCGCGCAGGCGCTCAACATGGAACAAACGAAGGCGCGCAACATGGTGGTCGACATCGCGGGTGAGGAAGCGGGCGGTCTCCGCACCGCCGGCAATCCGATCAAACTCTCGGGTCACGCCGATCCCGATTTCCGCGGCCGCGCCCCCGATCTCGATGCGGATCGCGAACGCATCCTGCAGGCGCTGAACCTGCCGACCGGACAAGCCTGAACGGGACCGGCGCCCATGCCGCCATTCCGCTGGCGCCGGGCACTCGGCTGGTCCCTGATCGCGCTGTCGACCGTGCTGGTGGTGACGATGACCGCAGCGGTCATCGGCTTCTTCTGGCTGCGCGGCTCGTTGCCGATGATCAACGGCACGCTCACGGTGGCAGGTCCCGCCCAGAGGATCGATATCCTGCGGGACGATAACGGCATTCCGCATATCTATGCGGCATCCGCCGCCGATGCCTATTTCGGCCTCGGCTTCGTGCATGCGCAAGACCGGCTGTGGCAGATGGAGACAGGCCGCCGGGCCGGCGCGGGTCGGCTGTCGGAGGTCTTCGGCACCAGGACGGTCGGTATCGATCGCTATCTCAGGACCTTGGGATTGATGCGGCGGGCCGAGACGGTCGAATCCGCGTTGGATCCGGACGCCCGTGCCTTGCTCCGGGCCTATGTCGCCGGCGTCAATGCCCGCATCCGACAGGCGGCATCGCCGCCGGCGCCGGAATTCGTCCTGTTCCGCTATAGGCCCGAGGACTGGCGCCCGGCCGACTCCGCGGTGCTGGTCTCGATGATGGCCTTGCAGCTGGACGGCAATGCGCGAGACGAGCTTCTCCGCAACACCCTCACCGAACGCTTGGGTGAAGAAAAAACCGCGGCATTATGGGGCGAGCCGCCACCGCCCCCGCAACATGGCGCTGTGCTCCCCGCCACCGCAAGCGACGCACTTGCCGCCATCATCCCGCCCGCGCCGCGCGGCCTTGGTTCCAATAACTGGGTGGTTTCCGGCGAACGAGCGGCGAACGGACGTCCTATGCTCGCCAACGACCCGCACCTGACGCTGGCCACGCCTGGCCCCTGGTATCTGGTCCATCTCGAAGCACCCGGCCTCTCGGTTGCCGGCGCCACCTTGCCGGGCGTCCCCGCGGTCATCGTCGGGCGCAACGATCGGATCGCCTGGGGCGTGACCAATACCGGAAGCGATGTCCAGGACCTGTTCGCCGAGCGTGTCGTCCCCGGCACGCCGTCGTCCTACCTGACGCCGGACGGCGTCGAAGCCTTCGCCGAACGAGAGGAGACGATCACCGTCAAGGATTCCGATCCGGTCACGCAGCGGGTGCGGGAAAGCAGGCATGGCCCGATCGTATCCGATGCCTCTCCCCTCTACGCCGCCGATGAGGGCGAAGTCGTGGCGTTGTCGTGGAGCGCGCTCGGCGAGGGGCTGCGCACCCTCCAGGCCGGATTCCGCCTTGCCGCCGCACGCGACTGGAGCGACTTCACGCATGCTCTCCGCGACTATGAAGGCCCCCAGCAGAACTTCGTCTATGGCGATCTCGACGGCCATATCGGCTTCTATGCTCCCGGCCGCATCCCGATCCGTAGCTCGGGCGACGGCAAGCGGCCCAACCGCGGCTGGACGGGCGAAGGCGACTGGACGGGCTTCATCCCCTTCGACGACCTGCCCCACGCCTTCGATCCGGACGAGGGACGGATTGCCACTGCCAATGCCCGCATCACGGGCCCGGACTATCCCTATTTCCTCACCGACGACTGGGCGGAATCTTACCGTGTCGACCGCATCGTCGCCCTTCTGGACGCGCAGCAGACCCTAAGTCCGGACGACTTCTCGGCCATCCAGAACGATGCGCTGTCTCTGTTCGCCGAAGAGTTCGCGCCGTATCTCGAGGAAGCCGAACCGAAATCCGAACCGGCCCGGGCTGCTATCGCCCTGATCCGCGGCTGGGACCAGCAGATGCGCCGCGACCGGCCTGAACCGCTGATCTTTTCCGCCTGGTACCGCGCCCTCACCCGCCTCGTCTATGCGGACGAGCTAGGTGATGCCTTCCCCAATGCCTGGGGCTTCCGCACCAAGTTCATGAGACGTGTTCTCGATGGCGAGGAGGCGCGCTGGTGCGACGATATCGGCACCGATGCCACGGAGAGCTGTGGAACGATGGCGGAAATGGCTCTGGAAGAGGCGATCGCCGCGCTGACGACGGTCTTCGGGGACGAGCCTGCGACGTGGAAATGGGGAGACGCTCACCCGGCGGTCGCCCCCAATCAGACATTGGGGCAGATCCCGATCCTCAGCCGGCTGGTCAATCTGGCGGCGCCGCTGGACGGCGGACCGTTCACCGTCGCACAGGCGCGCTACAGGATGGCGGATTCGCCGGCCGCCTTCCCCGACATCCACGGCGTCAGCCTGCGGCTGCTCTTCGACCTCGCCTCACCCGACTCGACGCGCGCGATCCTGCCGACCGGCCAGTCGGGAAATCCGTTCTCGTCGTGGTATGATGACATGTTCCCGAAATGGCGCGACGGCACCACCGTGCCGCTGCCGATGACCCGCTCGGCCGTCGAAGCCGCAACCGCGTCCCGCCTCGAACTGGAACCGGCGGCGGAACCATGACCGTTACCGCGGAGTCCGTTTCGGCGGCGGCGGCGACGATTGCAGGCGCGGTCTGCAATACGCCCTGCCAGCACGCCCGGACGCTGTCCGAAATCACCGGCGCCGAAATCATCCTCAAATTCGAGAACCACCAGTTCACCGGCTCGTTCAAGGAGCGCGGGGCCCTGAACCGCCTGCTCTCGCTCTCGGACTCCGAACGCCGAGCCGGCGTCGTGGCGATGTCCGCCGGCAATCACGCCCAGGGCGTCGCCTATCACGCCAGGCGCCTGGGGATCCCGGCCACTATCGTCATGCCGAAGGCGACGCCGTTCATAAAGATCGAGCAGACCCGTCACCTTGGCGCCGAGATCGTCCTCGAAGGCGACGACCTGGATGCCTCGGAAGACCATGCGCGGAGCCTTGTGGGCAGCCGCGGGCTGGTCTTCATCCACCCCTATGACGATGAAGCGGTGATCGCCGGGCAGGGCACGGTCGCGCTGGAGATGCTGGCGGCCGCGCCCATGATCGACACGCTGGTCGTGCCCGTCGGCGGCGGCGGGCTGATCGCCGGCATGGCGGTGGCGGCGAAGGCCCTGAAACCGTCGATTGCCGTCATCGGTGTCGAGACGGCGGCTTTCCCGTCGATGCACCGCGCCATCCACGACCAGCCGCCGACGAAAGGGGGAACGACCGTTGCCGAGGGGATTGCGGTCAATCGCCCCGGCCGGCTGACCTTTCCCTTGGTTCGCGACCATGTCGACGAGGTGATTCTCGTCGACGACGGCCAGATCGAGCGGGCTATCCTGATGCTGCTCGAAATCGAGAAGACGGTGGTCGAAGGCGCCGGCGCAATCGGTCTCGCGGCGGTTCTGAACGATCCGAAGCGGTTCAGCGGCAAGAGCGTGGGCCTGGTCCTTTCGGGAGGCAATATCGACTCGCGGCTTCTCGCGTCTCTGATCGTCCGCGGTCTGGCCCGTGTCGGACGGCTGATGCGGATCGCCGTCGACATCCCGGATTCCCCCGGCAAGCTCGCCCAGGTAGCGCAGATCATCGGCGATCTGGGAGGCAACATCGTCGAGGTGTTCCACGAGCGTGCCTTTTCCGCCCTGCCCGTCAAATCGGCGGCCCTCGTCGTGGTAATGGAGACGCGCAACACCGACCACGGCCGCCGGATCACCGACCGTCTGGCCGAGGCCGGATTCCCCAATCGGGTCCTTTCGATATCGGCGGCGACGTAGTCGTTTCCGGAGGACGCGCCGAGGACTCGATGCTCGGCCCTTGCAATCCGGCGACCCGGCCGCATGATGGCGCCATGGCTGACGGAACCGGACACGTGGCAGAGACCTTCGATCCCACCGAGGCGAGCGCCTATCCGCTGTGGGCGCACGACATTGTGCGCTGGGGCGACATGGACAGCCTGGGACACGTCAACAACGCCATGTTCGGGCGTTTTCTGGAGAGCGGCCGAATCGCGATGTTCGCCGACTGGGGCTGGACGGCGTCGCAGAACGACCATGATTTCGTCATCGTGCGGCTGGCGATCGATTTCCGGGCCCAGCTCCGCTTTCCGGGAACCGTCGATTCGGGCACCAGGGTGATACGGGTCGGACGTTCGTCGATCACCCTTGCTCAGGCGCTGTTTCAGGACGGTGCCTGCGCCGCCACGGCTGAAGCGATCGTCGTCTTCATCGACCTTCGCGCCAATCGATCGGTGCCCTTGCCCGACGACCTCCGCGCGCGCATCGGGCGCTGACGCGCTCCCTTTCCCCGAGCCAGCATGAGCATCGTCGTCCCCGAACTACAGATGTGGCTGACGCTCGCCCTCGCCGCGGCGGCGATCGTCAGCTTCGCGCTCGAGAAAATCTCACTGGAACTCACCGCCGCCTTCCTGCTGGCCGGGTTGATGATCTTCTTCCAGATCTTTCCTCTGGACGACGGCGCAGGCGGCAACCTTTTGGACCCAAGTCGGCTGCTGGCGGGTTTCGCCAATCCGGGGCTGGTCACCGTTCTCGCCCTGCTGGTGATCGGACAAGCCATGGTTCAGACCGGGGCTCTCGACAGCCTGGGCGCCTACATCCACCGGCTGAGCGGCGGCAACGCCTTCCGTACCGTCGGCCTGATCCTGCTGACGTCAGTGGTCGTCAGTGCCTTTCTCAACAACACGCCGGTGGTGGTGATCTTCATTCCGATCATCGCCGCCCTGGCCGAGCGGCTCGGCCGGGCGTCGTCCAGCATGCTGATCCCGTTGAGCTACGCCTCGATTCTCGGGGGCATGATGACGCTGATCGGCACCAGCACCAACCTCCTGGTGAATGGTGTCATCACCGATCTCGGCCTGCCGCGGATCGGGTTCTTCGACTTCACCGTTCCCGGGGTCGTGCTGGCCAGCATCGGCTTCCTCTATGTCATCCTGATCGCGCCACGGCTGTTGCCCGACCGGTCTTCGATGGCAGGCAAGCTCGCAGATGCCGACGGCCGTCAGTTCATTGCCCAGGTCGAGGTGAGCGAGGATTCGCCGCTCGTCGGTGAGCGCGCGGTGGCCGGCCGCTTCAACAGCCTCCCCAACATGACCGTCCGCATGGTGCAGCGGGGCGAACATGCCCTTCTGCCGCCGTTCGAGAACCTTCAGCTCATGCCGGACGACATCATCGTCGTCGCCGCCACCCGGAAGGCGCTGACCGATGCGCTGGCGCAGAGCCGGAAGTTCCAGGGCGGGGATTCCGTGGAGTCCGCGGAAAGCGAAGAGGAGGCGCCGCGCGACCGGTTGTGGCGACCACGGCCCGAACAGATCCTCGCCGAAGTGCTGGTGGCCCCGGCGTCGCGGATGATCGGCCGCGATCTCGAACAGATCGGCTTCCGCCACCAGTTCAACTGCATCGTTCTCGGTATCCAGCGCCGGTCGCGGATGATCCGGGCACGGATGACCGAAATCCGTCTCGAAGCAGGTGATGTGCTGTTGATCCAGGGCCGCCCGCACGACATGGCCGCCCTCCGCAACAACCGCGACGTCGTGCTGATGGAGTGGTCGCAGTCCTCCCTCCCCGCCTTCGAGCACGCCCGTCTCGCCACCGGCATCTTCTTCGCCGTGGTCGCTTGCGCCGCCGTCGAAGTGGTGCCGATCGTCGTGGCGGCGGTGGTCGGCGCGGCCGTGATGATCGCATCCGGCTGCATCAATCGAAGGCAAGCCAGCCGCGCCATCGATACCCGCCTGGTGATGATCGTCGGCTCGACCCTGGCGCTCGGCAGCGCCATGCAGGAAACCGGTGCGGCGCTCTACGTCGCCCACGGGCTCGTAGAGGTCCTGGGAGACGCCTCGCCGGCCATCGTCCTGTCGGCCTTCTTCCTGCTTGTCGCGCTGTTCACCAACGTTCTCAGTAACAACGCGGCGGCCGTCCTTTTCGCACCGGTGGGGGTTGCCATCGCCCGGCAGGTGGGCGTAGACCCCATGGTGTTCGTCTATGCGGTGATCTTCGCTGCGAGCTGCTCGTTCGCCACGCCCATCGGTTATCAGACCAACCTGCTGGTCATGGCGCCCGGGCACTACCGGTTCATCGACTTCGTCCGCTGCGGCGGCCCGTTGCTGATCCTGGTATGGTTGAGTTTCTCGATTTTCGCCCCATGGTATTATCTCAACCAATAGACGGGTTACGCCCCAGGCCTCGATGAACGCGCCGATCAAGCGCCCACTTCAATTCTTCTATGGCACGGCGCCGCAGCCCTGCCCCTATCTGCCCGGACGGATCGAGACCAAGGTGGTCACCGACCTTTCCGGGCCTGACGCCAACGCCTTTCACGACGTGCTGTCGCGCGCCGGCTTCCGTCGCAGCCACGGTATCGCCTACCGGCCGACCTGCCCTGGCTGCAGCGCCTGCGTCCCGGTCCGCATCATCGTCGATGAATTCGCCGACAGCCGATCGCTCAGACGGGTGCGACGCGCCAACGCCGACCTCACGGTCCGGGAGGCGGCGGCGGTCGCGACGCTGGAGCAGTATGCCCTGTTCAAACGCTACGAGCAGGCGCGTCACGGCGACGGCGAAATGGCGCAGATGACCTTCGCCGACTACCGGGCGATGGTCGAGGAAACACCGGTCGCCACGCGGTTGATCGAATTCCGCGACGAAGCCAATGCGCTCGTCGCCGTCTGCCTGACCGACCGTCTGTCCGATGGCCTGTCCGGCGTCTACAAGTTCTTCGATCCACGACGCAGCAAGGGCAGCCTCGGGACTCATGTGATCCTCTGGCATATCGACCGGGCTGCCGAACTCGGCCTTCCGTTCGTCTATCTCGGCTACTGGATCGCCGGCTGCCGCAAGATGACGTACAAGGCCCGTTTCCAGCCCATGGAGGCCTTGGGTCCCGAGGGCTGGCAACGGTTCGAGCCGGCAGAGATCGACGACGGCGACTGACCGTCCCGGCGAGAAAGTCCCGACTCCGCCGCCGGCTGCGCTTTTCCCGACCCCGCTCACCTGCCTATACTTCCCGAAAAGGCCGTAACCCAGAACGGCCTGAAGATAGGGAGGAGCATGTTGAAACGCCGAGATTTCCTGGCCGGCGCGGGTGCCGGGGCCATCGCCGGCAGCGGTGCCGCGAAGGCCGCACGCGCAGCCCCCGCCGTCTCCTCCGGTCATTTCGAATGGAAGATGCTGACCGCCTGGCCCAAGAACTTTCCCGGGGCGGGAACGGGTGCGCAACGCATCGCCGATCGGATCGAGACGATGAGCGACGGTCGGCTGAAGATTCGTCTTTTTGCCGCCGGTGAACTGGTCCCGGCGTTCGAGCTGTTCGACGCGGTCCGCGAAGGCAATGCCGAGTGCGGGCATTCGGCCTCCTACTACTGGCTGAACAAGCACAAGGCGACGGCGTTCTTCTGCGCCCTTCCCGGCGGCCTCACCGCCACCGAGCACAACGCCTGGATCTATTTCGGCGGCGGTCTCGACCTGTGGCATGAGCTCTATGGCCAGTTCGGCCTGATCGCCTTCCCCGCCGGCGGCACCGGTGTCCAGATGGGCGGCTGGTTCCGCAAGGAAATCAATTCGCTGGCCGACATGAAGGGCCTCAAGATGCGGATGCCCGGCCTCGCGGCGGAGGTCCTGAATCGTCTGGGCGCCACCGCCGTCAACATGCCGGCCGGCGAGATCATGCCGTCGCTCCAGTCCGGCGTCATCGACGCGACCGAATGGATCGGCCCCTGGAACGACCTCGCCCTCGGCTTCTACAAGGTCGCACCCTATTACTACGGCCCCGGCTTCCATGAGGGCAATTCGGCCCAGGAACTGATGATCAACCGCGCCGCCTGGGAAGCGCTGCCGGCGGACCTTCAGGCGATCGTGCGCGGCGCGGCGGAGATGGAAAATCTCGGCATCGTCACCGAATACGTCGCCAACAATGCCGATGCGCTGAAGGTGCTGGTCGAAAAGCACAAGGTGAAGGTCGGCGCCCTGCCCGACGACGTCATGAAGGAAAGCTTCCGCATCTCCGCCGACGTCGTGGCCGAGGTGGCCGACATCGACGATATCGGCCGGCGCATCTATGAGAGCTGGAGCAAGTTCAGGAACGACGCCGTGGGCTACGCGCCACTGGCCGACTACGGCTTCAGCCGCGGCCGCGCGCTGTGAGAGGAGACGAAGCGATGGATCGACGCAGTTTCCTCGGCGCCGGCATGGCCGGCGCGGCGGGCTTCGCCCTTGGACACAGCCTGCCGCAAGGCGCCTGGGCAGCCGAACCGGAACACGACTGGAAGATGGTTCTGGCGTGGCCCAAGAACTTCCCCGGCCTCGGCACCGGTTCGGCACGTCTCGCCGAGCGCATCATGGCGATGTCGGGGGGGCGCATCCGCATCAAGATCTACGGCGGCGGCGAGCTTATCCCGCCGTTCGAATGTTTCGACGCGGTGCGGGAAAACAAGATCGAGTGCGCCCACACCACCCCCTATTACTGGATGAACAAGAACCGCAGCTTCGCCTTCTTCACCGGCGTACCGGCGGGCCTCACGGCGATGGAGCAGAACGCCTGGATCCTGCATGCCGGGGGACAGGCGCTGTGGGACGAGAGCTATGCCGAATTCGGCGTGAAGGGGCTTCTCGCCGGCAATACCTCGGTCCAGATGTTCGGGTGGTTCCGGAAGGAGATCAATTCTCTGGACGATCTCAAGGGCCTCAAGATGCGGATCGCCGGACTGGCCGGAGAAGTCTTCAACCGCATCGGCGGCACCGCGGTCAGCCTGCCGGGGTCGGAGATCATGCCGGCGCTCCAGTCTGGGGTCATCGACGCGGCGGAATGGATCGGCCCCTATAACGACCTCGCCTTCGGCTTCCACAAGATCGCCGACTACTATTACGGCCCCGGCTTCCACGAAGGCGGAAGCACCGCCGAATTCATGATTAACAAGGCGTTATGGGACACGCTTCCCGAAGACCTTCAAATGGTCGTCGAGGCAGCCTGCCTGACGGAGAACGCGCAGATGCACGCCGAGATGGCAGCCTACAACATCGGATCCATGAAGGTGCTGGTCGAAAAGCACGGCGTCGAACTGCGACAGCTTCCGGACGAGGTGACGAGCCGGCTCAACCGACTGTCGCTGGAGGTCCTGGCCGAGACCGCTGACGACGGAGACATCAATCGACGGATCTACGAGAGCTGGATCGCGTTCCGAAAAAAGGCGATCGACTACGCTCCGCTCTCCGATTTCGGCTTCGAGCGCGCTCGCGCCTTGTGATGCCTAGGTGACCGGGCTTTCGGACCCGGTCGCCACTTTCTTGGTCCTCGAATCGAGCGGCTGGCCGCAGATACGCCATAATCTCAGGCAACATGGTTGCCTCTGTTGCCGGTGCAGCGGGCGAAGTTATACCTTCGCAACAGCACAGCTTTATGAGGAGTCGTCATGGAACGCCGTTCGTTTCTCAAAGGCGCCGCGGCCGGAACGGCCGTGGCGGG
>PBKC01000038.1 GCA_002721365.1 Rhodospirillaceae bacterium | reverse complement strand
GAGGGCACAGAAGACGCCGATCATCAGCGACTCGAGCACCAAGAAGGCGATCATGTACTCCTTGACGCGCGAGGTGATCGCTTCCCAGCTCGCCAGGATGCAAATCGGCGTCAGGAAGGCCGACAGAACGACGAACAGCATCGAGATACCGTCGACGCCGAGATGGTAGCCGATATTGAGCTCGGGCAGCCACGCACTCTTCTCGACGAACTGGAAGTCGGCGGTTCCGGTCTCGAAGCCCGCCCACAGCATGATCGACAACGCGAAGGTGATCATCGACGCCCACAGGGCGACGTTCCGAGCGTTCCGCGCGACGACGTCGTCATCGCCGCGGATCGTGAGAACGATCAGGGCACCGACGAGCGGCAGGAAGATGAGCAGGGAAAGTAGCGGAAGCTCGCTCATCGATCGCTCACAGCCCCGTCCCGACGATGTACCAGGTAATGAAGGCCGCCACGCCGATCAGCATGACGAAGGCGTAATGGTAGATGTAGCCGCTCTGCAGCCGTCCCGCCCGCCGGGCGATCTGCACGATGGCGGCCGAGATCCCGTCCGGCCCGATGCCGTCGATCACGTCGCCGTCACCCGACTTCCAAAGCCCGTAGCCGATCGCCTTGGCGGGCCTCACGAAGATTCGATCGTAAAGCTCGTCGAAGTACCATTTGTTCAGGAGGAACCGGTAGAGCCCCTGGAAGCGGCCGGCCAGCCGGCGCGGCAGGGTCGGATCGGCGATATAGAACAGATACGCGACCGCGATGCCGCCCACGCCCATGATCAGCGGCATGATCTTCACCCAGAACGGAGCATGATGCGCGGCTTCGAGCGGATGATGGCCGGGCAGGATGTAGATCGCTTCGCCCCAGAATTCGCCCTCGGGCTCGACCATCGGCAGGCCGAGATAGCCCGCGACCACGGCGCCGACCGCCAGCAGAATCAGCGGAATGGTCATCACCTTGGGCGATTCGTGAACATGTGCCATGACGTGGTGGTCGGCGCGCGGCTCGCCATGGAAGGTCATGAACAGGAGCCGCCACGAATAGAAGGCGGTCAGGGCCGCGGCGATGGTGCCGAGCCAGAAGGCGTAACCGCCGACGAAGCTGTGCGCGCCCCAGGCTGCTTCGAGGATCATGTCCTTCGAGAAGAAGCCTGCGAAAGGTGGGATCCCAGCCAGTGCCAGCGATCCGATCCACATCAGGGCGTAGGTGAGCGGGATCATCCGCCAGATACCGCCCATCTTCCGCATGTCCTGCTCGTCCGACATGGCATGGATCACCGAGCCGGCGCCGAGGAACAGCAGCGCCTTGAAGAACGCGTGGGTCATCAGATGGAAGATGCCGGCCTGATAGGCCGAGACCCCGCAGGCGAAGAACATGTAGCCAAGCTGGCTGCAGGTCGAATAGGCGATGACGCGCTTGATGTCGTTCTGGACCAGGCCGACCGTCGCCGCGAAAATCGCCGTCGTCCCTCCGACGACGGTGACCACGCCCAGCGCGAAGGGCGACAGCTCGAACAACGGCGAACAGCGGGCGACCATGAACACACCCGCCGTCACCATCGTCGCGGCATGGATCAGGGCGGAGACCGGCGTCGGGCCCTCCATGGCGTCGGGAAGCCACGTATGCAGTCCGATCTGCGCCGATTTGCCCATGGCGCCGATGAACAGCAGCAGGCAGATCAGGGTCAGGGTATCGACCTCCCAGCTCAGGAAGGTCGTCGTGGTTCCGGCGAAATCGGGCGCCACGGTGAAGACGGTTTCGTAGTCGACGGCATCGAAGACGAAGAAGATGGCGACGATGCCGAGCGCGAAGCCGAAATCACCGACTCGGTTGACCAGGAAGGCCTTGATGGCGGCGGCGTTGGCCGACGGCTTCGAATACCAGAAACCGATCAGCAGGTACGAGCACAGCCCCACCCCTTCCCAGCCGAAGAACAGCTGGACGAAGTTGTCGGCCGTCACCAGCATCAGCATCGAGAAGGTGAACAGCGACAGATAGGCCATGAACCGCGGCTTGTGCGGATCGTGGCTCATATAGCCGATCGAGTAGATGTGGACGAGCGTCGATACGCCGGTGACGACGAAAATCATCACCGCCGACAGCGAGTCGAACTGAAGCGCCCAGGAGACGTCGAATTCGCCCGACTGGATCCAAGTCAGAAGCTCGACAGAGCGCGGATCGCCGCCGATCGCTACCTGGAACAGGATCACCACGGCGAACACGAACGACAGGACCATCGCCCCGGAAGTGATGAGCTGTGACCCGCGGTCGCCGAGGACGCGACCGAACAAGCCGGCGATGACGGCGCCGATCAGCGGCAGGAAAACGCTCAGCACATACATCGTCCGGTCAGCCCTTCATCAGGTTGATTTCCTCGACCGCGATGGTGCCGCGGTTCCGGAAGTAGACGACGAGGATCGCAAGTCCGATCGCCGCTTCGGCAGCAGCGACGGTCAGCACGAACATGGCGAATACCTGCCCGACGAGATCGCCGAGATGGGTCGAAAACGCCACCAGATTGATGTTGACCGCGAGCAGGATCAGCTCGATCGACATCAGGATGATGATCACGTTCTTACGGTTCAGGAAGATGCCGAACACGCCGAGCGTGAACAGGATGGCAGCGAGCACCAGGTAGTGAGCGAGCGTGATTTCCATCAGACACCGCTCCCGGGCGTGACTTTCTTCAGTTCGACGGCCTCCTCGCGGCGTCGGCCGATCTGATCGGGAATCCGCTGACGACGAACACCCGGACGCCCGCGCAAGGTCAGGACAATCGCCCCGATCATGGCGATCAGCAGGATGATGCCGGCGGCTTCGAACAGGTAGATGTAGCGGGTGTAGAGGACGTCGCCGAGCGCCTTGGTATTGGTCACCTGGTCGACGGCAGGCGTCGGAACGCCGACCATTCCCGCGACATCGGAGCCGAACTGCTGATTCATCACGATCATCGCGATCTCGATCAGCAGCACCAGCCCGACCAACGCGCCCGTCGGCAGATAATCCATGACACCGCGGCGCATCTCGGCGGCGTTGATGTTCAGCATCATCACCACGAACAGGAACAGCACCGCGACTGCGCCGACATAGACGATGACCAGGATCCACGCCAGGAACTCGGCCCCCATCAGCACGAACAGGCCTGCCGCGTTGAGGAAGGCGAGGATCAGGAACAGCACCGAATGGACGGGATTGCGGGAAGAAATCACCATCACTGCCGAGGCCACGATCACGGTGGCGAAGATGTAGAAGACGAGCCCGGAGATAATCACGCCGTCAGTTCCCCCGATCGCCGGTCCGTGCCGCCCTGCCCGACGACGGGCATCGTGATCGCCTGCCCCCTCACCGGTAGGGTGCGTCCGCGGCGAGATTTGCGGCGATCTGCCGTTCCCAGCGGTCGCCGTTCGCCAGCAGCTTATCCTTGTTGTAGAGCAGCTCCTCGCGGGTTTCGGTGGCGAACTCGTAGTTCGGCCCCTCGACGATCGCATCCACCGGGCAGGCTTCCTGGCAGTAGCCGCAGTAGATGCATTTCACCATGTCGATGTCGTAGCGGGTGGTCCGCCGGCTGCCGTCCTCGCGCGGCTCCGCCTCGATGGTGATGGCCAGCGCCGGACAGATCGCCTCGCACAGCTTGCAGGCGATGCAGCGTTCTTCGCCGTTGGGATAGCGGCGGAGCGCATGCTCGCCGCGGAAACGCGGGCTGAGCGGGCCCTTCTCGTAGGGATAGTTCAGCGTCACCTTGCGCTTGAAGAAATAGCGCAGGGTGAGCGCCATGCCCGAAACGATCTCGCCCAGGAACAGCGCTCGGGCGCTGCGGTCGATAAATGCCATTTCCCCTGTTCCCCCTAGAGCGACGAAGCGGTCTCAGGCCGCCCTGTCGTCGCCGAGGTTCCCCGATCGCGTCGCTGGAATAACGTCAATTCGGAAGCCAGTCAAAGGCGACCAGCGCACCCGCCGTGATCACCAGCCAAAGCAATGAGAGCGGCAGGAAGACCTTCCATCCCAACCGCATCAGTTGGTCGTAGCGGAACCGGGGCAGCGTCGCCCGGACCCACAGGAAGCAGAACAGCATGAACGCGACCTTGAGCGCGAACCAGATCACGCCCGGGATCCAGGTGAACGGCGCCACGTCGAACGGCGGCAGCCAGCCCCCCAGGAACAGGATCGTCGCCATCCCGCTCATCAGGATCATCGCTGCGTATTCGCCGAGGAAGAACAGGGCGAACAGCATCGACGAGTATTCGACGAAATAACCGCTGACCAGCGCCGCCTCGTCCTCCGGAAGGTCGAAGGGGTGACGGTTGGTCTCGGCCAATGCCGAAATGAAGAAGACGATGAACATCGGAAACAGCGGGATGAAGAACCACAGGTCCTTCTGCGCCATCACCACGTCGGAGAGATTGAGCGAACCGACGCACACCAGCACGGTCACGATCACGAAGCCGATCGAGACCTCGTACGAAACCATTTGCGCCGCGGAACGCAGAGCGCCGAGGAAGGCGTATTTCGAGTTACTCGCCCAGCCGGCCATGATGATGCCGTAGACGCCAAGCGAGGAGACCGCAAAAAGATATAAAATACCGACGTTTATGTCGGAAAGGACCCATCCTTCATCAAACGGGATCACCGCCCATGCGGCGAAACTCAGGACGAAGGTGATCATCGGCGCGATGAAGAAAACGACCTTGTTGGCGCCGCTCGGCAGCACCGTCTCCTTCATCAGCAGCTTCAGGCCGTCAGCGATCGGCTGCAAAAGGCCGAAAGGCCCGACGACGTTCGGGCCCCGGCGAAGCTGCATGGCCGCGATGACCTTGCGTTCGGCGTAGGTCAGATAGGCGACGCCACCCAGGATCGGCACGACGATCAGCAGAATCTGGGCGACGATAATCACGCCCGGCCAGACATATCCCTGCCACAGCTCAGTCATCGGTGCCGGTCGCCTTTTCCTGCTCCTGAACCAGCATGGCGCTGCACTTCGCCATCGTCTCCGAGGCGCGAGTGATGGGGTCGGTCATGTAGTAGTTGTCGACCGGGCCGACGAACGGGTCGGTCTTCAGCTTGCCGCGCCCGCCGAACTTCCCCCATGGCGCCGGCTCGATACGATCCTGAACCGCGAAGGTCGGCGCCGCTTCATACAGAGCAAGCCGCAGGTCGCGAAGCGAATCGTATGGCAGCGTGACGCCAAGAACATCCGACAGCGCTCTGAGGATCGTCCAGTCTTCGCGTGCCTCGCCCGGCGGAAACACGGCCCGCCGACCCTCCTGGACCCGTCCCTCGGTGTTGACGTAGAGCCCGTCCTTTTCCGTGTAGGTCGCGCCGGGCAGCACCACATCGGCACGATGGGCGCCTGCATCCCCGTGATGTCCCTGATAGATGACGAAGGTTTCCCCGAGCGCCGCCATGTCGATCTCGTCGGCGCCCATCAGGAAGAGGATGTCGAGCTCCCCCTTCCCCGCCGCCGCAACCATGCCGGCGACGTCCTTCGCTCCCTTCTCCGGAACGAAACCGAGATCCAGCCCGCCGACCCGCGATGCCGCGCGGTGAAGGACGTTGAAGCCGTTCCAATCGTCCTGGATCATGCCGTTGGCTTCGGCGATCTTGCGCGCAGCCATCAGGACGGCCGCGCCGTCCGGACGGGCCACAGCGCCGGAGCCCAGGATCATCATCGGCCGCTCGGCCTTCGACAGCGTGCTGCAGAATTCGTGGGTACCGTCGACGATTTCGCTCAGGCTCTGCGGCCCCGCGCCGAGATCGCGGAGGCGATAGGTCAGGTTGAACGGAACGCCGATCCGCCCGATCTCGAAGCCGCCGCGCAGCCAGCGCTTCCGTAGCCGCGCATTGATCAGCGGCGCTTCCCAACGCGGGTTGGTGCCGATCAGCAGGCAGGCGTCTGCCTCCTCGATACCCCGGATCGTCGTGTTGAACAGGTAGCTCGCACGCACGCCGGCATCGAGCTTGGCGCCGTCCTGCCGGCAATCGATATTGCCGGATCCCAATGCCGCCATCAGCCCTTTGAGGGCGAACATCGCCTCGGCGTCACACAAGTCGCCGGCGATCGCACCGATCCGCTCTCCCGGAATCCCGCGCAGCTTCGCGGCGATCGCATCGAAGGCTTCCGCCCAGGTCACCGGACGCAGCCGCCCGTCCTGGCGTACATAGGGACGGTCCAGGCGCTGGCGGCGCAAGCCGTCATAGGCGAAGCGGGTCTTGTCGGCGATCCACTCCTCGTTCACGTCCTCGTTGAGCCGCGGCAGAATCCGCATCACCTCGCGGCCGCGGAAATCGACCCTGATATTGCTGCCCACGGCATCGAGCACATCAACCGATTCGGCCTTGCGGAGCTCCCAGGATCGCGCGGTGAACGCATACGGCTTCGAGGTCAGCGCGCCGACCGGACACAGATCGATGATGTTGCCGGAGAGCTCCGAGCTGATCGACTTCTGAACGAAGGTGTCGATCTCCATATGCTCGCCGCGACCGATGCCGCCGAGTTCCGGGCTTCCCGCGACCTCGTCGAGGAACCGGACGCAGCGCGTGCAATGGATGCAGCGCGTCATATGGGTCTTGATGAGCGGGCCGAATTCCTTCTCCTCGACCGCTCGCTTGTTCTCGTCGTAGCGGCTGCCGCCGGGCCCGTAGCCCATCGTCAAGTCCTGGAGATCACATTCGCCGCCCTGGTCGCAGATTGGGCAATCCAGCGGGTGGTTGATCAGCAGGAATTCCAGCACGCCTTCCCGCGCCTTCTTGACGGACGGCGTGTTGGTGCGGATCACCATGCCGTCGCCCGCCGGCATCGCGCATGAGGCGACGGGCTTCGGCGACTTCTCCATCTCGACGAGGCACATGCGGCAGTTGCCGGCGATCGACAGACGCTCGTGGTAGCAGAAGCGCGGAATCTCGACGCCGGCCACCTCGCAGGCCTGCAACACCGTGCAGCCGGGTTCGACCGTTACTTCCTGTCCGTCGATGGTAAGCGTGGGCATCGGTCCTCTTCCCTCAGGCCGCCTGACTGGCCTGACCGCTGCGCGCCGCCTCTATGCGGCGTTCGAGCTCCGGCCGGAAGTGGCGGATCAGCCCCTGAACCGGCCATGCCGCCGCATCACCCAGGGCGCAGATCGTGTGACCTTCGATCTGCTTGGTGACCTGTTCCAGCATGTCGATCTCTTCCTTGCGGGCATCGCCGACCACAAGGCGGTCCATGACACGCCACAACCACCCGGTTCCCTCGCGGCACGGCGTGCACTGGCCGCAGCTTTCGTGCATGTAGAATTTCGACAGCCGGGCGATGGCGCGAACGATGTCGGTCGACTTGTCCATGACGATGACCGCCGCCGTGCCGAGACCCGACTTCACTTCCTTAAGCGCATCGAAGTCCATCAGCACGCTGTCGCAGATCGATTTCGGCAAGACCGGCACCGACGATCCGCCGGGAATCACCGCCAGCAAGTTGTTCCAGCCGCCGCGAACCCCGCCCGCATGCTTCTCGATCAACTCGCGGAGGGGAATGCCCATCTCCTCCTCGACGTTGCACGGGTGCTCGACATGGCCGGAGATGCAGAAGACCTTGGTGCCGGTGTTGTTCTGCCGGCCGAGCCCGGCGAACCACGCACCGCCGCGGCGCAGAATGGTCGGCGCGACGGCGATCGTTTCGACGTTGTTCACGGTGGTCGGGCAGCCATAGAGCCCGGCATTGGCGGGGAAAGGCGGCTTCAGCCGCGGCTGGCCCTTCTTCCCTTCCAGGCTCTCGATCAGCGCGGTCTCTTCGCCGCAGATATAAGCGCCGGCACCGCGATGCAGATAGACGTCGAAATCGTAGCCCGAGCCGCATGCGTTCTTGCCGATCAGCCCGGCCTCATAGGCTTCGTCAATCGCCCCCTGCAGGTTCTCGGCCTCACGGTAGAACTCGCCCCGGATGTAGATGTAGGCGGCAACGGCGTTCATCGCGAAGCCCGCGAGCAGGCAGCCTTCGACCAGCTTGTGCGGGTCGTGGCGCATCATGTCGCGGTCCTTGCAGGTGCCCGGTTCGCCCTCGTCGGCATTGACGACGAGATAGGACGGCCGGCCGTCCGATTTCTTCGGCATGAACGACCATTTGAGTCCGGACGGAAAGCCTGCGCCGCCTCGCCCGCGCAGGCCCGAGGCCTTGATCTGGTCGATGATCCAGTCCTGGCCGTTCTCCATCAGCGCCTTGGTGCCATCCCAGTCGCCGCGCTTTTTCGCCGCGTCCAGATGCCAATCCTGGAATCCGTAGAGATTGGTGAAAATGCGGTCCTGGTCCGAAAGCATTAGGCGGACTCGCTTTTGGCAAGGAGGGTGGTCGAGCCGGTCACCGGCTCGGAGCTCTTGCGGCCGATCTGCGATCCGGCAGTCGGGGTTTCGCCTTTCCGCAGCGCTTCCAGTACGCGGCGGGTGCTCTCTGCGTCGAGGTCTTCGTAATAGTCGTCACCGATCTGCATCATCGGCGCATTGACGCAGGCCCCCAGGCACTCGACTTCCATCAAAGTGAAGTCGCCGGCCGCATCCGTCTCGCCGACGTCGATTCCCAACGTCTCCCGGCATGTCTTCAGCACCGCATCGCTCCCCCGCAGCCAGCAGGGTGTGGTGGTGCAGACCTCGACGACGTGCTTCCCGGGCTTTCTCAGCCGGAACATGGTGTAGAACGACGCGACCTCGTAGACGCGGATCGTCGGCATCGCCAGAAGCTCCGCCACCGCGTCCATGGCGCCTTGAGGAAGCCATCCCCCGGACTGCCGCTGGGCCAGATCGAGCAGCGGAATCACCGCGCTCGCCTGCCGCCCTTCCGGGTAGCGAGCGATGATCTTGTCGGCGACAGCCCGGTTCTCGTCGGAGAACGCGAAAGGCGTCGCATCGCCGCGTTCGCGAGCGCTCATCGATCGATCTCCCCGAACACGATGTCCATGGTCGCGATGCAGGCCACCACGTCGGCGAGCTGGTAGCCCTTGCTCATGAAGTCGAGCCCCTGCAAATGGGCAAATCCGGGCGCGCGGATCTTGCAGCGATAAGGCTTGTTGGTGCCGTCGGAGACCAGATAGACGCCGAACTCGCCCTTCGGCGCCTCGACAGCGGTATAGGTCTCGCCTTCCGGCACCCTGTAGCCCTCGGTGTAGAGCTTGAAGTGGTGGATCAGCGCTTCCATCGATTGCTTCATCTCGCCGCGGCGCGGCGGCGCAATCTTGCGATCCTCGGTCACTACCGGTCCGCTCTTCGGCATCTGTTCCAGGCACTGGTCGATGATCCGGAGGCTCTGGCGCATCTCCTCGACGCGAACGAGGTAGCGGTCGTAGCAGTCGCCGTTCTTGCCGACCGGAATGTCGAAATCCATGCGGTCGTAGACGTCGTAGGGCTGCGCCTTGCGAAGGTCCCAGGGAACGCCGGATCCCCGCAGCATCGGACCGGTGAATCCCCAATCCAGCGCCTGCTCCGCCGTCACGACACCGATGTCGACCGTCCGCTCCTTCCAGATCGGGTTCTCGGTCAGGATGTGCTCGAGATCGTCGATCACCTTCGGGAAGGCCGCCGCCCACGCGGCGATATCCTCGTCCATGCCTGCCGGCATGTCCTGGTGCACGCCACCCGGCCGGATATAGGCCGAATGAAGGCGGGCGCCCGAAACGCGCTCGTAGAACTCCATCAGCTTCTCGCGTTCCTCGAACAGCCAGAGGAACGGCGTCATCGCACCGAGGTCGAGACCCTGCGCACCGAGCTGGAGAAGATGATTGAGGACACGGGTGATCTCGGAAAACAGAACCCGGATGTACTGTCCGCGGAGCGGCACCTCGCAGCCCAGAAGCTTCTCGGTGGCAAGCGAGAAACAATGCTCCTGATTCATCATCGACACGTAGTCGAGACGATCGAAATAGGGCAGCGCCTGCAGGTAGGTCTTGTATTCGATCAGCTTCTCGGTGCCGCGATGCAAGAGCCCGATATGCGGATCGGCCCGCTCGACCACCTCACCGTCCATCTCCAGGATCAACCGCAGAACCCCATGCGCCGCAGGATGCTGCGGGCCGAAGTTCAAGGTCATGGACTTGATGTCGACCTCGGCCATCAGGACGTAGCCTTCTCGTCACCCGGCAGGATATGGCGCGCGCCTTCCCACGGGCTGAGGAAGTCGAAGCGGCGGAATTCCTGGGTGAGCTGTACCGGCTGATAGGCCACCCGCTTCTGTTCCTCGTCGTAACGCAGCTCGACGAAGCCGGTCAGCGGAAAATCCTTCCGCATCGGATGGCCTTCGAACCCGTAGTCGGTAAGGATGCGGCGAAGGTCGGGGTGGTCCGAGAAGTAGACCCCATAAAGATCCCATACCTCGCGCTCATACCAGCCGGCCGCCGAAAAGATGCCGGTCACCGATGGAATGGGCGTCGCCTCGTCCGTCCGCACCTTGACCCGTATGCGCTGATTGTGGCGCAGGCTGAGAAGCTGGTAGACGACATCGAACCGCGGATCGCGGGACGGGTAGTCGACGCCGCAAACGTCGATGAGTTGCTTGAACTGGCACTCGCTGTCGTCGCGAAGGAACAGCATCGTCTTGGCGATCGTCGAAGCCTGCGCGACCACGACAAGCTCGTCATACTCGGTGGTCCCTCCCTCCAACTGGCTCGGCAGAGCCGACAGGAGGTAGTCTTTCAGATCGATCAGAGCCTGGTTCATACGATGCGTCGTCCTCAGCGCATGATCGTTCCGGTTCTCCGGATCTTCTTCTGAAGCTGAAGAATGCCGTAGAGCAGGGCTTCGGCCGTCGGCGGGCAGCCGGGAACGTAGATGTCCACCGGGACGATACGGTCGCAGCCGCGCACCACCGAATAGGAATAGTGATAATAGCCGCCGCCGTTGGCGCAGCTTCCCATCGAGATGACCCAGCGCGGCTCGGCCATCTGGTCGTAAACCTTGCGCAGCGCCGGCGCCATCTTGTTGCAGAGCGTGCCAGCGACGATCATTACATCCGACTGCCGCGGGCTCGGCCGGAACACGATACCGAAACGGTCGAGATCATAGCGGCTGGCACCGGTATGCATCATCTCGACCGCACAGCAGGCCAGCCCGAAGGTCATCGGCCACAGCGATCCCGTCCGCGCCCAGTTCACCAGCTTGTCGACGTTGGAAACGAGAAAACCGCGCTCGTTCAGCTCGGAGGTCACCTGGCCAAGGACACGGTTCTGCTCCTCGCCGGGCGGCAGCGGGCGGCCTTCCGCGAGCGTGGAGGCCGAATCGCTCCTCACTCCCATTCCAGCGCTCCCTTCTTCCATTCGTAGATGAAACCGATCGTCAGCAGCGCGAGGAAGATCATCATCGACCAGAATCCGAATTGGCCGATCGCCCCCAGCGACACCGCCCATGGGAACAGAAACGCGACTTCCAGATCGAAGATGATGAACAGGATGGCAACGAGATAATAGCGGACGTCGAACTGAGTCCGGGCATCCTCGAACGGCGCGAAGCCGCATTCGTAGGGCGAAAGTTTCTCGCTGTCCGGGTTCTGGCGGGCAACGGCCATCGACACGATCACCATCGCGACCGCCATGCCGGCGGCGAGGCCCAAAAACATCAGGATCGGCAGATATTCCGCGAGCAGAGCTTCCATCGGCTCTTCGGTCCCCAGCAGATCGGCAGGGATTTGTGCGTTGCACAACCCCTTTTCCAGCGCGCCCACAACGTAGGTCGTTTTCTGGCCGATAGCAACGCCGGAGGCGAGATTTTCCGCGGATGCGCCGCAGCATGAACACACCCTCCGCCGAGAACGGCGGCTGGTGTCTCAATTCACGTAATGCGGGAAAATATGGCGGGAGTGACGGGACTCGAACCCGCGGCCTCCGGCGTGACAGGCCGGCGCTCTAACCAACTGAGCTACACCCCCAACAACGGGAAGCGGACGTTTACTGTCCCCCAACGACCGTGTCAAGCACGACGGTCGGGACTTTGGCGACTTTAGTTACCGGACGACGTCGGCTAGTTACCGGACAAAGTCGGCAGACTTGAATAAAGAAGACGCGCAGCCCTTCCCAAGCCTTGGCTTCGGCGAGCACACCTTCTTTCAACAACCTCGGAGCGGTTCGCCACCTGAAGCTCGAAAAGCCATAGGTGGTGGGCGGTGAAGGGTTCGAACCTCCGACATCCACGGTGTAAACGTGGCGCTCTTCCAGCTGAGCTAACCGCCCGACGCACAGGAAAATACGTTCACGACACCCAAACGATCGACGGCCGCTGAAGACAGCGGCCGTCGCACCGTCACGTCCCTGCTTGATCAGGGATTGATGGCGTCTTTCAGAGCCTTGCCAGGCTTGAACTTGGCCTGCTGAGAGGCCGAAATCTGAATCTTTTCACCCGTCCGCGGGTTACGGCCTTCAGAAGCAGCACGCTTGGATGTGCTAAAAGTTCCGAACCCGACCAGACGAACTTCATCGCCCTTAGCAAGCGAACTCGTGATCGCATCGAACACGGCATCAATAGCACGCGTCGCATCAGCTTTAGACAACCCAGACTCATCAGCGACTGCTGCTATGAGCTCGTTTTTATTCACCGGAGAGCCCCCCTCATATACGGCGATAGGAAAGACTAGCTAAATAACCGAACTGTCGAACCGCACTCTAGTGTGACCCCGCCGACCCCGTCAACGCAAACCTCTCGACTTGCTCCGAGGAGGTCGGCCCGCCCACACCCATTGCGACTTAATGGGTCACGACACTCCCCACGCCCTCCTCCGACGTGGGCTTGGAGACGGCATCGACTGGCCGATCTTCGTCCCACTCTATCGGCACGAGCGGACCTGTCAACGCATGCTTCAGGACCTCGTCCACAGTTGCCACCGGAATGATCTTGAGGCCCTTCTTGACGTTGTCCGGAATCTCCGCGAGGTCCTTCTCGTTGTCGCGCGGGATCAGCACGGTCTTGATACCGCCGCGGAGCGCCGCGAGCAGCTTTTCCTTCAGACCGCCGATCGGCAGCACACGACCGCGCAACGTCACCTCACCGGTCATCGCAACGCTGGCCTTGACCGCCTTCCCCGTCAGGATCGACACGATGGACGTGCAGATGGCGATACCCGCCGACGGTCCGTCCTTCGGTGTCGCCCCTTCGGGAACGTGGACATGAAAGTCCTTCTTCTCGAATACCGGCGGCTCGATACCGAACTCGACCGAACGCGAGCGGACATAACTCAGGGCCGCCTGCACCGACTCCTGCATGACCTCGCCGAGCTTGCCGGTGATCGTCACCTTGCCCTTGCCCGGCATGGTCACTGTCTCGATCGACAGCAGTTCCCCGCCGACCTCGGTCCAGGCCAGTCCGGTGGTCGTCCCGACCAGATCCTCGAGCTCGGCCTCGCCATAGCGATAACGGCGCACGCCTGCATACTTATCGAGATTCCGGCGGGTGACCGATATCCGCTTCGACCCCTTGAGCAGGATCTCCTTGGTCGCCTTACGCGTGAGATTGGCGAGTTCCCGCTCCAGATTGCGGACGCCGGCTTCGCGCGTGTGATAGCGGATCAGGTCCCGAAGGGCGTCGTCGGAGATCGTCCACTCGCCTTCCTTCAGGCCATGCGCCTCCATCTGCTTGACGATCAGGTGGCGCCGGGCGATCTCGACCTTTTCGTCCTCGGTGTAACCCGAGATGCGGATCACCTCCATGCGGTCGAGCAGCGGCGCCGGGATACGCAGCGTATTCGCCGTGGTGACGAACATCACCTCGCTGAGGTCGTAGTCGACCTCGAGGTAATGGTCGTTGAAGGCGAGGTTCTGCTCGGGGTCCAGCACCTCCAGCAGTGCCGACGAAGGATCGCCGCGGAAGTCCGCGCCGAGCTTGTCGATCTCGTCCAGCAGGTAGAGGGGATTCGACGACTTGGCCTTCTTCATCCCCTGGATGATCTTGCCCGGCATCGAGCCGATATAAGTCCGGCGGTGACCCCGGATCTCCGCTTCGTCACGCACGCCGCCAAGCGACATCCGGATGAAGTTCCGGCCCGTCGCCCGTGCGATCGACTTCCCGAGCGAGGTCTTGCCGACACCCGGAGGACCGACGAGGCACAGGATAGGCCCGCGGATCTTCTTCATCCGCTGCTGCACGGCGAGATATTCGACGATCCGCTCCTTGACCTTCTCCAGGCCGAAGTGATCCGTTTCGAGCACCTCCTCGGCGAGCTGCAAGTCCTTCTTGAGCTTGGTCCGCTTCTTCCAGGGGAGCGACAGCATCCAGTCGAGATAGTTGCGGACGACCGTGGCCTCGGCCGACATCGGGCTCATGCTGCGGAGCTTCTTGACCTCGGTCAGAGCCTTCTCGCGCGCCTCCTTGGTGAGGCGCGTCTTGCGAATGCGCTCCTCGAGCTCCGAGGCCTCGTCGCGGCCGTCCTCGCCCTCACCCAGCTCCCGCTGGATCGCCTTGAGCTGTTCGTTGAGATAGTACTCGCGCTGAGTCTTCTCCATCTGGCGCTTCACGCGCGAGCGGATCTTCTTCTCGACCTGCATCACGCCGATCTCGGATTCGATCAGCGAATAGACGCGCTCCAGACGCTCGGCGACCGACTCGATCTCCAGCAATTCCTGCTTGTCGGAAATCTTGACCGCGAGGTGCGACGCAACCGTATCGACCAGTCGGCTCGGTTCCTCGATCTGGTTCAGCGATACCAGGACTTCCGGCGGGATCTTCTTGTTGAGCTTCACATACTGCTCAAACTGGCTAATCACCGAGCGCGACAACGCTTCGAGCTCTCGGCTTTCGTCCGGCGTCTCGTCGATCACCGAGGCGTAGGCCTGGAAGAAGTCGGCGTTGTCCGCATACCGGACGATGCGCGCCCGCGGCCCGCCTTCGACCAGCACCTTGACCGTGCCGTCCGGCAGCTTGAGAAGCTGCAGCACCGTGCCCACCGTCCCGACGCCATGAATGTCGTCGGTGGTGGGATCGTCCTGGCTCGCGTTCTTCTGGGCGACCAGCAGGATCTGCTTGTCGTCCTTCATGACGTCCTCGAGCGCCCGCACGGATTTCTCGCGGCCGACGAACAGCGGCACGATCATGTGCGGGAAAACGACGATGTCGCGGAGCGGCAGGACAGGATAAAGGGTAAGGCGCGATTGCTGCGTCATGACCTTCTTCGCGTAAGTGATGAGCGACGGAACTGGGCGCCGTCACTCTCGACAGCGCCGGAAACGGCGGGAAACCTTAATCTCAGGTAGACCCGCCCGGCCGGGAATTCAAGGGCGCCCTCAGGACGCACTCGACCCCACGTCGTCCCGACGGTCCGCGTAGATATGCAGCGGACGAGCGCGCCCCTCCACCACCTCGCGGTTGATGACCACCTCTTCGACCCCGTCGAGGCTCGGCAGTTCGAACATGGTTTCGAGCAGAATGCTCTCCATGATCGACCGCAAGCCGCGGGCACCGGTCTTCCGGGCGATCGCCCGCTGGGAGATGGCGCGCAAGGCGTCCTCGGCGAACGTCAGCTCGACGTTCTCCATTTCGAACAAACGCTGGTACTGCTTGACCAGAGCGTTCTTCGGCTTGGTCAGGATCTCCATCAACGCCGCTTCGTCCAGATCCTCGAGCGTCGCGATCACCGGCAGACGACCGACGAACTCCGGGATCAGACCGAATTTGAGCAGATCCTCGGGCTCGGTCTCCCGCAGGATCTGGCCGGTCGACCGCTCGTCCTGGGCCCTGACATCGGCGCCGAAGCCGATCGAGGTGCCGCGACCGCGCGACGAAATGATCTTCTCCAGCCCGGAGAAGGCGCCACCGCAGATGAACAGGATATTGGTCGTGTCGACCTGCAGGAACTCCTGCTGCGGATGCTTGCGGCCACCCTGCGGCGGCACGGACGCAACCGTGCCTTCCATGATCTTGAGCAGCGCCTGCTGCACGCCCTCGCCCGATACGTCGCGCGTGATCGAGGGGTTGTCGGATTTCCGCGAAATCTTGTCGATCTCGTCGATGTAGACGATGCCACGCTGGGCGCGCTCGACATTGTAGTCGGAAGCCTGAAGCAGCTTGAGGATGATGTTCTCGACGTCCTCGCCGACATAGCCGGCTTCGGTGAGCGTCGTCGCATCGGCCATGGTGAACGGCACGTCGAGAATCCGCGCCAGCGTCTGGGCGAGCAACGTCTTGCCGCAGCCCGTGGGGCCGACCAGCAGGATGTTCGACTTCGCCAGCTCGACATCGTTGTTCTTGGTGCCGTGCGACAGCCGTTTGTAATGGTTGTGAACCGCGACGGAGAGGACGCGCTTGGCGTGCTCCTGCCCGATCACATAGTCCTCGAGAACGCTGCAGATGTCCGACGGCGTCGGAACGCCGTCGCGGCTCTTCACGAGGCTGCTCTTGTGCTCCTCACGGATGATGTCCATGCACAACTCGACGCATTCGTCGCAGATGAACACCGTTGGTCCGGCGATGAGCTTGCGGACTTCGTGCTGACTCTTCCCACAGAACGAGCAGTAAAGGGTGTTCTTCGAGTCATTGCCGCTGGATTTGTTCATTTCCACCCCATTGGCTCGTGACCGGCGACGGGAATCTTAGACACCATCACCTGACTGACACAACAACTGTATAGGCTGCCGGGCCCCATCTCACCCCTGAAAAAACGCCGAGGGCGCATTCCGGCCGTCAGCCCTTGCCACCGGACTCACCGGGCTGCGCGGGCCGCGACTCGACGACATCGTCGATCAAACCGAACTCCTTCGCCGATTCCGGCGTCATGAACGTATCGCGCTCCACATAGCGCTCGACCACCTCCAGGTCCTGGCCCGTGTGGTTGACGTATATCTGGTTCAGCCGAGCTCGGATCGCCAGGATCTCGCGCGCCTGGATTTCAATATCGGTCGCCTGGCCCTGTGCGCCACCGCTCGGCTGGTGGATCATGATCCGCGCGTTGGGCAGCGCATAGCGCATGCCCTTCTCGCCCGCACAGAGCAGAAGCGATCCCATCGACGCGGCCTGACCGATGCACAGCGTCGAGACCGCAGGCCGGACATAGCGCATCGTGTCGTAGATCGCGAGACCGGCCGTGACCACGCCGCCCGGCGAGTTGATGTAGAAGGAGATGTCCTTGGTCGGGTTCTCCGATTCGAGGAACAGAAGCTGCGCCGTCACCAGCGCCGCCACTTCGTCATGAACCGGCCCCGTCAGAAAGATGATCCGCTCCTTGAGCAGGCGCGAATAGATATCGTAGGCGCGTTCGCCGCGGTTGGTCTGCTCGACCACCATCGGGACGAGATAGTTGGTCAGCGTGTCCTGCGGGTCTCTCATTCCGGTAATCCTCTATCCCCGACTCGCCGCCGATTTCCGAGATCTTGCGGCATCAACGGTTGCCAACACATTACCGCCACGCAACCGGCTGCTCGGAGATGGTGCGGATTGCCCCTTCGCGCCGGAACTCCTTCGCCGAATGCCGTAGCCCTGTCGTCTCGATAAGGCCTCAAGACTTTTTCGCAGCCTCTTCGCCCTCCGACTGATCCTCCTCAGGATCGCGCATCAGTTCCTCAGCGGAAACCGTCTGCTCCTCGACCTGCGCAAGCTCGAGGATGAAGTCGACCACCCTATCCTCGAACAGCGGTGCGCGAAGCTCGAACATCGCCTGCGGATTGTTCTTGTAGAACTCGAAGACTTCCTTCTCCTGCCCAGGGTAGCGGCGGGCCTGCTCGATGATCGCCCGATTGACGTCCTCCTGGGGGACGGTGACGTTGTTCACCCGGCCGATTTCCGACAGCAACAATCCAAGCCGGACGCGCCGTTCGGCGATGCGCCGGTATTCCGCCCGCATCTCCTCTTCAGACTTTCCCTCGTCCTCGAAGGTCGTCTTGCGGTCCTCCATTTCGTGCTCGAGCTGGTGCCAGATGGTCTCGAACTCCTGATCCACCATCCCGGGCGGCACTTCGAAGTGGTGCTGTTCCGCCAGCAAATCAAGAAGTTGCCGCTTCATCCGGAAGCGGGATGCTTGCTCGTATTCCTGCTGCAGGCGTTCGCGCATGGCGTCGCGCAGCGCATCCAGCGTGTCGAGCCCAAGGGACTTCGCAAAATCGTCGTTGACCTCGATGGCCTTCGGAACCCGGATTTCCTTCACGTCGACATCGAAGGTCGCGGTCTTACCGACGAGATCCTCACGGGGATAGTCCTCGGGGAAGGTCGCTTCGACCGTCCGCTTGTCGCCCGCGCTGGCGCCGACGAGCTGCTCCTCGAAGCCGGGGATGAACCGTCCGCTGCCCAGCTCCAGCAGGAAGCCCTGGCCGCTGCCGCCTTCGAACACCTCGCCATCGAGTTGACCGGTGAAATCGATCACCAGCGCATCACCCGTCTCCGCCGGCCGCTGCTCCTCAAGCTCGGCATAGCTCTTCTGCTGCTCGGCAAGCCGCCCCAGCGACTCGGTCACCATGTCGTCGGAGACATCGGCTTGCAGCTTCGTGATCTTCAGCGCGCTGAGATCGCCCGGATCGATCTCGGGCAGCGCCTCGACGGCCATCTTGTAAGAGAGCCCCTGCCCCTCGGCGAATTCCTCGATCTCGATCTTGGGCTGCATCGCCGGACGGACGCCGCGGTCGGCAAGCGCCTGCTGCGACGTTGTGTTCACCGTGTCTTCGAGGACCTCACCGAGAATCGCCTTTTCGTACTGCTTGCGTACGAGGTTCGCCGGCACCTTTCCTGGACGGAAGCCGGGCATGCGAACGGTCTTGCGGATTTCTTCAAGGCGATCGCCGATCCGTTCGTCGATTTCGCCGGCGGGAACGACGACTTTGAATTCGTGCTTCAGGCCATCGCTCAGGGTCTCTGTAACGTCCATCGAATCGTCTCTGCTTCTATCAGGGTGACGCAGCGCCGCGATGCCACCACGTCGGGATGGGCTCGGCCGTTGCAATGAATGGTGCGGGCGAAGGGATTTGAACCCCCACGACGTTTCCGTCACCAGAACCTAAATCTGGCGTGTCTACCAATTCCACCACGCCCGCGGAAGCGATGCGGCCAAGCCATGACCCAGCGATCGACGGAAATGGTCACCGGCGCACACCGGCGCCCAGAAATAGCGGTTTCAGGAACCATGACAAGAGGAATCTGGCCGGCGAAGGTCGGGGACGCCGCGCCGTCCCGGACATCGGCAAGCCTGTCCGGAAAAGAGAGGCCGCTTCCGCCCTCTTCCCTGGAGTGAGCTGGTGCCGGCATCGTGCCGGCGGCTAGAGCACGACCGCCCCGCGTCTGAAGGACGTGCGGCACAATCGTGCTCTAGCCCTTTGAATCAAATCGAAGTTCACGTCTGAGGTCAAATCGACCCGAGACGGCCTTGATCTAGCGGCGGCGGGTCAGGCAGGCCTGGGCGGCCGTATCCAGGATGGCTTCGGCGTCCAGGCGATAGGCATGATAGAGGTCTTGAAGATCGCCGGACTGCCCGAAGGTCTGAATGCCCAGCGGGCTCACCCGATGGCCATGGACCGAGCCCATCCACGACAGCGATGCGGGATGCCCGTCGAGGATAGTCACCAGGGCGGCATTCGGCGACAGCCGGCCGAGAAGACGCTCGACCGGCGCCACTTCGTCGCTTCCGGTCTGACGCGCCCGTCTGGCGGCAAGCCAGCCCGCATGCAGGCGATCTCCCGAGGGTACCGCCAGCACGCCCGCGCCCGGCACGTCCTCGGCGATCGTCTCGAAGGCTTCGAGAACCTCGGGCGCGATGGCGCCGCTGTAAACCAGGGCAAGTTCCGCCCCCTCCTCCGGCTCGCGCTGCCAGTAGCCGCCGTCGATGATCGCGGTCTCCAACGCAGGCGTCAGCTCGCGCGACGGCTGATCGAGCGTTCGCGTGGACAGCCTGAGATACACCGACCCGCCATGCGCGTCGTCCTGCATATGCTCGAACGACCACCGCATGATCGCCGCCAGTTCGTCCACGTAGGCCGGTTCGAAGCTGGTGAGGCCCGGCTGCCCCATGCCGATCAGCGGCGTGGAAATCGACTGATGCGCGCCGCCCTCCGGCGCCAGGGTGATCCCCGACGGCGTCGCCACCAACAGGAAGCGGGAATCCTGGTAGCAGGCGTAATTAAGGGCATCCAGACCGCGCGAGATAAACGGATCGTAGAGCGTTCCAATCGGCAGCAGGCGGGTGCCGAACATCGGACCCGAGAGGCCGAAGGCGGCCAGGTTCAGGAACAGGTTGTTCTCGGCGATGCCGAGCTCCACATGCTGGCCGGCCTGGGACGCCACCCATTTCTGGGCCGACACCACCTTCTCGTCGCGGAAGGTATCCGGACGGTCGGTGCGGTCGAAGATCTGGCGCTGGTTCACCCAACCGCCGAGATTGGTCGACACCGTCACGTCTGGCGAGGTCGTCACGATGCGGTCGGCGAGCGGGCTGTCGCCCTTGCCGAGATCGTTGAGGATGCGGCCGAACGCTTCCTGGGTGGAGCTACGCTCGGCCGGCGGATAGCTCAACCGCTCCGGCACCGGCACTTTCGGGGCATCGAAGCGGCGCGGCCCGTCCTTCAGGAACGGCGCCTCGGCAATGAAGGACTGCAGCTCGTCGACATCGATATCGAGCCCGGCGAACTTGTCCCATTCCTTGCCTTCAGGCACGCCGGCGATCTGGCGCAACTGCTCCATCTGTCCCGGGTTCATTAGGCCGGCGTGGTTGTCCTTGTGCCCGGCGAAAGGCAGCCCGTAGCCCTTGATCGTGTAGGCGATGATCGCCGTCGGGGTCTCAGTCGCGCCCGCCCGGTCGAACGCCTCCAGCACCGACTCCATGTCATGGCCGGCGAGGTTCGTCATCAGGGCCTGCAGGGCATCGTCGTCATGGCTGTCCAGAAGCTCCTTGATGCCGTGGGTATCGCCAAGGCTTCGCGTCAGGTGATCGCGCCATGCCGCGCCACCCTTGAAGGTCAGCGCCGAATAGAGCTGGTTCGGGCAGTTGTCGATCCATTGCAGCAGCGCCTCGCCGCCCGGCTTCTTGGCGGCGGCCTGAAGGAGCTTGCCGTATTTCAGCGTGATCACGTCCCAGCCCATCGACTGGAACAGCCCCTCGAAGCGGTTGAACAGGCGGTCGGTCACCACGCTGTCGAGGCTCTGGCGGTTGTAGTCGATGATCCACCAGGTATTGCGCAGCTCATGCTTCCAGCCTTCGAGCAGCGCCTCGAAGACGTTGCCCTCGTCGAGCTCGGCATCGCCGAACAGCGCCACCATGCGGCCATTGCTGCGCTCGGCCGGGATCATCTCGTGGAGCGACAGATAGTCCTGGACGATCGACGAGAAGACCGTCATTGCTCCGCCGAGGCCCACCGAGCCCGTGGAGATGTCGACGTCATCGGTGTCCTTGGTCCGCGACGGGTAGGACTGGGCCCCGCCGAAACCGCGGAAGCGCTCCAGCTTCTCCTGGGTCTGACGGCCGAAGAGATACTGAATCGCGTGGTAGACCGGACTCGCATGGGGCTTCACCGCCACCCGGTCGTAAGGACGCAGCGCCTTGAAGTAGAGCGCGGTCATGATCGTCGCCAGCGACGCGCTCGACGCCTGATGGCCGCCCACCTTGATCCCGTCGCGTGAAGGCCGGATGTGGTTGGCGTTGTGGATGGTCCAGGCCGACAGCCAGTTGACCTTCCGCTCCAGCGCCGCGAGGCATCTGAGGTCGCGCTCATCGGCCACCGCACGGGTACGATCCGAAACAGTCTTCAACGCTGCTTGAGCCATTTTCCTCACCTTCGTGCGCCGGCCATGCCGAATAGGTTCTGGTCACGAGGCACCAGTGGCTGCCTCGCCCAATTGCGTCATTCTACCAGCGGACCGCAACAAATGGATTGCGAATCCACTTCGCAAAGTCCGGCTTACAGCAATAAAATTGCGCAAGAAAATCTGAGAAAGCGCAAACATGCCAAAAACCGATCTCGATGCGATCGACCGCCGTATTCTAGCCAAGCTGCAAGAGGACGCCCGCATCTCGAATGTGGACCTCGCGAAGGGAGCCGGCATCTCTCCCTCCCCTTGCCTCCGCCGCGTACGGGCACTCGAAGAGCGCGGCGTGATCCGGGGCTACGTCACGGTCCTCGACCAGACCGCGGTCGGGCTTCCCGTCAGCATCTTCGTCAGCGTCAGCCTGGAACGGCAGATCGAGCGTGCGCTGGAGGAATTCGAGACCGCGGTCTCGTCATGGCCGGAAGTGCTGGAATGCTATCTGATGACCGGGGACGCAGACTATCTGCTGCGTGTCGTCGTCCCCGACCTCTCGGCCTATGAACGCTTCCTCATGGACCATCTGACACGGGTGCCCGGCGTTTCCAGCATCAAGTCGAGCTTCGCCCTGAAACAGGTGAGCCACCGCTCCGCCCTGCCGCTCACGCATCTGTCGGGAGGCTTACACGAAACGCGATAGTGCTTAAGAGCCCTTGCCGCCCCCAATCTCGTCATTCCCGCGAAAGCGGGAATCCAGAACCCCGCCGCTCGCTCTGGGCCCCCGCCTTCGCGGGGGCGACAAAGAATGGGGCTGCTAGCCCATCCGGTAATGCATGACGGCATCGCGATCGACTTCGATGCCGAGGCCGGGACCGGTCGGAACCTGAACGATGCCGTCCCTGTGGCTGATGCGGGGCGTGACCTCGAAGCGGAACGGGTGCTCGCTCTGGTCGAACTCCATCATCGGCTCGTTGGGGTAGAGACCTGGCGGATTCCGCGGGACGACGGCGAGAAGCTGGAGCGCCGTGGCGATGGCGATCCCCGTGCCCCATACGTGGGGGACGTAACGGACGCCAAAGGCCGCCGCCATGTCGGCGATCTTCTTGCACTCGGTGAGGCCGCCAGCCGCGCAGGTGTCGGGCTGGACGACGTCGAACATCCGTTCGGCCAGAATGTCGCGGAACCCGAACCGGGTGAACTCGCATTCGCCGCCGGCGACCGGGATCGACAGCGCCGCCTTCACTTCCCGGTAGCCGCGGAGGTCTTCGGGCGGCACCGGTTCCTCGAACCAGCCGATCCGGTGATGCTCGATCCGCCGGCCCAGCGCGATCGCCGAGACCGCGTCGTAGCCGTGATTGGCGTCGATCATCAGTGCCGCATGGTCACCGATGGCGCCACGGACCGCGTCGGTCATCCGGACATCGTGGTCGATGCCGAACCCGACCTTGAGCTTCATCGCCTTGAAGCCCTCCTCGACGTAGCCCGCCGCTTCGTCGGCGAGGCCGATGGCCGGATCATCCCAGTCCTTCAGGTAGAGACCGGTCGCGTAGGCCTGGACCTCGGTCCGCAGCGGCCCACCCATCAGGCGGTGCACCGGCACGCCGAACGCCTTGCCGCGGATATCCCAGAGGGCGATGTCGACGGCGCTCAAGCCCTGGATCACCACCCCCTTCTGACCATGATCGCGAAGGCGGTTGTAGAGCGCTTCCCAGATGGCGTCTCCAGCCAGAGGATCAGCGCCCACCAGCAGCTCGGCATAGTTCTCCACGACCGACGCCAGCAGGCGCGGCGGTCCATAGCCTTCGCCCCAGCCGACGATGCCCTCATCGGTCTCGATCTCGACGAGAAGCGCGACGCGGGTTCCGACCCGCGCCTGCGAAAAGCGGAACGGCTCCCGGATCGGCGCCGAGAGGGGATAGACGTTGACGGCGGTGATCTTCATGGCGCCTTCGTTTCCTCCGAAAGTCGTCTGTGAGCTAAATTGCTCAATTTATTGGAACTAGACGGTTTTTCTTAGGCTCGGAGCAATGTTTTGACCTGAGACGAGGCGACGATCCGGCCGTTGTCGGTATAGGCCTCATGGTTCTCCTCGATCTCGGGCAGCTTGTAGAGGTAGTTCACCATCACGCCGAAGGACTGCTGCAGTCCACGATGCGACGTGTCGGCCATCCAATTGAGCCGCTCCAAGCGGGCGCCGTTGGTGAGATGAAAGTTGGCCACCGGATCGCGCGCCCGGTCACCCCGTTTCTCACGCATCAGGTAGTGGGCGGCGAAGCGAAGAACGGGGCGGCGGACCGCCGTCTCCGTCTCCGGGCTTTCCCGCCAACGATCGGCAAGAAGCTGGGCCAGCCCGGCATACGGATTATCGCTTCCCGCCAGACGGTTGAGCGCGCGGGCTTCCGTCGCGGACAAGGCGGGACCGTCGTCGCGGTCCGGGTCCTCGGCCAATTCCGCCAGACGCCCATCGAACCACTGCGCGAAGCCCGGCAGAGGCGACAGGGTCGCGAAGGCCTTGAGATTGGGGTATTCGGCCTTCAGCGCATCTACCACGCGCTTAATCAGGAATCCGCCGAAACTGATCCCGGCCAGCCCCCGCTGGGCGTTGGAGATCGAATAGAAGATCGCGGTATCCGCCTTGCCCGGATCGATTGCCGGCGCTGTCTCGTCGAGAAGCGTCTGGACGTTGTCGGCCATGCCGACGACCAGGGCCACCTCGACGAAGATCAGCGGTTCGTCAGGCATCCGCGGATGAATGAACGCGAAGAATCGCCGGTCGGAATCAAGGCGGTTCTTGAGATCGCTCCACGACTGGATCTCGTGAACCGCCTCGTAGGCGGCGAGCTTTTCGAGAATGCTGGCGGACGAATCCCAGGTGATGCGGCTGAGTTCGAGGAAGCCGATGTCGAACCAAGCTGTGAGCAGTGCCTTCAGATCGGCTTCAAGCGGTCTGAGCTCCGGGTGATCCCTTGAAAACGCGACCGTCTCGGCCCGCATGTCGATCAGGAACTTCACACCTTCGGGCAACCCGTTGAATTGGGTCAGCAGCTTGACGCGCGCGGGCACCAGGGCTTCACGCAGCGCCGCTTCCGCCGCGGTGCGGGCTTCGTCGTTCTCGGCCTCCCGGACCGCCTCGATCGCGGCATCTATGGCCTTGCGGTCGACGCCGAACTCGGTCGCGAGAATCCGGAGGAACCGGACCCGTCCGGTAGGGTCGAGCGTCAGGTAGCTGCGGCCGAGATCCGCCGCCCGCGCCCGCGCCGACACCTCGCCGCCCCGGCCGTCCAGGCATTCTGCGATCCGGCGGCGAAACCGCGAAGCGTCTTCATCCGGCAGGTCCGGGCGCAGCCCCTCCCCCAACGCACGTCGTGTCCCATCCGCGATGTCGCGCCAGACATCGACAAGACGGCCCATGGTCCGATCCAGGAAGGTCGTCGTTTCTTCGGTCATCGATATGGCCGGGTCGTCTGGGTAAGCGGTGAATGTGAAGCGTTCGCTTTGTGCCTTAGGGCCGCCCACTGCGCAACCTGTCGAGGACGCGGGGCAAGGTATCGGAAATATCCTCCGCGATCAGCCCTGGTCCGATCTCGGATGCGGTGGCTCCATGCAGCCACGCGCCGGCGCATGCCGCGTCGAAGGGGCTCATTCCAGCAGCCAACAGACCGACGATCATCCCGGCCAGGACATCCCCTGCGCCGGCCGTCGCCAACTCGGCCGG